>JBKPHH010000045.1:0-24764 GCA_046729795.1 Actinomycetota bacterium | reverse complement strand
GCCTGCAAGCGTCCGATCTCGCTGCGAATCGAGGAGAGCAGTGCGCGGCGCTGTCCCAGCTGCTGCTGCACCGAGGCCTTTGCGGCCGCCCGCTCGGCGACGACCTGGGCCTGCTCGGCCTTTGCGTGCCTGAGGCGTTCGCGACGCGCCTGGATCTCCCGCCGCGACTCGATCACCTGCTTGAGGACGCTCGCGTCCTGACTCGAGACGCGGTCGACCGCGTCGAGCCGATCGAGCATGTTGCTGAGGCTGGACGCCCCGAACAGGACTGCCAGCGTCGAATCGTCCGAGCTCGACGTGTACATGCTGACGAGCCGGCTGGTGAGCAGGGACTGCGCCTGCTTGAGGTTCTTCTTCGCCAGGACGAGCTGGTGCGCGTTCTCCTTCAGGTCACCGCGGATCCTGTTCAGCTTGATCGTCGCGGCGTTGTAGGCCTCGATCGCGTGCTCGAGGCTCGCGTCCAGTTGCTGGATCTGCCCGAGGACGCCCTGCGCCTGTGCCTGCTTTGAGGCGACGGACGGATCCGCGGTTGCGGGCACGACAACGAGCACGGCCGCAATGGCCGCGCAGGTGAGTGCCAGCGCCCCGACGATTTTCGAGCCGTGACGACCACCGATCGCTGGGCTCGCCGGGCGCCCCGGGGGAAGGGGCCGGTTCGTCACAAGCTCGGCACCCTAACAACGTCACCGGACGTCCGCAAACGAGGTTCGGTGCGGAAGGGGATCGGGTAGCGAGGGTTGGTGGCCCAGCACAAAGTCTGCTACGGTGCCGCCCCGTGCGGGCGGTGCTGGTGGGGAGAACGCCTGTGCGGCTGGCCCTCGTTGCTGCCACCGCGCTAGTCGTCGCGATCGTGCCTGCGGCGATCGGCGCCGACTCTTCGAATCTGCGCGATCGCGCGTCGACGCTTCGGCATCAGAACGTCACGATCTCGTCACGCTCTCACGCGGCCGTGCTGACGCTCTACGCGCTCGACAGCAAGCTCTCGCGCGTGCGCGCCGAGCTCGCTGCCCTCGAGGCCAAGCGTGAGACGGTTCGCAGCCAACAGGCCGAGGCGCGACACACGTTGCGGATCGCACGCCACGTGCTCGCGGTGTCGCAGCGGAATCTCGCTTTCCGGCTGCGCGCGCTGTACGAGCAGGGCGAGACCGACCCGCTCGCCGTCCTCCTCGGCGCCAAGTCGCTCGACGAGGCCCTCTCGACGCTCGACGGGATCACTTTCGCCGCCAA
Source organism: Actinomycetota bacterium (assembly GCA_046729795.1). Classification (GTDB taxonomy): domain Bacteria; phylum Actinomycetota; class Thermoleophilia; order Gaiellales; family Gaiellaceae; genus JBKPFU01. Next base: position 23,537 of record JBKPHH010000045.1, on the reverse strand, counting down.
AGAGGACCGCAAGGTCATCCAGCAGACCGAGGCCAGCCGCACGCATCTGATTCGCGTCTCGAAGGCGCTCGCACGGCGAGCGGCCGAGCTTCGTGCGCTGACCGCCCGCGCGCGCTCAGAGCTCGAAACGCTTGCGTCGGCGCGGGCCGAGCGTGCCGCCTATCTGAGCCGGCTCGCGGCCCAGCGGCGGCTCAACGCGGCGCAGATCGGCTCGCTCGAGGGCCAGGCTCAGGCCATCGACGCGGCAGCCAGGCGCCTCGCGGTCGCGCAGGCTGCGGCCCCGGGCGTGGGCGGACTCCCCGGCGGCGGCCCTGTCGCCACGGGTCGCGGGGAGATGACCGTCGTCGCGACCGGCTATGCCCTGCGCGGCAGTACGGCGACTGGAGCGCCGGCGGGCTGGGGCGTCGTCGCGGTCGATCCGGGCGTGATCCCGCTCGGTACGCGGATGACGATCCCCGGCTACGGCGAGGGAGTGGCCGCTGACACCGGCGGTGCCGTCCGCGGCGCGACCATCGATCTCTGGTTCCCGTCGGTCGCCCAAGCGGCGGCTTGGGGCCGGCGAACAGTCACCATCTCGTTGCACTGATTACACTCTTGGCCTCGCCCATTTCGAGGCCAGGAGAGCACTAGTGAGCGGAGCGCTCGACGAGACGAGGGACGCCGGGCAGGACTCCTTGCGTGTGCTGCTGGTCGACGACCACGACCTATTCCGCACCGGCCTTCGCAACCTGCTCGAGGAACAGGGCGTCGAGGTCGTGGGCGAGGCTTCCGCGGGGGCGGAGGCGGTCCGGTTTGTCCGGGAGCTGACGCCGGACGTCGTCGTCATGGACCTGAACATGCCGGGCATGAACGGCGTCGAGGCGACGAAGAAGATCACGAGCCTCGCGCCGCTCACACGCGTCGTCGTGCTCACGATCTCCGATCAGGACGCCGACGTGATGGATGCGATCTTCGCGGGCGCCTGTGGCTATCTGCTCAAGGACGCGTCGATCCAGGACGTCATCCGCGGCATCGAGGCGGCGGCGGTCGGCGAGTCGCTGATCTCCCCCACGATCGCAGGAAAGGTCCTCGAGCGGATTCGGGCCACCTCGGCTTCGCCGGAGGCGGCGGAGACGATTCGCGCCGAGTTGTCGGACCGGGAGATAGAGGTGTTGAAGCTGATCGCGAACGGCAAGGACAACGCTCAGATCGCCGCCGATCTCCACATCAGCCCGAAGACCGTCAAGAACCACATCTCGAACATCCTGATGAAGCTCCAGATCGAGAACCGGATCCAAGCCGCCGTCTACGCGGTTCGGAGCGGGATCGTCTAAGCGGCTTGGGTCGCGGCCGCGTGGTCGCGCAGCGCGGCGAGCATCATCCGCAGCGCCTCGAGCTCCTCGATCGTCTCGGACAGGCGGTGCGAGAGGGCGGCGAGCTCAGTCGTCTTCTGCTCGCGGTTGTCGTCCGTGATCTCTGACGCGACATCCGCGATCCGCCGCTCGATCTTCAGCCGCTCGGCCTCGAGGGACATCGCCTTCGCGTAACCGTCGGTCAGCGTCCGTTCGATCCGATCCTGGGAGGGCGCGTCGGCCGGGCTCTTCAGGAGAGTGCGGATGCTGTCGCGAAGGGTGCGGGAATCGATAGTCATGGTGACGCGGCTGAGACGCAGCTTGGTGGGATTATCCGCCTCGGAGGCCCAGCGTTCATGGGCCGGACGGCCTATCTTTGCGAGGCAGACGGCCCACGCCGCTTGACCGTGCGCCGGTCGCTCACGAACAATGACCGGATGCCGCGACGCCGTCACGTCGTCGTCCTCGTGGCGGCCGCCGCGATCGGAGCATGCGTCTATCCGGCCGCTGCGGCCAACGGAACGCTGGGGCAGCGGCTCGCGCGCGCCCTCGCGGTGCCGCACATCATCCGCTCCAACTCCGCCGCGCTCGCATTCGACCTCAACACCGGCACGACGGTCTTCACCCGAAACGACGCACGACCACTCTCGCCTGCCTCGAACGAGAAGCTGCTCGTCTCCTACGCCGCGTTGGTCTCGCTCGGTCCCGAGTACCGGCTCGAGACGGACGTGCTCGGCCGCGGCGAGCTCGTCGGGACAACGTGGCGCGGCGACGTCATCCTCCAGGGCCACGGCGACCCGACGCTGTCCACCGCCGATCTCGTCGTGTTGGCGAAACGCGTCCGGGCAGCCGGAATCCTCTCTGTGCAGGGGGATGTGTTCGGCGACGAGTCGTTTTTCGACTCGCGCAGGACCGCGCCGGGGTGGAAAGCCTCGTTCTACATCAGCCAGTCCCCACCGCTCTCGGCGTTGTCGGTCGACCGCGGGCGCTACGCCGGGCGGATCTCTCTGAAGCCCGCGCTCGCCGCGGCCCTCTCGTTCCGATACGCGCTCCGGCGGGCAGGCGTGACTGTTTCGGGCGGCACCGGAATCGGGCGCGTGGGCGGCGAGGCGCTCCCGCTCGCCGATGTGACGTCCCCGCCGCTTTCGGCGATCCTCAGGTTCATGAACCGCGAGAGCGACAACTTCACCGCCGAGCTGATGCTGAAGCAGCTCGGGACCGTCGACGGGGCCGTGGGCACCAGCACGGGGGGTGCGGCGGTCGTCCGCAATCTCCTCACAGGCGCGGGTGTTCCGCTTCGCGGCGTGCGCATCGCCGACGGCTCTGGCCTTTCCGTGCTCAACCGCGTCACCACCCGGGCGCTCGTCGGCGTGCTGCGAGCCGCCTGGGCGGACCCGGAGATCCGCGGGCCGTTCGTCGCCTCGCTGCCGGTCGCCGGGGTCAACGGAACGCTGGAAGACCGCATGCGCCGTCCCCCCGCCCGCGGGAACGTGCTGGCCAAGACCGGAACGACCTCGATCGCCTCGGCGCTGTCGGGCTACGTCAGGAAGCGCTACGTCTTCTCCGTGATCCAGAACGGGCGCCCGGTCTCGTACTGGTGGGCCCGGCGCGCGCAGGACCGCTTCGCGACCGTTCTAGCCGCTCAGTAACTTCTTCAGGTCGGCCTCGTCGAGCACCGGCACCCCCGCCTTCTCCGCCTTGGCGAGCTTCGAGCCCGGGCTCTCGCCGGCGATCACGCCCGTCGTCCGCTTCGAGACCGAGTCCGCCACCTTGGCACCCAGCGCCTCGAGCGCCGCCTTCGCCTGGTCGCGGCTGAACTCCTCGAGCGTTCCGGTGATCACGTACGTGCTGCCGGAGAGCGGCCCCTCGACCGGCTTGTCCTCCTCTCCGATCTTCAACCGAAGACCGAGCTCCTTCAGCTCGGCGATCAGCGCGCGGTTCTCCTCCTCGGAGAACCACTCGGCGATGGAGGCCGCCCGGTCGGGCCCGATCCCCTCGACCTCCTCGATGTCCTCCTGGCTCGCCCCGATGATCTTGTCCACCGAGCCGAAATGGCGCGCCAGGTTCTGGGCGGTGACCCAGCCGACGTCGGGAATGTTGAGGCCGAACAGGACGCGGCTGAATGGGACCTGCTTGGAGGCGTCGATCGCCGCGATCGCGTTCGAGGCCGACTTCTCCTGGAAGCCCTCCAGCTCGAGAAGCTCCTCCTTCGTCAGCCGGTAGAGCGCCGGGATCGAGCGGACGAGGCCGAGCTCCCACAGCCGGCGCACGAGCTGCTCGCCGACGCCCTCGATGTCCGCCGCGGCCTGGACCCAGTTGATCAGGGACTCGAGCCCTCGTGAGGGACACGCGCGGTTCGGGCAGCGGTGCATCGCCTCCCCCTCAGGCTTGACGACGTTTGTCCCGCAAAGAGGGCACTTTTTGGGCATCTTGAACGGCTTGGTCCCGCGTTTGTGCGGCAGAACCGGACCGACGACCTGGGGGATCACGTCGCCCGCCCGCTGGACGATGACCGTGTCGCCCTCGCGGATGTCCTTGCGGTTGATGTCCTCCTCGTTGTGCAGCGTCGCCTTCGAGACGGTCACGCCGCCGACCTCGACCGGCTCGAGCATCGCCCAAGGATTGAGCGCTCCGGTCCGCCCCACGCGGATCGCGATCTTCAGCAGCTTCGTCTGCGCCGTCATCGGCGCCCACTTGAAGGCGCGCGCCCAGCGCGGCCGCTCGTGCAGCGCGCCGAGCAGCCGCTGCTGCTCGAGCGAGTCGACCTTGATCACGACGCCGTCGATCTCGTAGTCGAGCTCCGTTCGGCGGCGCTCCCACTCCGCGCAGGCCTCGGCGACCTCCTCGATCGACTCCAGCCGCTGGGCGAACGGGTTCGCGCGGAAGCCGTGCTCTCGCAGCCACTCCAGGGTCTGCCAGTGCGTCTCGAGCTCCAGGCCCTCGCAGGCCCCGAGGCCGTAGACCCAGATCGCGAGCTCGCGCTCGGCGGTGATGTTCGGGTTCAGCTGCCGCAGCGAGCCCGCCGCGGCGTTACGCGGGTTCGGCGCGGTCTTCTTGCCCTCCGCGACCAGCCGTTCGTTCAGCCGGTTGAACGAGGAGATCGGCAGGTAGACCTCGCCGCGAACCTCGAGCACCGGCGGAGCGTCGTCGTTCGTCCGCATGGTCAGCGGGATCGACTTGATCGTCCGCAGGTTGGGGGTGACCTCCTCGCCCTGGTAGCCGTCGCCGCGGGTCGCGCCTCGGGCGAACCGCCCATTCTCATACGTCAGCGAGACCGCGGAACCGTCGATCTTGGGCTCCAGCACGTACGCGACCGGCTCGTCGGAATCGAGCCGCCGACGAATGTCGTCTGCCCACTTTTGCAGGGATTCTGTGTCCGTCACCTTGTCCAGCGAGCCCATAGGCTGGAGGTGCCGCACCTTGCTGAACTTCTCGGAAGGCGGCGCGCCGACACGCTGTGTCGGCGAGTCGGGCGTGACCAGCTCGGGGTACTCCTCTTCGAGCGCCCGCAGCTCGTCGTACAGGCGGTCGTACTCGGCGTCCGAGACCTCCGGCTCGTCGAGGACGTGGTAGCGGTAGCTGTGGTGATTCAGGAGCTCACGCAGCTCGGCGGCGCGAGCTTCCACGGTCGTCGCGGCCATTTGAGGTGATGCTAGCGACGGCATACGATCCGATCCTGGTCGCATTTGCATCGCTCATCGCCGGGCGGTCGGGTTCAACATGAACGGCTTCGGGCGGGCGAGGATCACCTGCGCGAGCGACTCGGTGTACGCGGAGAAGGGCCAGTGATCGCGTACGGAGACAAGTGGCACGTGGGCCGGTTCACGTGCCTCTCCCGGCGGATCGGCCTGCGCTGCGTGAACGCGAGCCGCCACGGCTTCTTCCTCAGCCGCGCGCGCTCCTACCGCTTCTAGTACTCCACGCTGACGAGGTAGAGGCCCCACGGAGGGGCGGTTGTCCCCGCTTCGGAGCGCGGGGCGCCCTCGAGCAGGCGGGCCAGCCGGTCCGGCGGGAGCTCCAGCATCGTTCCGACCAGCGTGCGGACCATGTGCCGCAGGAAGCTGTCCGCGGTGACCTCGAACTCGAGCGCGTCGTCGCGCCGGTGCCAGGCCGCCGAGAGCACCGTACGCTCAAAGTGCTCGTGCCGCGTCTCGGTCGGTGTGAACGCGCGGAAGTCGTGCAGGCCGTGCAGGAGCTCCGCGGACTCGGACAGCGCCTCCTCGTCGAGCGGGCGCGGGTACCACCAGGATCGCCGTGTCTCGAACGGCGAGCCGGCTCGCCGCCGGTAGACCCGATACACGTAGCTGCGCGAGCGCGCCGAGTGGCGCGCGTGAAAGTCGGGAGCCTCCGCCTCCGCGGCGAGCACCGCCACGTCGTCGGGCAGTTCTGCGTTCAGGGCGTCGCGGGCACGGTCGACGGGTGGTCCTTCCGCCACCTCGACGGAAGCGACCTGCCCGAGCGCGTGCACGCCGGTGTCCGTGCGGCCGGCGACGGCGAGGCTCTCCCAGCTGGGGAAAACGGCGTCGAGACCATCCCCCAGCGCTCCCTCGACCGTCCGCAGCCCCGGCTGAGCCGCCCAGCCGTGGAACGCCGTGCCGTCGTACTCCAGCGTTAGCTTCAGGCGCACGTCAGGGGATCCTGACCATCGTTGTAAGGCGTGCTTTACGCTCTAGCAACTTGCGAATTGTCTGATATACTCTAATCGTGACCGACCGCCACCGGTTCCTGTTGCAGCGCGTCCAGCCGGCCCTGACCGGCCTGATCGACGGCTCCCTGTCCACGATCGCGCCGATCTTCTCGGTCGCGCTCTACACCCACGAGCCCCACGTCGCCTTCATCGCCGGCACCGCCACCGCGATCGCCGCGGGCATCAGCATGGCGTACTCCGAGGGTCTTTCCGACACGGGCGAGTTCACGGGGCGCGGCAATCCGATCGCCCGTGGAGCGATCACCGGCGTGGGGACGTTCATCGGCGGAATCCTGCACACCCTCCCCTTTCTGATCCCGAACTACCACGCGGCGTTGATCTGCGCGGCCGTCGTGGTCGCCTGCGAGCTCGTCGCGCTCGCGTGGCTGCGCTGGAGGTTCTTCGAGACCAGCTTCGTCGGCTCGCTCGCCTACGTGACGCTCGCCGGCCTCGTCATCGTCGCCGTGAGCGCGGGGCTCGGCGTCAGCGGCTAGCGCACATCGTGAGGTCACTTGTGTCGACCCTTCATTTCAGACGCGAGCCCGGCGAAGCCGCCCGCGCTGAAGTCGGCGCCGCCGAGTCGGCGCCTTAGTCGTCGCCGTGAGCGCGGGGCCCGGCGTCAGCGGCTAATCGACAAGAAGGGTGAGGCCCTCCACACCGCGGACCACGACCTCGTCACCGGCATCGGCGCCGGCGGACGACCGGGCGGCCCAGAGCTCACCGGCGATGCGAACCTGTCCCTCGGGCCGGAGAGCGCTCGAGGCGACGGCCGTCTGTCCGACCAGCGTCTCGGCTCCCGTGGTCGCCTTACGCCGCCGCGACCAGCGCATGAAGAAGTAGCTCTCGACGATGTCGAGCAGACCGCCGATGATCACGGCCAGAATCCCCCACGGCCAGGGGATCACGAAGATCGCGAGCAGGATGCCGATGAGAACGAGCACCTGCCCGCCTCAGCTCTTAACCCGCCGGCGCGGCGGCTTCTTCTTCTTCCTCGACCTCGGCGGGCCGGGCGACGCGCACCGGCCGTTCCGGCGGTACGTAGTCGATCAGCTCGAGATAGGCCATCTCGGCGGCGTCGCCGAGGCGAGGGCCGATCTTGACGATCCGCGAGTAGCCGCCGTCCTGAGCGGCGAAGCGAGGGCCGACGTCACTGAAGAGCTTGTGGACGACGTCCTGTGAGCGCAGGAGCTTGAGCGCCTGACGCCGCGAGTGCACGTCGCCGCGCCGGCCGAGCGTGATCATCTGCTCGGCGATCGGGCGAACTTCCTTCGCCTTCGCGAGCGTGGTCTTGATCCGCCCGTGCTCGATCAGCGCGCCCGCGAGGTTCGCGTACAGCGCCTTGCGATGTGAGGCGTCGCGGCCGAGCTTTCTCCCGGACTTGCGGTGGCGCATTACGCCGTTGCGCCCGCCTCGTCACCGCGCAGGGTCAGGCCGTGCGCGTTGAGCGTCTCCTTTACCTCTTCGATCGACGTCTTGCCGAAGTTCGGGATCGCGGCGAGCTCGTTCTCGCTCTTCGTGACGAGATCGCCGATCGTCTCGATGCCGACCCGCTTGAGGCAGTTGTAGGAGCGGACGCCCAGCTCGAGCTCCTCGATCGGGAAGTTCTCCATCCCGTGAGCGAGCGCGGGCTCAGCCTGCTCCTGCGCCGCGGCCTCGCCGAAGCCCTCGATGCGGTCGAGATCGGTGAAGATCGCCAGCTGGCGGATCAGGATCTCGGAGGCTTCGCCGATCGCGTCGCGCGGATCGAGCGATCCGTCGGTGGTCACGTCGAGGATCAGCTTGTCGTAGTCCGTGCGCTGACCGACGCGGGCCGCCTCGACGTCGTACGAGACGCGGCGGACCGGCGAGAAGATTGAGTCGACCGGAATGACGCCGATCGTGTGCTCGGGCCCGCGGTTCAGCTCGGCCGGGACGTAGCCGCGGCCGCGGCCGATCGTCAGCGTTACCTCGAGCTTGCCCTTGTCCGAGAGGTGGGCGATCTCGAGGTCGGGATTCAGGATCTCGAGCTCCGCGGGCGCCTCGATATCGCTCGCCTTGACGGCGCCGGCGCCGCGCTTGTTCAGGCGCACCTCGATCTCGGGCGACTCGCCGTGGAGCCTGCAGATCAGGTTCTTGAAGTTGAGGAGGATGTCCGTGACGTCCTCCCGGACCCCGGGAAGGGTCGTGAACTCGTGCGCGACGCCCTCGATCTTGACCGAGGTGACCGCGGCGCCCTCGAGCGACGAGAGCAGAACGCGGCGCAGCGAGTTGCCGAAGGTGTAGCCGAAGCCGCGATCGAGCGGCTCGATCTGAAAGATCCCGCGGTTCTCGTCGATCTCCTCGTGGACGATCTTCGGGACCTGGAAGTCCATCGTTGCTGTGCGTGTCGCCATGTTTCCTGCGCTTTCTTAGTTCGGGTTGTGGATCCTAGGACGCGTAGCGTTCTTTACTTCGAGTAGAGCTCGACGATGAGCTGCTCGGCGACCGGTGCGTCGATCTCCTCGCGCTCTGGTTGCTTGAGAACTTTCCCGGAGAGGCCGTCGTGGTCGGCCTGCAGCCACGGCGGCACGGAGGCGGTCAGATCGGTCGCGTCGCGCACCACCTGCTCCGCGGAGCTGCCCTGCCGCAGCGCGACGGTGTCGTCGGGGCGCACCTGGAAGCTCGGGATGTTCACGCGGCGGCCGTTGACGGTGAAGTGGCCGTGGCGGACGAGCTGGCGGGCCTGCGCGCGCGAAGCGGCGAAGCCGAGGCGGTAGACGACGTTGTCCAGCCTCGTCTCCAGGAGGCGCAGCAGGTTCTCGCCGGTGACACCGGAGCCTTTCGCCGCCTTGGTGTAGTACGTGCGGAACTGTTTCTCGAGCAGGCCGTAGTAGCGCCGCGCTTTCTGCTTCTCGCGAAGCTGCAGCAGATACTCGGACTGCTTGATCCGTCCGCGGCCGTGCTCGCCGGGCGGGTACGAGCGGCGCTCGATCGCGCACTTCTCGGTCAGGCAGCGCTCCCCCTTGAGGAAGAGCTTCATGCCCTCGCGGCGGCAGAGCTTGCAGACGGGGCCGGAGTAGCGAGCCACTAGCGACCCCCTACCGAGCAGCTCGCGCTCGCGGACGGCGAAAACCGAGACCCGCGAGGACGCAGGGAGTGTGCGTAGCCGGAGGCTACGTACACGACTGAGGACATAGCGGGACGATGGTTTGCAGCCACTCCGCGGGCCCGAGATGTGAGGAAGGGGGTCGCCATCAGACGCGCCTCCGCTTCTTCGGCCTCACGCCGTTGTGCGCCTGGGGCGTCACGTCCTTGACCCCCAGGATCTCAAGCCCGGCGGCCTGGAGCGACCGAATCGCCGTCTCACGGCCGGAGCCGGGGCCCTTGACGAAGACCTCAACTTTCTGGAGCCCATGCTCCATCCCCTTGCGCGCGCACGAGTCGGCGGTGACCTGCGCTGCGAACGGCGTCGACTTGCGGGAGCCCTTGAAGCCGGCCGAGCCGGCCGACTCCCACGCGATCACGTTCCCCTCCGTGTCGGTGAGCGTCACGATGGTGTTGTTGAACGAGGTCTTGATGTGCGCCTGGCCGATCGCAATGTTCTTGCGAACGCGGCGGCGCGTGCGACCTCGGGTCGCTTGTCGACGAGGAGGAGCCACTAGTTACGTTTTCTGGGCGGCAGCGGCTGCCTTCTTGCCTCGGCCGACCGTCTTCTTCGGCCCCTTCCGCGTGCGAGCGTTCGTCTTCGTGCGCTGGCCGTTGACCGGCAGGCCGCGGCGATGCCGCACACCGCGGTACGCGCCGATCTCCTGCAGCCGCTTGACCGCCTGCGTCCGCTCGCGGCGAAGGTCGCCCTCGACCTGGAGGTTTGCATCGATGTACTCACGGAGCCTCGTGACCTCCGCGTCCGTGAGGTCGCGCACCTTCTCGTCGGGCGAAAGGCCGAGCTCGGCGCAGATCTTGCGTGCCGTCGACTGCCCGATCCCGTAGATGTAGGTCAGCCCGATTTCGAGCCGCTTTTGCGTCGGGAGATTTACGCCGGCGATTCGTGCCATTACCCCTGCCTCTGCTTGTGTCGCGGGTTGGTGCAAATGACCATGGTCTTTCCATGCCGCTTGATCACGCGGCAGCGCTCGCACATGGGCTTGACTGAGGCTCGGACTTTCATCGGTATCGGTAGGTGATTCGGCCGCGCGTGAGGTCGTACGGCGAGAGCTCGACCTTGACCTTGTCGCCGGAAAGGATGCGGATGTAGGTCTTGCGAATCCTCCCCGAGATCTTGGCGAGCACCTGGTGTCCGCCACCCTCGACCTCTATGCGAAACATTGTGCTGGGCAGGGCCTCGACGACCTCGCCCTCGACCTCAATCTTTTCCTCCTCCTTGGCCATTCAACTTCAGAACACGACAAAACACGGCTTTTACGCCGCGCGAGGCATCATCCTAGCAAACCGGCCTTGGCCGGCGTTTGCGCCGCCGTGAGGATTCGCGGCTCGGCGTCGGTGATCGCCACGGTGTGCTCGAAATGGGCCGAAAGCGAGCCGTCGGCGGTCGAGATCGACCACTGATCGTCGTGCATGACGACGTCCGGCGTGCCCGCGTTGATCATCGGCTCGATTGCGAAGACCATCCCCGGCTCGAGCACGGGCCCGCGGCCCGGCGGGCCGAAGTTCGGAATTTGCGGCTCTTCGTGCATCGACTTCCCGACCCCGTGGCCCACGAGCGAGCGGACAACCGAGTAGGCGCGCGACTCGGTGGCCTCCTGGATCGCATGCGAGATGTCCGTCAGACGGTTGCCGGCTCGGCACTGTTCGATGCCTGCGGCGAGTGCCTCCTGGCACGCGTCGAGCAGCCGTTGCGCCTCCCCCGAGACCTCGCCGATCGCAAAGGTGTAGGCGGAGTCGGCGATGTAGCCGCCGAGGGTGACGCCGATGTCCACCGAGAGCAGGTCGCCGCCGGCGAGCGCGTACTCACCGGGGATCCCGTGCACGACCATGTCGTTCGGCGACGTGCAGATCGAGGCCGGGTAGCCGCGGTACCCCTTGAAGGTCGGCGCGCCGCCCTGCGAGCGGATGAACTCGTCGGCGAGGTCGTTCAGCTCGCCGGTCGTCACTCCCGGCTGCGCACGCTCGCCGATCAGGGCAAGGGCGTCGACGACGACCCGCCCGGCGACGGCCATTTGCTCGATCTCTGCTGGGCGCTTGCGAATGATCATTTGACGGCCACGCGTTCGAGCGCGTCCTGAATCTCAGAGTAGACCTCGTTCACGGTAGCGTCCGCGTGGATCCCGACGAGATTGCCGTGGGCGCGGTAATGCTCGACGAGCGGCTCGGTCTCGCGATGGTACAGCTCCAGCCGCTTCGCGATCGCCTCGGGCGTGTCGTCCGAGCGGCCCTCCTCGTCGGCTCGCCTGCGCAGGCGGTCGATCGCCACCTGCTCGGGCAGCTGGAACTCGAACACGATGTCGAGCTCGCGGCCGATCTCCCTGAGCGTCGCGTCGAGCGCATCCGCCTGCCCCATCGTCCGCGGGAAGCCGTCGAGGATGAAGCCCTCGCGCGTGTCGTCGTTCGTGAGCCGCTCGCGGATCAAGCCGATCATGAGCTCGTCCGGGACAAGCTGCCCCGCCTCGAGGATCGGCTCGACCTCGCGGCCGAGCGGGGTGCCTGCCTCGATCGCCCCGCGCAGCATGTCGCCGGTGGCGATGTGCGGAATCCCGTACTCCGCCGAGATCCGCTTCGCCTGCGTTCCCTTCCCGGACCCCTGCGGGCCCAAGAGCAGGATGTTCATCTCGCCCACCTGGACGGCGGCGCCTCCCGCCGGGCGAAGCCCGGCTCCGCCGCCGCCTGACGCCGCTGGCTGCAGGATGCGGCGCCCCAGGAGGCCGAGAACACGGCTATTTCAGGAAGCCCTCGTAGGAGCGCATCATCATCTGCGACTCCATCTGCCGCATCGTGTCCAGCGCGACGCCGACCACGATCAGCACCGAGGTCCCTCCCAGGGCGCGCGACGTCGCCTGCGAGAAGCCGCCGTAGCGGATGAACAGGCTCGGCAGCACCGCGATGATGGCCAGGTAGAGCGCGCCGGGCAGCGTCAGCCTGGTCAGGACGCGGTCGAGGTACTGCGCGGTCGGGGGCCCGGGTCTGATGCCGGGGATGTAGCCGCCGTACTTCCGCAGGTTGTCAGCCTGGTCGACCGGGTTGAACTGAACCGCCGTATAGAAGTACGTGAAGACGATGATCAGGAACGCCTCGAGCGCGAGGTACAGGAAGCTCGAAGGCTGGAAGTGGCGGTTGATGAAGCTCTGCGTCTGCGGGAAGAACTGCGCGAGCGTCGGCGGGAACGCCATCACCGCGGCCGCGAAGATGACCGGAATGACGCCGGCCATGTTCACGCGCAGCGGCATGTAGGTCGAGCCGCCCGCGGTCATCCGCCGGCCCACCATCCGCTTCGCGTACTGGATCGGGATCCGGCGCTGGCCTTCCTGGATGAACACGACGGCGACGATGATCCCCAGCCCGACGAGCGGGAAGAAGACCTTCTCCATCGCGCCGCCGTTGTACCAGGCCACAACGCCCGACGGAGCGCTGACGAGGATCGAGGCGAAGATGAGCAGCGAGATGCCGTTGCCGACGCCGCGCTTCGTGATCAGCTCGCCCATCCACATCAGCAGCGTCGTCCCGGCGGTCAACGTGATGACGATCAGGACCAGGCGTCCCGCGTTCAGGTTCAGCGCGCCCTGCCGGTCGAAAAGATAGGCGTACCCGAGCGACTGCAACGCCGCGAGCACGACGGTCAGGTAGCGCGAGTACTGGTTGATCTTGGCGTAGCCGGCCTCGCCTTCCTTCTGCAGCTGCTCCAGCTTCGGGATCACGACCGTCAGCAGCTGCATGATGATCGAGGCGGTGACGTAGGGCATGATCCCGAGCGCGAAGATCGCGAACTGCCCGAGCGCGCCGCCCGAGAAGACGTTCAGCAGGTTCAGGATCGTCCCGCCCTGCCCCGAGAAGTAGTCCTTGATCTTGTCGGACTCGACGCCGGGCGCCGGCACCCACGAGCCGAAGCGATACAGCGCGAGGATCAGCGCGGTGAAGAGGACGCGGCGCCGGAGCTCCGGGACGCGCCAGGCGTTGCTGAGCCAGGAAAACACCTAGCCGGCCTCCTGCTCTTCGGGCGACTGCTCCTCAGGAGCCTCGGGCGCCGTCTCGGGTGCTTCGGTTTCTTCCTGCTCGGTCTCCGGCGGCTCCGGCTCGGCCTGTGGAATCTCGGACTTCGGGCGTCGCTTGGGCAGCCTCGGCTTCGGCTCGCCGCGCAGCCAGGTCACCGAGCCGCCGGCCTTCTCGATCTTCTCGCGGGCGCTCTTCGAGAACCCGTGCGCGGAGACCGTCAGCTTCTTCTTCAGCTCGCCCTGGCCGAGGATCTTCACGTCGGTCTTCGTGTTCTTGATGATCCCGGCCTCGACGAGCGCCTCCGGGGTGACCTCGGCGCCGTCGTCGAAGCGGTCGAGTTCGCGCAGATTGACCGGCACCGTCGAAGTGCGGTGCGGGCCCATCGGCATCGCGTCCTTCGAATACGGGCCACGCTGCTTGCCGAGCCGCATGTAGATCGGCATCTGGCCGCCCTCGAAGCCGGGGCGCATCTTGTGCGAGCCGGAGCGCGCCTTCTGGCCCTTCAGGCCACGGCCCGAGTAGCGGCCCTTGCCGGAGCCCAGGCCGCGGCCGATGCGCTTGCGATCCTTGCGCGCGGCAGCGGGCTTCAGGTTGGACAGATTGAGCTTCTCTGGCATGGGAGACCTACTTCGCTTCCTCGATCCTCACGAGGTGGCGAACCTTCCTGAGCATACCGGCGAGCTCGGGGCTCTCCGGCCGCTCGACCGAGCGGCCGATCTTGCCCAAGCCGAGCGCGCGGAGCGTGCCGCGGTGCCGCTGGCTCTGGCCGATCTGGCTACGTGTCTGGGTTATCCGGAGCTTCGCCATCCGTCGGTTCCTTCGTCTCCTGTGGTGTCTCTGAAGCCTGCTTCTCCCGGGTGCGCCGGCCGACCGGGAGGATCTCCTGCACGGTCTTGCCGCGGATCTGCGCGACCTCCTCGGGGCGGCGCAGCGACTGGAGCCCATTCACCGTCGCCTTCAGCATGTTGATCGGGTTCGTCGTGCCGAGGCTCTTCGCGAGGATGTCGCGCACGCCGCCGAGCTCGAGCACGGCGCGGACCCCGCCGCCGGCGATGACGCCCGTTCCCTCGCTCGCCGGGCGCAGCAGAACACGCGCGGCGCCGAACTCGCCAAGGATCTCGTGCGTGATCGTCGAGCCCTTCTTCGGGATCGAGAACAGGTTCTTCTTCGCGTCGTCGACGGCCTTCGAGATGGCGAGCGGCACCTCCCGCGCCTTCCCGTAGCCGACGCCGACGCGATCGACCTCGTCGCCGATCACGACGAGCGCGGTGAACGAGAAGCGCCGGCCGCCCTTGACCACCTTGGCGACACGGTTGATCTCGACCACGCGCTCCTTGAGCTCCCTGGTTTCCTGAATCTCGACGCTCAGAACCTCAATCCTCCTTCGCGCGCAGCCTCGCCGAGCGCTTTCACGCGTCCGTGGTACAGGTAGCCGGCGCGGTCGAACACGACCGTTTCGATGCCGGCGCTCTTCGCCTTCTCCGCGAGGAGCTTGCCGACCTCGGCAGCCTGCGCGGACTTGTTGCCCTTGAACGATTTCTTCAGGTGCTGCCAGCTCGCTGCGACCAGGGTCTTGGCGTCGATATCGTCGATGAGCTGGGCCTCGATCCCGCGGTTCGACCGGAAGACGACCAGCCGCGGCCGTTCGGCCGTGCCGAAAATCTTGCCGCGCACGCGCTTGTGGCGGCGCAATCGGGCCTTGGGCTTCGTCATGACCGACATTAAGCTCGTTTGCCGACCTTCCGGCGCACGTACTCGCCTTCGTAGCGGATGCCTTTGCCCTTGTACGGCTCGGGCGGGCGCACCTTGCGGACCTCGGCTGCGATCTCGCCCACCTGCTGCTTGTCGATTCCCTTCACGATCACCTCGTTCGGCGCCGGAACCTCGAACGTGATCCCCGGTGGCGCCTTGATGACGACCGAATGGGAAAGACCGACGTTGAGCTCCAGGTCGGTGCCGCGCAGCGCGGCGCGATAGCCGACGCCTTGGATCTCGAGCCGTTTCGAAAAGCCGTTCGTGACCCCCTCGACCATGTTCGAGATCAGCGACCGTGTCAGGCCGTGCAGGGCGCGGTCGTCACCGCGGTCGGTCGGCCGCGAGACGACTATCGAGCCGTCCTGCTGCTCCACCTTCATGCGCGGCGGGATGTTCTGGCTCAGCTCGCCCAGAGGCCCGTTGACCTGAACGCGGCCAGGGGAGATCCCGACGTTGACGCCGCTCGGGAGCTCGATGGGCTGTTTGCCGATTCGACTCATTCAGCTCTCACCAGACGAAGCAGATGACCTCTCCGCCGATTCCTTCCTGCTCGGCCGTCCTGCTGGTCACGAGACCCCTGGACGTGGACATGATCGCGGTGCCCATTCCGCCCAGGACGCGCGGCAGGCGATCCTTGCGCGCGTAGATGCGGCGGCCGGGCTTGGAGACGCGCTTGAGGTCGGTCAGCACGCGCTCGCGGTTCGACCCGTACTTCAGCTCGACGACGAGCATGTCGAAGCTGTCGCCCTTCTCGACGTGGAAGTCGGTGATGTAGCCCTCCTCCTTCAGCAGGCGGGCGATCTCCTCCTTCATCCGCGAGGTCGGGATCTCGGCGCGCTCGTGCATCGCGCGGTTGGCGTTGCGAATGCGCGTCAGCATGTCTGCGATCGGATCCGTCAGCACGCTACGCGTCCTTGCTTCCACAAATGGTCATCCGACAGCGTCTCCTCACCAACTCGACTTGGTCATGCCCGGGATCGCGCCCTGGTGCGCGAGCTCCCGCAGGCAGATTCTGCAGAGGCCGAACTTCCTGAAGACCGCCCGCGGCCGGCCACAACGGTTGCAGCGCGTGTACTTGCGCACCGGGTAGCGCGGCTCGCGCTTGGCCTTCGCGATCAACGACTTCTTAGCCACTCTCCTCTTCCTCTCTTCTGGGGAACGGCATGCCCAGCCCGCGCAGAAGCGCCTCGGCCTGCTCGTCCGTCTTCGCCGACGTCGTGATCGCTACGTCCAGCCCGCGGATCGTGTCGACGTCGTCGTAGTTGATCTCCGGAAAGATGATCTGCTCGCGAATCCCGAGCGAGTAGTTGCCGCGTCCGTCGAACGAGTTCGGGTCGAGACCGCGGAAGTCGCGGATGCGCGGGAGCGCGATCGAGACGAGCCGGTCGAGGAACTCGTACATGAGGTCGCCGCGCAGCGTCACCTTCGCGCCCACCGGCATGCCCTCGCGCAGCTTGAAGCTCGCAATCGACTTGCGGGCCTTTCGGACCTGCGCGCGCTGCCCCGCGATGGTCGTCAGCTGGTCGATCGCGCTGTCGAGGACCTTGGCCTCGGTCTTCGCGTCGCCGACGCCCATGTTGAGCGTGATCTTCTGCAGGCGCGGCACCTCCATGATCGAGCCCAGCTGTAGCTCGTCCTTCAGGCGCGGGCGCAAGTCGCCCACGTAGAGCTCCTTGAGCCGCGGCTTGTAGCCGTTGGTCTCTTTCGTCCTCGGCCTGGCCACTATTTATCGATCTCCTGGCCGCAGTCGGCGCGCTTGCAGACGCGGACGCGGTGCATCTCGCCCTTGACCTCTTTGCGCTCGATCGCGATCCGGGTCGGCCTGTTGCAGGTCGGGCAGACCACCATCACGTTCGAGACGGGCAGAGGAGCCGCCTTGTCGATCACACCGCCCGGAGCGACCTGCTGACCGCCCATGCGGCTTGAGTCCTTGAGCGGCTTCGGGCGCGTGTGCCGCTTGACGATGTTGACGTTCTCGACGATCACACGGCGCTCGTCCGGGCGCGCCTCGATCACGCGGCCTTGCTTGCCGCGATCCTTTCCCGTCAGCACGTGGACGAGGTCGCCTTTGCGCACTTTCATCGCCTGGGCCATGTGTTAGAGCACCTCCGGAGCAAGGCTGACGATCTTCATGAAGTTCTTGTCGCGGAGCTCGCGCGCCACGGGACCGAAGATGCGCGTGCCGCGAGGATTGCGCTGGTTGTCGATCAGCACGGCGGCGTTCTCGTCGAAGGCGATCGTGGTGCCGTCGTCGCGGCCGAAGGGCTTGCGCGTGCGGACGACCACCGCCTGCACGACCTCGCCCTTCTTCACGGCGCCCTGCGGCGTCGCCGTCTTGACGGTCGCCGTGATGATGTCGCCGACGCGCGCGTAGCGGCGCTTCGACCCGCCCATCACGCGGATGCAGAGGATCTCGCGCGCGCCCGTGTTGTCCGCGACGCGCAGCCGGGATTCCTGCTGGATCACTTCGCCACCTCGACGATCTCCGCCAAGCGCCAGTTCTTCGTCTTCGAGAGCGGCCGCGTCTCGACGATCCGCACGACATCGCCCACCTTCGCCTCGTTGCGCTCGTCGTGCGCGTGGAACTTCGACGAGCGGCGAATCACCTTCTTGTAGCGGCGGTGCGACTTCACCGACTCGACGCGGACGACGATCGTCTTGTCCATCGCGCTCGAGACGACCACGCCGCGGCGCTCCTGGCGCCGGCCGCGCGGATGCTCGGGCTTCGGCAGCCGCGTGATCGGCCTGCGCTCGCCAGGCTTCTCGCGTGGCTTCTTCGGCCGCTGCCGTCTTTCATTCCGAGGAACCCGCTTTCGCTTCGTCTTGCGCGGTGGTTCAGCCACCGGCGCGGCTTCCTCGGGTGCCTCGGCGTCCGGCGCTTCCGCCGCAGCGGCTTCCGCTTCGACGTCTGGCGCCGGCTCTTCCTCGGCGGCAGGCTCGGGGGCAGGCTCCTCGGCGGGAGTCTCCTCTCCGGCGGGAGCTTCCTCGGCCTCGGCGGGAGCCTCCTCGACCTCCGCCGCAGGCGCAACGGGCGCCTCGGGGGCGGCCACCGTCTCCTCGGCGACGGCCTCCTCGGCCGCGGTCTCCTCGACCGGAGTCTCCTCGTCCTTCTGCTTTTTCGTCGTCTTCTTCTCGTCAGCCATTTGCTTCTCGCTCGGTTCGAACGGTCAGGATGCGTGCGATCTCCCGCTTGGCCAGCTTCAGCCGCGCCGAGTTCTCCAGCGCGCCGGTCGCGGCCTGGAACCGGAGGTTGAAGAGCTCCTGCCGCCTGTCGTGCAGCTGGTTCTCGAGCTCTTCGTCGGTGAGGTCCCTGAGTTCCTTAGCTCGCAAGGTCAGTCTCCTCGAAGGTCACCGTTGCAGCGGTTCGGCGGGCGCGAGATGAAAGGAGGCTGGCCTTAAACAAAGATGTCCGCCTCTCGCTTCACGACCTTGGTCTTGATCGGGAGCTTGCGCCCCGCGAGCCGCAGCGCCTCCTTGGCCAGGGGCTCGGAGACGCCGGCCAGCTCGAACATGACGCGTCCGGGCTTGACGACCGCGACCCAGTGCTCGGGAGCGCCCTTGCCTGAGCCCATTCGGGTCTCCGCCGGCTTCTGCGTGACCGGCTTGTCCGGAAAGACGTTGATCCAGACCTTGCCACCACGGCGGATCTTTCGCGTCATCGCAATTCGGGCCGCCTCGATCTGGCGGTTCGTGATCCAGCCCGCCTCGATCGCTTTTAGCCCGAAGTCGCCCGACTGGACGTTGGTCTGTCCCTTCGAGATGCCGCTTCGGCGCCCCCGCTGGTACTTTCGGAACTTCGTCTTCTTGGGAAGCAGCACGACCTAGCTCTCCTTCTTCTTCCGCGTGCGCTTCGGCTTCTCGGCCTCGGGGTCGCCGGATTGCTCGAGTTTCGTCGGGTCTTCGACCTGCTGCTTCGGAGTGGTCGTGTCCGGCGCGTCGGCGACCGCCTCGGGCGTCACCTCGACCTCAGGCGTCACCTCGGGCTGCTCGCGCCCCTCTGCCGACTTGGCCTTTTCGTCCGTGCGGGGCCGCTCGACGTTGTCCTGGCGGCGCCCGCGATCCTGTGCGCCGGGCCGGCCCCTGCGGCGCCGGGTCTGCACCGGGCCGAGGCCCTCCCGGTCGGGCCCGCGGCGCCCGCCCTCGCGCCCCGCGCCGAGACCCTCGGCGCCGCCGCGACGGCGGCGGGCCTGATCCTGGTCGCCGAGGCGAGAATCGCGCTGCGTGGTGCCCTCGTAGCCCTCCGGCATGATCTCGCCTTTGTTGATCCAGACCTTGACGCCGATCCGGCCGAAGGTCGTCTTCGCCTCGGCGAAGCCGTAGTCGATGTCGGCGCGGATGGTGTGCAGCGGAACGCGGCCCTCGGAGTAGTTCTCGGAGCGGCTCATCTCGCCGCCGCCGAGCCGGCCGCCGCATAGCACCTTCACGCCGTGCGCGCCTGAACGAATTGCCGAGGCGAGCGAGCGCTTCATCGCGCGCCGGAAGCTGACGCGGTTCTCGAGCTGCTCGGCGATCGACTGCGCGACGAGCTTCGCGTCGAGCTCGGGCCGCTTGATCTCGTTGATGTTGATGTGCACGGCCTTGTTGGTCATGCCGTGGATCTCCTTGCGGAGCGCGTCCACCTCGACCCCGGACTTGCCGATCACGATCCCCGGCCGCGCCGTGTAGATGTCGATCGTGATCCGCTGCTTGTCCTTGCGGATCAGGATGTCGGAGATGCCCGCGTGGCCGAGCTTCTTCGTAATGTGCTCGCGGATGTTGATGTCCTCGACGAGGTAGTCCGCGAACTCCTTCTTGCCCGTGTACCAGTTGGACTTCCAGTCGTGGATGACGCCGACGCGCATGCCGCCGGGATGAACTTTTTGGCCCATTAGCTCTTCTTCTCCTCGGTCGTCTTCTTGCGCGTGGACATGGTCGCGCGCTTCTTCGGCGCCGCCTTCTTCGCGGCGGCGGCCGGCTTGCGGGCGCGCGTCGTTCGCTTGGGCTTCGGCTTCTCTTCTTCCGCCGCCGGCTCGGGCTCGGCGCGCCTCACCTGGGGCGCCTCGACGGCCTGCAGCTTGATCGTGATGTGGCAGGTCGGCTTGCGGATCCGGGCGACGCGGCCTCGCGCACGCGCGCGCCAGCGTTTCATCGTCGGGCCGTCGTCGACGACGGCCGAGCTGACGATGAGCTCGTCGCCGACGAGTCCGTGATTCGCTTCGGCGTTTGCGATCGCCGAGCGCAGCACCTTCTCCACCTCACGCGCGGCAGCGCGTTGCGTGAAGGCGAGGACGGTGCGCGCCTCGGGCACGCTCCGGCCGCGGATGTGATCCACGACGAGGCGGGCCTTGCGCGGCGACATGCGCACCCACTTGGCCTGCGCCCGCACTTCAGGTGTCTCCGTGGCTGCCATCAGGGCCCGGCCCTCTTCACTTCGGTCTTGCGGTCGCCGGAATGGGCGCGGAACGTACGCGTGGGCGCGAACTCGCCGAGCTTGTGCCCAACCATCTGCTCGGTCACGAAGATCGGGACGTGCTTGCGGCCGTCGTGGACCGCGATCGTGTGCCCGACCATCTCGGGGAAGATCGTGGAGGACCGCGACCACGTCCGGATCGGGTTCTTCTGGCCGGACTCGTTCATCGCGTTGATCCGGCTCATCAGCCGCTCTTCGACGAAAGGTCCCTTCTTGCTCGATCTACTCATCGCTTGCCCTTGCCGCGCCTCCGGCCGCGGACGATCAGCTTGTCGGACTCCTTGTGCTTGCGGCGCGTGCGCTTGCCGAGCGTCGGGACGCCCCACGGTGTCACCGGGTGGCGTCCTCCCTTCGACTTGCCCTCGCCGCCGCCGTGCGGGTGGTCGACCGGGTTCATCGCCGAGCCGCGTACGGTCGGGCGCTTGCCGAGCCAGCGGCTGCGGCCGGCCTTGCCGCCCGTCACGTTCTCGTGGTCGACGTTGCCGACCTGGCCGACGGTCGCGCGGCAGGCGAGCAGCACTCGCCGCAGCTCGCCGGAAGGGAGCCGCAGCACGCCGTAGCCCTCGTCCTTCGCCACGAGCTGGATGCCTGAACCCGCGCTCCGGGCCAGCTGGCCGCCCTTTCCGGGCTTCAGCTCGACGTTGTGGACGAGCGTGCCGGTGGGGATGTTCTGCAGCGGCAGCGCGTTTCCCGGCTTGATGTCCGCGCTCGGACCGGACTCGACCGTCGCGCCGACGCGCAGGCGGGCCGGAGCGAGGATGTACGACTTCGCGCCGTCGGCGTAATGGAGCAGCGCGATCCGCGCCGACCGGTTCGGGTCGTACTCGATCGAGGCGACCTTCGCCGGCACGCCGTCCTTCGTCCGCTTGAAGTCGATCTCGCGGTAGAGGCGCTTGTGCCCGCCGCCCTGGTGGCGCCGGGTGATGCGGCCATGCTTGTTCCGGCCGCCGGACTTCTTCAGCGGACCGGTCAGGCTCTTCTCGGGCTCCGACTTCGTGATCTCCTCGAAGCCGGCAACCGACATGAACCGCCGGCCGGGCGAGGTGGGCTTGTATCTGCGGATGGGCATCAGCGACCTCCGCTCGAGCAGATCGTGCTCATGGGCCGCGAGAAGCGAGCCTCGCAAGGACGCGGGGAGCGTGCGTAGCCGGAGGCTACGTGCGCGACTGAGGACACAGCGAGGCGATGCTTCGCAGCGGTTTCGGGAGTGCGAGATGCGAGGAAGGGGGTCGCCATTACACTTGGGCCCCCTCGAAGATCTCGATCGACTCGCCCTCGCGGAGCTGCACGATCGCCTTCTTCCAGCCGGGCCTGCGGCCGCGGGAAAGACCGCGGCGCTTGGGCTTCGGCTGGACCTTGACGATGTTCACGCCCTCGACATGGACGTTGAACAGCTCCTCCACCGCCTGCCGGACCTGTGTCTTGTGCGCGTCCTGGTGAACGCGAAACGAGTACTTGTTGTCGCCGATCAGGCTGTAGCTCTTCTCCGAGACCACCGGCGCGAGCAGGACCTCATTGGGGTGCAACGACACTAGGCCGCCCTCCCCTGCACCTGCTCGAGCGCTTCTTGCGTCACGAGCAGCGATCTCGCCCAGACGACCGTGGCCACTTCGAGCTCGTCGGGAGTGACGATCAGGACGCGGTCGAGGTTGCGGAACGACTTGGCGACCGCGCCCTCCTCGTCCGTGACGACCAACACGAGCGGAAGGTCTTTCTTCCACGACGCAATCAGGTCGGCCGCCTGCTTCGTCGACGGCTCGTCGAACCCGGCCTCGTCGAGGAAGCCGAGCGTCCCCTCGGAGGCGTGAGCCGAGAGGGCCGACCGCAACGCGGCCCTGCGCGCCTTGCGGTTGACCTTGCCCCCGAAGCTCCGCGGCTGCGGTGGGAAGGCGAGCCCGCCGCCGGTCCACTGCGAGGCTCGGGTCGTGCCCGCCCGCGCGCGACCGGTGCCCTTCTGGCGCCACGGCTTGGAGCGGCCGCCGGCGACCAGGCCGCGGCTCTTGGCAGCACGCGTCCCCGCCCGGGCGGCGTTCAGCTCCGCACGAACGGTCTCGTGCACGAGGTGCGGCTTCGGCTCGGCGCCGAAGACGGCTTCCTCGAGCGTGACCTGCTTCGAGGACTTGCCGGCTCCGTCGAGCAAGGGGGCTTTAGGCGCCGCCACGGCTTACCTCCCGCACCTGCACGATCGAGTTCTTGGCGCCCGGAACGGGGCCCTTGACGAGCAGCAGGTTCTGCTCCGGGTCGATCGAGTGCACGGCGAGCCCGAGTTGGGTGACCCGCTTGCCGCCAAGCCGGCCGGCCATCTTCATCCCCTTGAAGACGCGCGACGGCGTCGCCGAGGCTCCGATCGAGCCCGGCTTGCGGATGTTGTGCGAGCCGTGGGTCTTCGGGCCCCGGTGGAACCGGTGCCTCTTGATCGTCCCCGCGAAGCCCTTGCCGATCGAGACGCCGGTCACCTTGATGCTCTCGCCCGGCTCGAACGCCTCGACGGTGACGCTCTCCCCGACCTGGAGCTCGCTCGTGCCGCGGAACTCGACGAGGTGCCGATGCGCTCCCGCCTGGCCTTTCTTCAGGTGCCCCAGCTCGGGCTTCGAGAGCTTGTGGTCGGCGACCTCGCCATAGGCGAGCTGGACGGCGTCGTAGCCGTCGGTGTCGACGCTCTTCACCCGGACGACCGGGCAGGGACCGGCCTGGATCACGGTGACCGGAGTCACGTGGCCGGTCTCCTCGTCGAAGACCTGCGTCATCCCGAGCTTCTTCCCGACGATCCCCTTCACCGATCACCGACCGAACAGATCGTGTCCGTAGGCAGCGAAAAGCGAGCCGCGCAAGGACGCAGGGAGGGTTCGTAGCCGGAGGCTACGGGCGCGACCGAGGACACCGCGCGGCGACGCTTTGCAGCGTCGCCGAGGACGCGAGGTGTGAGGGAGATGATCGACATAGACCTCAGAGCTTGATCTCGATGTCGACGCCGGCCGGGAGGTCGAGCCGCATCAGCGAGTCGACCGTCTTCGGGGTCGGCGAGTGGATGTCGATCAGGCGCTTGTGCGTGCGCACCTCGAAGTGCTCCCGCGAGTCCTTGTCCTTGAACGGGCTTCGGATCACGCAGTAGACGTTCTTCTCGGTGGGCAGCGGCACAGGGCCGGTGATGGTCGCGCCGGTGCGCTGGGCCGTCTCGACGATCGACGCAGCC
>JBKPHH010000044.1:0-13582 GCA_046729795.1 Actinomycetota bacterium | reverse complement strand
GGGACCTCGACCGGAATCTTCGGGTCCTTCCCCGTGCCGATCGCAGGCAAGACCGGAACGGCCGAGAAGGCGACCCACATCCCCGGCTTCACCGGTTTGATCGACCAGTCGTGGTGGTGCGGGTACGGGCCGGCAGGGCCGACCGACACGCCGCGCATCGTCGTCTGCGCGGTGATCGAGAACGGCGGCCACGGCGCCGATGCCGCCGCCCCGGCGGCATTGAAGGTCTTCGAGCAGTACTTCCACGTGCGCGGAACGCCGCAGGAGACCTATGGCGACTAGGGCCGTCATCGAAGCCGTCGACGCCCGAGCGCGCGGACTAAGGACACGGCGAACCGAGCGCGTCGAGGCGACCGCTGCGATCTGGCGCCTCGACTGGATCCTGCTCGGCGCTGTCGCCGCGATCGTCGCCTACGGGCTGTGGGCGCTCGCCGGCATCACCCGCCACGACGTGATCGGCAACGCCAACTACTACGTGGTCCGGCAGGGCGTCTTCGTCGCGATCGGGATGCTCGGGATGCTCGGGATGGTCCTCATCGATCCCGACGTCTTCCGCCGCCACAAGCGCGTCGTCTACGGCGTGACGGTAGGCCTGATGGCGATCGTGCTGCTGGGGGGCGCGGTCACGCGCGGCTCGAAGCGCTGGCTCGACCTCGGCTTCTTCAAGTTCCAGCCCTCGGAGTTCGGCAAGCTCGCATTCGTCCTCTTCCTGGCCGCGTTCCTCGCGGACATGGGGAAGCGGGTCGGCCAGGCCAATACCGTCCTCGCGGTCCTCGGCTTCGCCTCGGTGCCGATCCTGCTCGTGTTCATGCAGCCCGACTTCGGCACCGCGATGGTCTACAGCGCCGCGGTCGCCGGCGTGCTCTTCGTCGCCGGAACCCGCTGGACGCACCTGGCGGTTCTCGGCGCGGTCACGGTCCTGGTGGCGATGCTCGTGCTGTGGCTCCTGCCCGCGGCCGGAGTCCACGTGCTGAAGCCGTACCAGGAAAAGCGCCTCACCGGGTTCACGCATCCCGACGAGGATCCCTCCGGCTCCACCTACAACGTCCGCCAGTCGATCAATGCGGTCGGCGCCGGCCAATGGGACGGGCGCGGAGTGGAGGGCGCCACGCAGACGAAGCTGAACTTCCTCCCCGAGCACGCGACCGACTTCGTGTTCGCCTCGCTTGCGGAGCAGCGGGGCTTCGTCGGCGTCGCGATCCTGCTGCTCCTGTACCTGCTCGTCGTCTGGCGAGGCCTGAAGATCGTCGCCCGGGCCCGGGACGCGTTCTGCGCCATCGCCGCCGGTGGGATCGTCGTCGCGCTCATGTTCCAGGTGTTCGTGAACGTCGGCATGACGATCGGGATCGCGCCGATCACGGGAATCCCCCTGCCGATGGTGAGCGTCGGCGGCTCGTCGATGATCGCGAACCTGCTGGCGATCGGCGTGCTCGAGGCAATTCACGCCCGCGGCCGCCCGCGGCGGGCGTTTTGACCCCGGCCGCGAATCTCATATAGTCGGATCTCCACACCACGGGAGGGGGAGAGTTGAGGAAGCACCTATTCGCGCGTCTTGTCGCGCTCGCGATCGTGGCAACCGCCGCGCTTGCGTTCGCGTCGAGCGCGCTTGGTCAGAACTACGTCGTCCTGTACAAGCAGTCGGCCGTCCCGGCCGATTCGGCAGCGGCGATTCAGAAGGCGGGCGGCACGTTCGTCTACGCCTATCCGCAGATCGGCGTCGCGATCGCGAGCTCCGACAGTTCGTCTTTCCGGGCGAACCTGCTGAAGGACTCGAAGATCGAGAACGCCGCCGGCACTGCCGGCTACGGCATCCAGGTCGACGGCGTCAGCACCGAGGCAGCGGAGGGCGACCTGCCGAACGCACCCGCAACGGATACAGACACGCTCACCCCGTTGCAGTGGGACATGCGGCAGATTCATACGCCCCAGGCCCACGCGATTACGGGCGGTAGTCCGAGCGTCGTCGTGGGCGACATCGATACCGGCCTCGACTTCACGCATCCGGACATCTCCCCCAACTATGACGCTGCGAACAGCACCGACTGCAGCAGCGGGACGCCGCAGCCGCTCTTGCCTGGCAACGACAGGAATGGGCACGGGACGCATACGGCCGGCACGATCGCCGCGGCGTCGAACGGGGTAGGGATCGTCGGCGTGGCTCCCAACGTCCGCATTGCAGGGATCAAGTCGTCCAACGACGACGGATTCTTCTTCCCGGAGATGGTCGTGTGCTCGTTCATGTGGGCGGGGTCGCACCACATCGACGTCACGAACAACAGCTACTTCGCCGACCCGTTCCTGTTCAACTGCCGGAACGATCCGGTCCAACGGGCGATCTGGAAGGCGGAGCAGCGGGCGATCCGGTTCGCGATGCAGAGCGGCGTCACGGTCGTCGCGGCTGCGGGGAACGAAGCGGAGGACCTCTCACATCCGACGATGGACGTCACGAGCCCGGACTTCCCGCCCGGCACGAGCGAGGAGCGCGAGGTGACGAACGCGTGCGTCGTCATCCCGGTCGAGATCCCGGGCGTGATCGGCGTTTCCGCAACGAGCAGCTACGACCAGGGAACGGATGCCGGGCAGTACCCGGACAACCTGAAGTCGTTCTTCTCGACCTACGGCGTCAGCGCGATCGACGTCACGGCGCCGGGTGGAGACTCGCGGTACGGCACGCCGCCGTTCAACACGGCGGTCACTGGCCGCGTGCTCTCGTCGTGGCCGCTCGCCGCGCAGGCCAGGTGCGTGGCGAACAGGCGCGTCGTCGATCCGGGTGCGCCTGCCGGCCTCTGGTGCTGGCAGCAAGGCACCTCGATGGCCTCGCCGCACGCGGCGGGCGTCGCGGCGCTGATCATCAGCCGCTACGGCACGTCCAGCAACCCCGGGAACGGGAAGCTGCGACCTGGACAGGTGGAGGCCCTCGTGCAGCAGACGGCCGACCCGCAGGCGTGTCCGGAGACGTTCCCGCTCGTACCGGTGCCCTACTTGTCGTTCACGGGCACCCAGAGCGGCGCCGTGCAGAGCTGCTCGGGCGGCCCGGGCCACAATTCGTGGTACGGCTCCGGCCAGGTGGACGCGCTCGGCGCGGTTTCGCGCTAAACCAGGCCATTTGCAGGACCTTCGGAGGGCCGGCGAAAGCCGGCCCTCCGTGCTGTCCGGTCCCGGTCCTACATTTCGCGGAATCGGCGACCGGGAGGTGAGCATGTCGGCCAAGCGCGAAGCGGAGGAGCTGCTGTTGATCGAGGAGGCGGACGCCTGGTTCGAGTACCTCGAGTCGATCCGCAGCCAATCCGAGCTCCGCTACCAGGAGATCGAGCCCTGGGCGTGGGCCCGGCTCACGCAGCGGCTTCGGGCGGTGCGGACACGCCGCGCGAAACTGAAAGCCGCCGCGTAATTCGCGGCGGAGGGTGCCACTGGTACCCTGAGTGCAGGCTTGCCAACGTTTTTCGACTACGCACTGCTGCGCGAGCGCCCGGCAAGTGGCTGCTCGCGCGCTGACAAAGGAGATTTCGCTTGCTGCGATGGTTTCGGCGCAAGACGCGCCCCGATGAGTCCGCCGCTGCGGACCAACCCGAACGACGAACACCTGAACCGCTAACACCAGAGCCCGCTCCGGCGGGCGACCAGCCTCCGAAGAAGCGCCGCAAACGCGGTAGCCGCGGCGGCCGCGGCCGCAAGAAGCCCGCCGGCTCGCCCCAGGCGGAGGCTCAACCCACCCGAAAGGAAGAGCGCAAGGCTCCCGCGCAGCGGCCGCGACGCGCGCCGCGGCGCAAGGCGCCGCCTCGCCGCGCGCCGCTTCCGCCCGCCAAGCGCGAGCTGCTCGTCTCCGTCGACGTCGGCGAGCAGCGTGTCGCCGTCGTCGAGGACGAGCAGGTGGCGGAGGTCTACCTCGAGCGGCCCGAGCGCCGCTCGATCGCCGGGAACATCTACGAGGGCGTTGTCGACAACGTCCTCCCCGGCATGGAGGCGGCGTTCGTCGAGATCGGCCTCGAGAAGAACGGGTTCCTCTACGTCGACGAGATCGTCGTGCCGGAGCTCGAAGGCCGCCGCCACGGCATGAAGATCCAGGATCTGCTCAGCCGCGGGCAGGAGCTGCTCGTGCAGGCGGTCAAGGATCCGATGAAATCGAAGGGCGCGCGCCTGACGACGCAGATCTCGCTGCCGGGCCGGTTCGTCGTCTTCGTCCCGAGCGGCGAGGGTCTCGGCGTCTCACGCCGGCTCGACGACGACGAGCGCTCGCGGCTGCGCGACATCCTCAAGGCGCTCGAGATCCCGAGCGGAGGCGTGATCGTCCGCACCGCCGCGGAAGGCGCGTCAGCCGAGGACGTCGAGCGCGACCTCGTCTTTCTCCAGCGGCTCTGGAAGACAATCGAGCAGCGCGCCAAGACGGCGAAGCCGCCCGCGCTGATCTACCAGGAGGCCGAGCTGCCGCTGCGGGTCGTCCGCGATCTCTTCACCGACGATTTCGAACGGGCGCTCGTCGACGACGAACGCACGTACAAGCGCATGGTCGGCTACCTGAAGAAGACGTCGCCGCACATGGTCGACCGGGTGATCCGCTACCGCGACAAGAAGCCTCTCGGCGAGGCGCACGGAGTCGACGACGCGATCAGCTCCACCCTGTCACGGCGCGTCGACCTGCCTTCGGGCGGCTACCTCGTCTTCGACTACGCCGAGGCCTTCACCGTGATCGACGTCAACACGGGCCGGTTCGTCGGCTCGCGTTCCAAGAGCTCTGGAGGCCGGCTCGAGGAGACGATCACGAAGAACAACCTCGAGGCGGTCAAGGAAGTCGTCCGCCAACTCCGGCTTCGCGACATCGGCGGAATCATCGTCATCGACTTCATCGACATGGCGAACCCGAAGAACCGGGCGACGGTCGAGGAAGCGCTCAAGAACGAGCTCGACCGCGACCGCACGAAGACCTACGTCGTCGAGATCTCACCGCTCGGGCTCGTCGAGATGACCCGCCAGAATGTCACCGACGGCCCGCGCGAGATCATGACCCGCAAGTGCACGGTCTGCGAGGGCGACGGCATCGTCCTCTCCGAGGCCTCGGTCGCAATCGAGGTCGAGCGCAAGCTCCGCGCGCTGGCCCGGCAGACCCGCCACAAGGCCTACCGCGTCGCGATCAACGCACACACGGCCTCCGTCCTGATCGGCTCCGGCGCCGAGCGCCTGAGGGAGATCGAGGAGCAGGCGAAGCGGCGGTTCCTGCTCGAGCCGCGCGAGGACGTCCCGCTCGACTACTTCGAGGTGCTCGGTCAGGGCACGGTCGAGGCGCTCCAACCGGACAAGCCGAGCGTCGAGGAAGGCGCCGAGGTGCAGCTCAAGCTCGTCGAGGTCGGCCGGCACGACGCCGACGCCGGCGTGGGCATGCTGAACGGCACGGCCGTCCACGTCGGAGCCGCTGCGAAGCTGGTCGGCAAGAGGGTGAAGGGGCGCGTCGAGCGGGTGCTCGACGGGACGGCCTACGCGACGCTCATCGGCGCGGTCGGCGCGGCCGACGACCCGATCACCGCGGAGAGCGAGGCGGAAAAGCCCACCCGCCAGCCTCGCGCGAGAAAGAAGCCCGCGGCGGAGAGGAAAGCCGAGGAGCCGAAGCCCAAACAGCCGAAGCCCAAGCAGCCGAAGCCGAAGCAGCCGAAGCCCGAGGAGCCGAAAGCCGAGGAGCCGAAGGCCGAGGAGGCGGCCGAGCCGTCGGAGGAGCCGAAGCCGAAGAAGAAGACACGCCGCGGCTCCCGCGGCGGGCGACGGCGCCGCAAGCCGGTCGCCCAGACGGCAACCAACGGCGGAGCTCCCGTCGAGCCCACCGAGGAGCCGGCGCCGAAGATCCACCTGCCCGACCCGGAACTCGGACGCGCGGAAGAGGCTGCCGTCGAAGCCTCCACGGACGGAGCCGAAGCGCCGAAAAAGAAGAAGACGCGGCGCGGAACGCGCGGCGGCCGCAACCGAAGGCGCCGCTCGACTGCCACAAAAGCACAGTCGACCCCGTCCGAGTAACGGCTACACTGCACGGCCGCGGGCACAAAACGCCCGCGTTTCGACGCTATGGCTCGCTACGCGATCATCTCACTCGGGGGTAAGCAGTACCGCGTCCAGGAGGGCGAGCGGCTCGTCGTGGACCGGGTTCCCCACGGGGAGGGGAAGTCGTTCCACCCGGACGTGTTGTTCACGGGCGGGGAAGGCAAGCCGAACCTCGCGCCGCGGATCCAAGTGACGGCGAAGGTCGTCGGCGAGCGGCGCGGCGAGAAGATCCGGATCGGCAAGTACCGCGCGAAGAAGGGCTACCGGCGGCACACGGGCTTCCGGGCCGCGCAATCCGAGATCGAGATCCAGTCGATCGGCGCGAAGAGCGCGAGCTCGTCGTCGAAGCCGAAGGCCGAAGCGGCCAAGAAGCCTGCTACAAAGAAGGCGCCGGCGCAAAAGCCGGCCCCGAAGAGGACGGAGGAGAAGAATGGCGCATAAGAAAGGCCTGGGCTCCTCACGGAACGGGCGCGACTCCAACGCCCAGCGCCTCGGCGTGAAGCTGTTCGAGGGTCAGGACGTGAAGGCGGGCATGATCATCGTCAGGCAGCGCGGCACGCGCTTCCGCCCGGGACCGGGCGCCGGCATCGGCAAGGACGACACGATCTTTGCCAAGCGCGACGGCAAGATCAATTTCAAGCGGAGCGGCGGCCGCCGCTTCATCACGGTCGACTGACCGGCTTCACCGATCGCCTCAAAGTTCACGTGCAGGCGGGCCGCGGCGGCGACGGCGCGCTGAGCTTCCGCCGCGAGAAATACGTCCCCAAGGGCGGTCCCGACGGCGGCGACGGCGGTCGCGGCGGCGACGTCGTAGTCGTGTCGGATCCGGACCTGCGCGACCTCTCCAGCCTGCCGAGACGCCATCACATCAAGGCGGGCAAGGGCGAGCCCGGCCGCGGCTCGAACAAGCACGGGGCGGAGGGCGCCGACGCAGAGCTGCGCGTGCCGGCGGGCACGCAGGTCTTCGACGAGGAGGGCCGCCTGATCGCCGATCTGACCCAACCGGGCGGGCGGGTCGTCGTCGCGCGCGGCGGACTGGGCGGCTGCGGCAACCGCCGGTTTGCGAACCCCTCCCGGCAGGCGCCCCGTTTCGCGGAGACCGGCCTTCCGGGCGAGGAGGGTTGGCTCGAGCTTCGACTCAAGCTGCTTGCGGACGCGGCCCTCGTCGGGATGCCGAACGCCGGCAAGTCGTCGCTGCTGCGGCGGATCTCGAACGCGAAGCCGAAGGTGGCCGACTATCCCTTCACGACACTCGCGCCCGTGCTCGGAACGGTGGACGCGCCCGACGGCCGCCAGGTGACCGTTGCCGACGTCCCAGGCCTCATCGAGGGTGCGAGTGAAGGCGCCGGGCTCGGTCACGAGTTCCTGGCTCACCTCGAGCGGGCGCGCCTGCTCGTGCACGTGATCGACGCCGCGGCGGGCGATCCGGCCGAGCTCTTCGCAGGCATCGACCACGAGCTCTCGGCCTACGGGGCGGGGCTCGACCGCAGGCCGCAGATCGTCGTCCTGAACAAGATCGACCTGGCCACCGACGCTGAGTTTGCGCCGGACGACGAACGAGTGCTCGCGGTCGTCCGCACCTCGGCCGCGACGGGGGAGGGCGTCGAGGGGCTCGAGAACGAGCTGTTCCGGCTGATCCCGGCGCCCGAGCCCGTGCAGGAATCGGAGCTCGTGGAATTCCTCGTCTACCGGCCGCGGCCGTCTCGCTCTGCGTATCGGATTCTCCGCACCGACCGCGGCTTTCGCGTCTCCGGCCGGCCGCCGAGCGACGAGGAGCTGCAGGAGGCGCTTCGCGCCGCGGGCGCAAAGCCCGGCGACGAGGTGGAGCTGAGCGAGCGGTGAAGGCGATCGTCGGCGGCATCTTCGATCCGCCGCACAACGGCCACGTTGCGCTTGCGAAGGCGGCGCTCGAGCGATTCGATCCCGACGAGCTCGTCGTGCTCGTGGCTGCCGCGCCGGGTCATCGGTCCTGCGTGGAGAAGGCGGACTCCAGGCTTCAGCTCGCGGAGGCCGCCTTCGAGGAGCTCTCGCGCACACGAGTGCTGCTCGACGAGCACGCGTACACCGTGGACGCCGTTCGCGGCGGGCGCTTCGGCGATGCTCTGTTCGTCGTCGGCGCCGACGAGGGCGCGGCGTTCCCGACCTGGAAGGATCCCGACGGCGTGCTCGAATGGGTGCGCCTCGCCGTCGGCACCCGCTCCGCCTACGAAGCGCCCGACCTCTCGCGTTACGGCGACCGCGTGATCCACTTCGACCTCCAGTCGCCGGACATCTCGTCGACCGAGGTTCGCCGCCGCGCAGTCGAGGGAGAGCCGCTCGACGGCCTCGTGCCTCCGTCTGTGATCGCCCGGATTCGCGAGGGCGGCCTCTACCGGGGCTACACTTAGCGCGGCCCCAGAAAGGACTGCAGAGAGACCCTGAGCTCACTCGACCAAGCCCGCCGCATCGCCGGCCTCGCCCAGGACAAGCTGGCGAAAGACGTCGTGATCCTGGACATGCGGCCGGTGTGCAGCTACACCGACTATTTCGTTCTCTGCTCGGGGCAGAATCCACGTCAGGCCAAGGCGATCTGGGACGAGGTCCACGAGCGGCTCAAGCACGACGAGCGGATCCTCCCGCAGGCCGTGGAGGGCGCCGGGGAGGGTCGCTGGATCGTCGGCGACTACCTTGACGTGGTGCTGCACGTCTTCACGCCTGAGGCCCGCGAGTACTACGCGCTCGAGGATCTCTGGGGCGACGTGCCTTCGATCGAGCTCGCGTCCGTAACGGCCTAGTCCGCTACAGATACGTTGTCCGATCAGAAAACTATTCTGGTCGGAGATGCTCACTCCAGACCAGAAGGGCTTGATCGCCGAGTTCGCCGTCGTCTGGCACGCGTCCCGGCTAGGGGTGGCTGCTTATTCCCACTTACCGACGGTGGCCGCTACGACCTGATCTTGGACATCGAGGGACGGCTGTATCGCGTGCAGTGCAAATTCGCGACTCGGTACGGCGACGTAATCACGAGTAATTGTCGCTCGTGCCGACGCACCGGCGACGGCTTTCTTCGGGGGTCATACACCGCAGATGAGGTCGATCTCCTCGCGGCGTATTGCCTTGACGTAGATCGGTGCTATCTCCTGCCTTCGCGCGTCTTCGCCGGTCGCTCGATGGTCCAACTGCGGCTCGTTCCTTCTCGCAACAGTCAGAAGCGGAGGATCAATTGGGCAGAGGCGTACGAGTTCGAAGCTACACTGCAGCGAAACCAAGGGGCCGTAGCTCAGCTGGGAGAGCGATGCGCTGGCAGCGCATAGGTCACGGGTTCGAGTCCCGTCGGCTCCATCTCTCACCCGGTGCTTCGCGCCCTCAATCGTCGTCGACCCAGTCGCGGGTGATGTAGAGCCAGAAGGCGAGGCCCGCGTACTCGCGGTAGCGCCGGAAGCGGCGCGCGATCTGGTCGTCGGTCGCCTTGCGCCCATTCAGCGAGGCGTACTTCGGTCGCGTCCAGGAGTCCAGGATCAGCGGCGCGTAGCGTCCCAGCAGCATCATCATGTGCGCCGCCGCGTACGGCCCGACGCCTGGGAGCGCCAGCAGGCGTTCGGCCACCTCGTCGTCGGAGAGGTCTGAGCCGGCGAGGCCTTCCAGGTCGATCGTGCCGTCGGCGATTGCGCCGGCAAGCGTCTTGAGGTATGCGCCGCGGTACCCGGCGCGCACCGTGTCTCGGTAGAACGACTCGTCTGCTTCAGCCATTGCCTCCGGCGTGGGGAAGGCCCGGCCCCACGGCCCCTTCGGCCGGGGCCCGGCGGCCGACTCGCCCAGATGCTCGACGAGCGCTGCGACCATCCGTTGCGTCGCCGACCAGGCGCAGTTGGTGGTGCAGATCGTCTTGACCGTGTCCTCGAACACGGTCGGGCTGCGCACCATCCGGCCGGCGCCCGACGCTACCCAAGAGAGTTCGGGGTCGGTCGAGACCCGCGCATAGAGGCCGGAGAGATCCTCGTCGAGCCGAAGGACGTGACGAACGCCTTCGAGCAGCTTCGCGGCCTGCGTCTTCGAGGGCCGGGGGCCGCGGGAGCGAACCAGTGCATGCCCTGGTCTGCCGGCGGAGACGATCACCGTTCTCGGGCGGCCTCGGTCGAGGCGTAGGGTCGTCTCGAGCGTCCAGGCATCCTCGTCCAACCGCATCGGGGGCAGGTCGACGAGGCCGTGCGATGCAATCGTGCGGCGGAGGTCGACGGGCTCGCCACCGGCGCCCCGGAGCCGAAGCTCGGCATGCCATGCTGAAGTCACCGCTGTTAGACTATTGCCGGTTACGTAACCGGTCAAACCGATTAGTGGTTATGCGGGCGAACGCGGAACTCATCCGGGACTTCGTCAACACGCTCGAGCTCGACGAAGGTGTCGACGAGCTCGAGACGACCGCGAAGCTCCGCCGCTGGTTGACGGAGCGGACGCTGATCGGCCCGCGATCCGGGGTTGGCGGGACCGATCTCCGCCGCGCGAAGGAGGTGCGCGAGGCGCTCCGCACGCTCCTGATGGCGAACAACGGCATTCCGGCCGACACGCGGGCGGCCGCTGGGATACTCGATCGAGCGGCAGCGAGGGCGGGGATGCGTCTTCGCTTCTCGCGCTCCGGGGCAGCGAAGCTCGAGCCCGATCGCCGTTCCGGCGTCGACGCCGCGCTCGGCGTCCTGCTCGGTCGGGTCGCGGAGCTGATGACCGAGGGCAGCTGGAGCCGGTTGAAAGCGTGCCGCGCGGAGGACTGCAGGTGGGCGTTCTACGACCGGGCCAAGAACCACTCGCGTGCCTGGTGCTCGATGCGTGTATGCGGGAATCGAGAGAAGGCGCGTGTCTACCGCCGCAGGCACGCGCGGTTCTAGCTATGGCGAAGGTGTCCGCGCGGCGGCGCCGATCGTTCCGGCGGCGGCACTCTTCGCGGCTTCCTTTGCGGTTCTCGCGCAGGCGGCGGGCTTCGATCCTGTCGCGACAGTCGTCATGTCGGCGACGACGTTTGCCGGCTCGGCGCAGTTCGCCGCAGCCTCGATCCTGGACGACGGCGGCGGAGTCGTCGCAGCGATTCTCGCCGCGGTCCTGCTCAACGCGCGCTACGCGGCGCTGAGCATCTCCGTCGGCCCGCTCTTCCGCGGTCCGCCCTGGCGGCGGGCCGCGCAAGCCCAGCTGATCGTCGACGAGTCGTGGGCGCTTTCGAGCCGAGGTGGAGGCCGGTTCGACCGGGCTGTTCTCCTCGGTGCAGGGGCCGCTCTCTGGATCGCCTGGACGGGCGGCACGGCCGTGGGCGCCCTCGTCGGCAAGACGATCGGCGATCCGAACGCTCTGGGTCTGGACGGAGCATTTCCGGCGCTCTTCTTCGCCCTGCTCCTGCCCCAGCTGACCGGGCCGACCCAGCGATTGGCCGCGCTCTTGGGTGCAGCCATCGCGCTGGTGCTGATCCCGATCACCTCGCCGGGAATTCCGGTCATCGCCGCCTGCGCGGCCTGCGCGATCGGCTGGTGGCGGCGATGAGCGCGACGTGGGTGACCGTGATCGTGGTCGGGGCGGCGACGATCGCGCTGAAGGCGACCGGGCCGCTGCTCGTGAGCGGACGGGCCCTCCCGGTCCGGCTGATGGGCGTCGTGTCGCTCTTCGCGCCCGCGCTGCTCGCCGCGCTGGTGATGACGCAGGCGTTTGCCGACGGCGGCCGGCTCGTCCTCGATGCCCGCGCGGCCGGACTCGCGGCGGGGGCGGCGGCGGCATTCCTGCGCGCTCCACTCGTCGTCGTGATCGTGGTCGCAGCGGCGGCGACCGCCCTCGTTCGCGCACTCTAGAGTCCGCCGGTGTCCATCCTCGGCGTCGACATCGGCGGCACGTTCACGGACGCTGTGCTGTTGCAGGACGGCCGGCTGCGAACTGCGAAGGTGCCGACCGAACGACGGCAGGAGCAGTCGGTCTTGGCCGCGGTCGAGGCGCTGGAAGCCGCCGGAGTCGAGCGCTTCCGGCACGGCACGACGGTCGCCACGAACGCGTTGCTCGAGCGCAAGGGCGCGAAGACCGCGTTTGTCGGAACTGCGGGCTTCGAGCAGCTGCTGCACCTCCGGCGGCAGAACCGCGCCCATCTGTACCGACTCTGCGACGACCACCCGGAGCCGCTCGTCCCGCTCGAGCGCTGCTTTGGGGTGCGCGGCCGAATGGGGCCGGAAGGCGAGCTGGCGCCGCTCGAGATCGAATCGCTGCCGGAACTGGATGCCGAGGCGGTGGCGATCTGTTTGCTGTTTTCGTTCCGCGATCCGAGCCACGAGCGGCTGGTCGCGGAGGAGCTGCGGCGGCGACTTCCCGGGGCGCGGGTAGTTGCCTCGTATGAGGTGGCGCCCGAGTTCCGCGAGTTCGAGCGCGCGTCGACGACCGCCGTCGATGCCTATCTCGGGCCGGTTCTGACCGGGTATCTCGAGCGGCTCGGGTGGGCGGCGTCCGCGGCCGGGCTTCCGGCTCCGCTCGTGATGCGCTCCTCAGGCGGTGTCGCCTCACTCGAGGAGGCCGCCGCGCATCCTTCATTCGTTCTCGTCTCCGGGCCGGCGGCAGGCGTCGTCGGCGCCTCGGCGATCGCAGCGAGTGCGGGGTTTGAAAACGCGATCTCATTCGACATGGGCGGAACGTCGACCGACGTCTGCTTGATCGAGGGCGGGGAGGCTGCCCGGGCGGGTGCCCGCGCGGTCGGCGGGCTGCCGCTGCTGCTGCCCACGGTCGACCTCCACACGGTCGGCGCCGGCGGAGGCTCGATCGTCTGGCGGGACAGCGGCGGTGCGCTGAGAATCGGGCCCCAGAGCGCGGGCGCGGATCCGGGCCCGGCCTGTTACGGGCGCGGCGGAACGCGGGCGACGGTCACGGACGCGAACCTCGTGCTGGGCCGTCTTCCGGAGCGCCTTGCCGGCGGGCTCGTCCTCGATGCCGCCGCGGCCGAGCGCGCACTCAACGGGATCCGGGCCGAAGAGGTGCTCGAGGCAGCCAACGCGGAGATGCTGCGCGCGCTGCGGGTGGTTTCGGTCGAGCGCGGGAGGGATCCGAGGGACTTTGCCCTGGTGGCGTTCGGCGGCGCGGGGCCGCTCCATGCCTGCGCGCTGGCCGAGGAGCTCGAGATCGATACCGTGCTCGTTCCCGCTGCGGCCGGCGTGCTGTCCGCGGTCGGGCTCGTGGCGAGCGACGAGCGGCGCGACCAGGTCGAATCGTTCGTCCGGCCGCTTGCCGAGGTCGGGACGCTGCCGGACAATGGAGAAGCCGACCTGCGCTACACGGGCCAGTCGTTCGAGCTGACCGTTCCGCTCGGCGGGGACCTCGAGGAGGCGTTCCACCGGGCGCACGAGGAGCGGTACGGGCACGCCGAGCGCGAGCGGGCCGTGGAGTTGGTCGCGGTGCGGAGGGCGGAGGTCGTGCCCGGGCCGAAGCTGGAGCTGCCGGCGGCCGAGCCTCTGCGGGCCGAGGGCCCGCGGGTGCTCGAGCTCGAGGGCGCAACCTGCTGGATTCCCCAAGGGTGGGTGGGGGTTAGGGATGGGGATAGCACCCTGACCATCACGAGAGTGTGAAAAGA
>JBKPHH010000043.1:0-17047 GCA_046729795.1 Actinomycetota bacterium | reverse complement strand
GATCCTGCCCCGCCGGCGTGTTCGAGAAGGACACGTACGTGTTGAGCGGCGCGTGCTTGAAGCGCGTCGCCGTCTTGATCGCCGTGATGATCTGGCGGGTCACGCAGAGCTCGGCGAAGCTGCGGAACGAGGTTTCCTTGTCCGTCCGGAAGTCGCGGACGGCCTTGTAGAGGCCGATCAGGCCCTCCTGGATCAGATCCTCGGATTCCCCGCCTGCCAGAAAGTAGGAGCTCGCCTTCAGGCGGACGAAGCCCGTGTAGCGGCGGATCAGCTCGTCGAGGGCCTTCTCGTCACCGTTGCGCGCACGCGTGACGAGCTGAAGATCCTCGAGCTCACGCTGCTGTCTCTGAGGGGAATGCGCAGGAGCTGGGCGGGCTGGCGGCAATGGGGTCTCCGGCGACGCTCGTGAGTTCGGGTCCGAATCTCACGTTGAGGTTGAGGTGACGGTAGCAAGGACCCAACAAAAAAACAAGACTTTGCGGATTTTTCTGCTTAACCGGTCCCGCGGGCCCGCCGCAGCTCATCCAGCCGTTTTCGCGTCTCCTCGTCGAGCTGATCGGCGACCTTCGCGGGGCGCTCTTCCTGGGCGGAAACCGGCTCCAGATCCGCCAGAAACAGTGCAGAGCTGACGCTCGTCACCTCCTGGCCGGTGGTGCCGCGCACGGCGAAATCGGACGAGACCAGGCAGATCCGCTCGCTTTCGCGGTGCTCCGCCGCGAGACGCTCGAGCAGGGCGTCCGCATGCGGCGCGTAGCGAACCTCGAGCGGCCCGTACGACGTTTCGTCGCCCGCACCGTCGAAGACGACGACGCCGCGGGCGCCGCGAACGGCGACGAAGCTCGCCAGCAGGTCGACGAGCTCCCGCTGACCGGAGAACGAGCCCGCGTGGAGCAGGTTGTGCCCGTCGAAGAGGTACAGGGTCGGATCAGCCATGGTCGGCGCGCTGCCGCTTTGCCTCGTAGAGCAGGACGGCCGCGGCGACGCTCACGTTCAGGGACTCGACGTTCCCCGACAGCGGAATCGAGACGGCCGCGTCGCAGCTGCGCCGAACCAGCGGCCGCAGACCCTTCCCCTCGGCGCCGAGCACGAGCGCGATGCCGCCAGACAGCTCTGCTTCCCACATCGGCGTCTCCGCGTCTCCCGCAGCCGCCCAGGCCCACAGCCGAGGCCCCTTCACCTCCGTGAGGTAGCGGGCCAGGTTCTTCACCACGGCTACGGGCAGGTGCTCGACCGCGCCGGCCGACGCGCGGCAGACCGCAGCCGTCACCCTCGCGGATCCGTGCGCGGGGATGACGAGCCCGGTCGCTCCCGCTCCCTCGGCCGTCCTCGCGACCGCACCGAGGTTGTGCGGATCCGTGACGGAGTCGAGGCAGACGATGAGCGGCGAGTCTCCCGACGCCAGTGCATGCGCGTCGGCGTAGCGGTACGGCTCGCAAAACGCGAGCACGCCTTGGTGATCTCGAGTCCCGGCCGCAGCGGACAGCTCCCGTTCGGCCTTGGCCAGGGGTCTGACCCCTGGACGTCCCTCTTTCAGCCACGGCTCCGCCTTGAGCGCCCGCTCGGTCACCCAGAGCTCGAACACCTCCCGCGGGCCCCGCAGCAGCTCGCGTACGGGCCGCCGGCCGTAGACCTGCTCCTGCGTCAGCGTCAACGCTTCGGGACGAGCTGGTAGCCCTCGGACACGTCCCGGATCTCCCAGCCGTTCGACTCGATCTCGTCGCGCAGGCGGTCTGCCTCGCCGAAGTCCTGCCGGGCGCGTGCCGCCTCCCGCTGTTCCGCGAGCGAGACGAGCTCCGCCGGGGCCGCCTGGCTCTCCGCCAGCGAGGCGAGCCCGAAGATGTCGAGCCCTTGGCGAAGCACGTCGTGATCGCGCCAGCCGTGCATGATCGCGAGCGCCTCGGGCGTAGAAAAGTCGTCCGCGAGCGCGGCCTCGAAGCGCTCCCATTCACCCGACGGAGCCGGCTCGCTGGGTAGGCGAAAGACGTTCCGCAAGGTCTCGGCCTGAGCCGCCGCCTGCTCGAGCACGGCGTCGTCGAAGTCGATCGGCTTCCGCCAGTGCGCGGTCATGAAGTAGACGAGCAGCGTCTCGCGGCCCCAGGTGTCGAGCGCCTCGCGCAGCGAGACGATGTTGCCGAGCGATTTCGACATCTTCTCACCCGACAGCTGGAGCATCCCGTTGTGCATCCACATTTGGGCGAACTCGCGGCCGGCGCCCCGCGACTGGGCGATCTCGTTTTCGTGGTGCGGGAAGACGAGGTCGATCCCGCCGCCGTGGATCTCGAACACCGGGCCGAGAAACTTCTCCGCCATCGCCGAGCACTCGATGTGCCAGCCGGGGCGGCCGCGACCCCAGGGTGAGTCCCACCAGGTGTCCTCGCCCTCCTTGTGCGCCTTCCAGAGCGCGAAGTCGCGGGGGTCCTCCTTCAGCTCCTCTTCCTCAGCCTCCTCGGACGGGTTCCGCATCGACTCCTCGTCGAGCCGGCCCGACAGCTTCCCGTAGTCGGCGAACCGCGCGACGCGGTAGTAGACGTCGCCGCTTGCCGGATACGCGAGCCCGCGTTCGATCAGGTCCTCGATCAGCGCGACGATCTCGGGAATCGTCTCCGTCGCTTTCGGCTCATGATCGGGGCGGCCCAGCCCGAGCTCTCCCGTGTCCTCGACGTACCAGCGCGACGCTTCCTCCGCGAGCTCGGCGCTGCGACCCGGCGCGGCCGCGTAGATCTTGTCGTTGATGTCGGTGATGTTCTCGGCCAGCGTCACGTCGTAGCCGGACCGTTCGAGCCAACGCTTGAGCCACATCGAGAGCACGAACGGCCGGGCGTTGCCGATGTGGATCCGCTGGTAGACCGTCGGCCCGCAGACGTAGATGCGGATTGGGCCGGGAGGCGGCGGAAGCTCGACGAGCCCGCGTGTGTAGGTGTCAAAGAGCCGCATCGATCCGCCGCAGTGTCTCTTCCTTCGGGAGCGCGGCCACCACGGCCCAGAGCTCGGGCCCCCGCTCGCGGCCTGTCAGAGCCAGGCGCAGCGCGCGCAGGTCGCCTCCCACGGCCTTCAGCTCGCGCAGGAGCTCGCGCGCGTCGCCACTGTTCGATCCCGCGAGGAGCTCCCGAAAGCGCTTCAGCGTCTCCGGCGATTCGTTCACGGGTCCGGGCGGCGTCAACACCTGCTCCGCGAACTCGCGGGCTTCCACGAGATCCCGCGCCCCCCGCATCACCGGCACGGCGCTCTTGGGAACGCTGACGGCGGCCGCGAGCTCTTCGTCCGAGAGCTCGGCGATCGCCTCCACGGCCAGGCGGCGGATGCGAGGCAGGTCGTAGTGGACGTCGTGCTTGGGGATCCCGAGCTCCTCGAGGTAGCGGCGCACCGCCTGCGCGGGAATCCCAGCCTCGCGAAGGGACGCAACCGTCGCTCCCGGAGCCCGCTTCGCCAGCTTCTTCCCGTCCTCGCCGAGGATCAGGCCGTGGTGCACGAACTCGGGCGGCGTCGCGCCGAGGGCCTCGAACAGCCGCCGGTGAATCGGCTCGTTCGGCCGGTGGTCGTTGCCCCGGACGATGTGCGTGATCCCGAAGTCGATGTCGTCGACGACGCTTGCCAACTGGTACGTGGCAGTGCCGTCCTCGCGCAGCAGCGTCGTCCCCGCGAAGCGCTCACCGAGCGGCTCGCCGGCCTCGCGGTAGCGCTCCTGCCGCTCGCTCTGGCGCACGGGGCCCTCGTCCCACTGGACGCCGAGCCACTTCACGTCGCGCAGGATCGCCTCCTCGCCGCCGGGAAGGTTGCGCTGCGGGTCGGTGTCGTCGATCCGAAGCAGCATCCAGTCGCCGAGCGTGCGGTTTGCGACCGCGCTCAGCGCGTTGCCGACGTGGAGCGAGCCTGTCGGGCTGGGAGCGAACCGCACTCGGCGCATTGCGCCGAAAACCTATCGGCGGTAAGCAAGCGCGGCGGCGAGCGCGGGATCCCGGGCCGCGAAGAAGTCGGTTGAGCTGAGCGCCACAGGAACGTGCGGCTCGGTCGCCACCCGCGGGTCGCCGGCGCGGCTCTTCACCCACCAGATCGCCGCCACGTTGACCGTCCAGCCTGTGGTGGGGAGCCGGACCGGCCTGACGTCGCCGTAGAGATTCGGGCTCCCACCCGAGGTTTCGCCGACGAAGATCGCCCGTGTCCGGCGCTCGACGTCGGTGATGAAGTTCTGCGCGGCTGAGAACGTGCTGCGCCCGATCAGCACGACGAGCTTCCCACGCCGGTTGATCGTCTCGCTGCGCAACGCGTTCAGCAGCCAGACGTACGTGTGGTTGTCGCCGCCGGGGTTCAGCCGCACGTCGACGATCACGCGACGCACCTTGCGCTGCCGCGCGAGCCTCAGAACCTTTCGCGCCGCTAGGTAGGTGCTCGCTTGAGTGAGGTTGTAGCCGACGTAGACCACACGGCCCCGCTGCAAGGTAGTGACGTACAGCGAGGTAGCGCGGCGACGGAGGTAGAGCGGGGCAGGACGCCGCGGCAAGGCATACACGAACGTCGGAAAGTCGCCGCTCATCCCGGTCGAATACGACGCCGCGTCGGTCGGGGTCAGCACGACGTCGCGGGGCGCTTGGCCCGGCCGCTGGAAGGTGAACCTGGCGGACCCGACGTTCGGCCGCAGGCCGAGCCCGTGGAGCACCTCGGCCGTGATCATGTACTGCGGAACGCGGTCGGTCCTCGTGCTCTCGTTGTCGCGCGGAACGATCGGTCGAACCTTCTGCTCGATCTCCTCGACGGGCATCCCGTCGATCGCGAGCAGCTTCGAGCCGATCAGGTCCCGATTCCCGATCGACGCGACGACGAACAGGCCGTCGCTGAACTTGTAGGGGAAGATCGGATAGAGGTGCAGCGGGTGGTCCTGGTCGGGATCGAGCGGAAAGATCCCCGAGTGCCCGTCGCGCTCGCCGAGCAGCGCGACGAAGCGCATCAGCTCGACGAGCATCTGGTCGGAGCTCAGCCCCGGCGCGCGCTGGGCGAGGTCCTCCGCCGCCGCCTGAAAGGCCGCTTCGGAGGTCGCGTGGAACGGGTTGGGGTGGATCCGGCGGATCTCGCTCATCAGGTACCGCACGTCGTCCGAAGCGGTTGAAGCCGCCGGGTGGGCGGTCTGGGCCGCGCCGGCGGCGCCGAGCACGACGACGGTGATGACGGCCGCGATCCCCCGCCTCATCAGGCACTCAGTGTAGAACCCGTTCTCATGCGGGACGCATTGCTTGAGTGGTTCTCGGTCCACGGCCGCGACCTCCCCTGGCGGAGGACGCGCGATCCGTATGCGATCCTCGTCTCGGAGGTGATGCTCCAGCAGACGCAGGTCGATCGCGTCGTTCCGCGGTACCTCGAGTGGCTGGAGCGCTGGCCGACCGCCGAGTCGCTGGCCTGGGCGAGCGCAGCCGACATCATCCGCGCCTGGCAGGGCCTCGGCTACAACCGGCGGGCGCTGAACCTCCATCGCGCGGCGCGTGTCGTCGCCGCACAGGGCTGGCCCGACGACCTGACGGAGCTGCCGGGAGTCGGGCCGTACACGGCGGGGGCGGTCGCGTGCTTTGCCTTCGGGCGCGACGTTCTGCCGGCCGACACGAACGTCCGTCGCGTGCAGGAGCGCACCGGTTACGCATTCGACGCGGGCTGCGCGCAGGCGCTGATGGATCTCGGCAGGACGGTTTGCGTCGCCCGCGTCCCTCGCTGCGGGGCCTGCCCCCTCGCCTCCGGCTGTCCTTCGCGCGGCAGGCGCTTCGAGCCGCTTCGCAAGCAGGGACGCTTCGAGGGCTCGTTCCGCCAGCGGCGCGGGCAGGTGCTCCAGCTTGTCGCCGAAGCGCCGCGGCCGCTGGGAGAGCTCGACGGCGACGCCGTCAGCTCGCTCCAGCGGGACGGTCTCGTGGTCTGCGCCGGAGAGCTCGTCTCGCTGCCCGAATTCAGCGTTTCGTAAGCCCGTCGTAACCCCGGCGCAAGGCACATCAGCGAGCCTCCGTGGTTCCTCGAGAAGGAGGGTCACAGATGAAGAGAATCGTTCTCGCAGCGCTCGCCGCGACGGCGCTCGCCGTTGCCGGCTCGGCGCTCGCAGGCGGGTCGGGCGGCGTGACCGGCCCGGCGTTCTACGTCAACGGCCAGCTCTACCGCACGGTGAACACGCCGACCGATCTCTCCCGCACCAGTGCGCCGTTGCACAGCTTCGACACGATTTACGCGCTCGCCGGCCAGCCGTACAACGTGGCGACCGTCGCTCCGGGCATGCCGGGCTACAACGGCGGACGCTGGATGGTGCACGGCGTCGCGTACAACACGAGCTGGGCCGCGACGGTGGCCGCTCACGACACGAACG
Source organism: Actinomycetota bacterium (assembly GCA_046729795.1). GTDB lineage: Bacteria > Actinomycetota > Thermoleophilia > Gaiellales > Gaiellaceae > JBKPFU01. Next base: position 10,716 of record JBKPHH010000043.1, on the reverse strand, counting down.
GAAGCGGAGACCTCGACAGTGCCGCCGAGGTTCAGGCCGCGTTCGCCGATCCGGGCCCGGGCGGAGCCACGGACGCGGGCGTCGTGAAGATGTTCGTCTGCCCAGTGATCAAGATCTAGAGACTCGTGGGGCGCCGCGAATTCAGGCTTTCGTAAGCCGCGCGGCGCCCTCCTCCACCAAAATGCGGATATGGCCACCGTGCTCGTGGTCGACGACGAGCCGATCGTCCGCGAGGTCGTCGTCAAGTATCTGCGCCGCGAGGGCTACCGCACGCTCGAAGCCGGCAGCGGAGACGCCGCGAAAGACCTCGTCGATCGGGAACACCCCGACCTCGTCGTGCTCGACCTGATGCTGCCCGGCACGGACGGGCTCGCGGTTTGCCGCTGGATCCGCTCGCGGTCCGACCTGCCCGTGATCATGCTGACCGCCCGCGGCGAGGAGGCCGACCGGATCGTCGGCCTCGAGCTCGGAGCGGACGACTATGTGACGAAGCCGTTCTCCCCGCGCGAGCTCGCGGCTCGTGTGCGGACCGTTCTGCGTCGCGCCAGAACCTCGGAGCCGAGAGAGGAGCGGCTGGCCTTCGGGGAGCTGGAGATCGACGCCTCGACGCGCGAGGTTCGCAGCGACGGCGAAGCGCTCAAGCTGACCGCGAAGGAATTCGACCTGCTCTGGTTTCTGGCCAGCAATCCGCTGCGCGTCTTCTCCCGCGACCAACTCATGGACAGCGTGTGGGGCTACGCGGCCGCGCTGGACACCGGGACGGTGACGGTGCACATCAGAAGGCTGCGCGAGAAGATCGAGCAGGATCCGTCGCACCCCCGGCGGCTCGAGACCGTGTGGGGCGTCGGCTATAGGTTCGTGCCGTGATCGAGCTTGCGGCCGTCGTCGTCTTCGCGACCCTCGGAGCCGGAGTCGCGGCCGCCCTCGCGCTCCGCCTGCTTCCGACCGTCCGGCTGCAGCTCGCCGGATTGGCATTGCTTTCCGTTCTCCTGCCCCTCGCGGCCGTGTTCCTGTCCGGCCTGGCGATGTTCCACATGGGCGACGACGTCGAGATCCTCGCGGTCGCCGCGGCCTCCGCCACGGTCTCGGTCGGCGCGGCATTGTTGCTCGCCGGCTCGATCGCCAAGCGCATCCGACGCCTCGAGGCAGCCTCGGCCGCGCTCGCCGGCGGCGACCTGACGGCGCGGGCGCCCGAGGGCGGCCCGGCCGAGCTCGCGGCGCTCGCGGGCTCCTTCAACCACACCGCCGCGGAGCTCGAGCGGCTCTTCGACGCGCGCCGTGAGCTCGTCGCCTGGGCGAGCCACGATCTCCGAACGCCGATCGCATCGATCCAGGCGATGCTCGAGGCACTCGAGGATGGGCTGGCCGAGCCCGAGCGCTATCTGCCGGCGCTCAAGGAGCAGGTAGCGACCCTGGTCATGCTCATCGACGACCTGTTCGAGCTGGCGCGCATCGACGCAGGCGCCCTCACGCTCGAGCTGCGGGAAGCCGAGCTCGCCACGCTGGTAGAAGAGACCGTTCGCGGGCTCGAGGCCGAGGCGAGCGCCCGCCAGGTGCGCCTCCGGGCGCAAGTCGAGTCACCCGCTCGGGCCCGCTGCGAGCCCGAGAAGGTGCAGCGAGTCCTCCTCAATCTGCTCAAGAACGCGCTACGACACACCCCTTCGGACGGCTCGGTCGCGGTGTTCGTCGAGGAGCGGCCCGAGGAGGTCCGGGTGACGGTCGAGGACACCGGCGAAGGGCTGGACGAGGAGGCGGAGCGCCGCATGTTCGAGCGCTTCTGGCGCGGCGACCGCGCGCGCACCTCGGACGGCGCGGGGCTCGGTCTCGCAATCGCGCGCGGGCTCGTTGAAGCCCAGGGCGGCCGGATCTGGGCCGAACGGCCACGGGAGGGCGGCGCAAGAGTGCGCTTCACCCTCCCGACCGCCTGACGCGCCTCCGCTGCTCCTACCGCTGCCAGCCGGAGGCCGCGATGTAGCGCGCGACTCCGCCGTTCGGATGCACGAGCACGACCGGCGCGAGACACCGCGCGGGCACGGTCACCCGCTGCCTGATCCGCGCGTCTCCTCGTTCCGAGATCGGTACCTCGCCCGTGGTGAAGGCGGGGTCCGGGTTCGAATCCGGCGCGCAGAAGAGCGATGCGCTGATCGTGAGCACCGGCCGCGCGCTGTTGGTTCCCGCGACGACGAGCCGCCGCACCTTCAGGCGGAACTCGCCGTTTCGGTTGAGCCTGGCCTCGCCGCGCTTGAGATCCCACGGCACGCCGCCGCGGGTCTTTCCGTGGATCGGCGGATCGCTGAGGATGCTCCCTGCGAGCGAGAGCTCGAACAGCTTCTTTCCGTGCCGCTCGCCTCGCTGGGACCCCCCGCTCGCGCCGAGCGCGAGCGCAAGCGCCCCCAACGCGGTGACGGCGATCACGGCCAGGATCGTCCGTCGTCTGAAAACTCGCATGCCACCCCTCCTGATTGCGTACCGGTCCAGGTACGGGGCTAAGCGGACGACGGTTTTGGCGTCTCCTTTAGCAGCGCGACCGCGTGCGCGGCCAGTCCCTCGCCCCGCCCGGTGAACCCGAGCCCGTCCGTGGTCGTCGCCCGCACGGCAACGGTCCCCTCGCCGATCGTCGCCGTGAGGAGGTTCGCCATCTCCTTCGCCACCGGCGCGATCATCGGCTCGTTTCCGATCAGCACGACATCCGCGTTGACGAGCTCCCAGCCGAGCTGCCGAACCCGGCCGTACGCGTCGCGAAGGAGCTCGAGCGACGAGACTCCTCGCAGGCTGGGATCGTCGGACGGAAAGAGCGTGCCGATGTCGCCGAGCGCGAGCGCGCCCAGGAGCGCGTCGATCAGCGCATGCGTGATCACGTCGCCGTCGGAATGCCCGGCCAGGCCGCGCGGGCTGCGGAAGTCCAGTCCGCCGAGGACCAGCGGGACGCCCTCCTCGAACGCGTGCGCGTCGAAGCCGATCCCCACCCTCATCCGAGCGGCTCCTGGCGTCGCCGGCGCCCGTCGAACACGGTCACCGTCTCGTAGCCCGCGGCACGCGCGTGCTCGACTGCGCGCTCGAGGTCGCGACCGACGTGCTGCGGCACGTGCGCGTCGGAGGCGAGCGTGATCGGGACGTCACGGCGGCGGCAGGCCTCGAGCAGCTCCGCGTCGGGATAGACCTCGCCGACGGGCTTGTGGAGGCCGGCGGCGGAGACCTCGACGCAGGCTCCGGCCGCCTCGATCGCGTCCGCCGTCTCCTCGTGCAACCAGGCGACCGGCTCGGCGTCGGGGCGCGGGCCGTGGTGCTTGACGAGATCCGGGTGCGAGAGCGAATCGAACAGCCCGCTGCGGGCGGCATTGCGGAGCCAGACGAAGTAACGGCGCCAGGACTCCCCGGGGCCGAGCTTCTCGACGAGGCCCGGATCCTGGTCGACTGCAAACCCGTCGACGAAATGCACCGACCCGAGCAGGTAGTCGAACGGATAGCGGCCCAGCAGGTCGGCGAGGTCCCGCTCCGTGCCGGGGAAGTAGTCGACCTCGAGCCCGAGCTTGACGGGGAACCCGCGCTCCTTCGCCGCAACAACGGCTCCGACGTAGTCCTCGAGGTCGTACTTGCAACGCTCGAGCATGTAGCTCTCCGTCCAGAACGGGCGTGTTTGCTCGAAGTAGTAGACGTGCTCGGTGAAGCCGATCTCGTCGATCCCGCGCGCGACGGCGGTCTCGACGAAGCGCTCCACCGCCGCGGCCGTGTGGTCGATCCGCTCGTCCGGATCGCGCAGATGCATGTGGTAGTCGACGATCACAGGAAGGACTCGACGAGTGCGAGGTCGTCTGCGTCCGTGACCTTCAGCAGCCGTCGATCTCCCGGGACCGCCTTGACCCGCCCCCCGCCCGCCTCGACGAGCGAGGCGCAGTCCGTGCCCTCGCCGTCCAGGGCCCCGCGCAGCACACGGGCGACGAAGGCCTGGGGAGTCTGCGAGCAGACGAGCTCGGTTCGATCCAGGGTCTCCGCCAACCGCTCGCCGTCCACCCGCTTGACCGTGTCGTGGATCGGCAGCACCGGAACGGCGCCGTCCCAGCCCTCGTTCAGCGCCGCCAGGACACGCTCGAGCACCTCGTCCGGGAGCACCGGGCGGGCTGCGTCGTGCACCACGATCACCGCGGCGTCCTCCGGAACTTCGGCGACCCCCGCGCGCACGGACTGCGCACGCGTTTCACCGCCCGTCACGCAAGCACTGACCTTGCCGCACCCGAGCTCCTCGGCCAGCAGGATCGACGGCTCCTCCCAACCGGCCGCGGCCACGATGACCACGGCGTTGATCCAGTCCGAGTTCTCCAGCCGTTCCAGGCTTTCGGCCAAGAGCGGCCGATCTCGCAGGTTGGCGAATGCTTTCGGACGGTCCGAGCCCAGCCGCTCGCCGCGACCCGCCGCGGCAACGACGGCCCAGACTGACACGGGTTAAGCGGTCGCCGGAACCTTGGTCTTGCGCTTCGAGCCGTCGCCGGCGAGGACTTCGTCGAGCCAGGCTGCGGCCTCGTCTTCGTCCATGTCCTTCGCGTACATCAGCTCGCTGGCGAGGATCTTCTTGGCCTTCACGAACATCTGCTTCTCGCCCGTGGAAAGGCCTTTCTCGTGATCTCGGAGGGAGAGGTTCCGCACGACCTCGGCGAGCTCGAAGATGTCGCCGGTCTTCATCTTGTCGCGGTTGTGCTTGAAGCGCCGGTTCCAGTTCTTCGGCATCGTGGTGCCGTTGCCGGTCAGCGCCTTGAGCACCTTGCTCACCATCTGCTGGTCGATGACCTTCCGCAATCCCACCTTGTCAGCGTTCTCGGCCGGGACGTTCACCGTCATCTCGTTGTGCAGGATCTTGATCGTCAGGTACTCGCGCTTCTCGCCGAGGACCTCGCGCGATTCTTTCTTCACCACAGTCCCTGCGCCGTGATGTGGGTACACCACCTTGTCGCCGACCTTGTACAAGCCGGAACCCTCCCCTACTTCGTTGGATTACTCGCCAGAACGCCGGCGCTCTTTCGGGCACCGGCGGACGCTGTCGAGTATACCGAAAACCGCTTGAAAAAGCCAAAGTTTCCAGGGATTTTTGACTCCGAGCCGAAAAACCCCTGCTAAATCTGGAGATAACGATCCACCAGATTGTGCTCCTGTAGGCGGCGCAGGCCCTCGCGAATCTCGCGCGCGCGGACCGAGCCGACGCCGTCGACCGCCTCGAGCTCGCGCTGCGAGGCCCGGACGATCCCCTCCAGACCATCGAGCTCGCCCACCAGGCGCTGGATCACGTTCTCAGGCAGGCGCGGGATATGCGAGAGCACGCGGTAGCCGCGCGGCGCCACGGCGTGGTCGAGCGGGTTCGTCGTCGCCGGGTAGCCGAGCACGGCCAGGAGCTCGAACTCGAGCAGGCTCTGATACGGCAATTGGGCTAGCGCCTCGAGGCCTTCGCGGACGCGGTTCATCCCGCCCTCGGCGTGATAATCGAACACGATCGCGGTCTTCTCCGAGGGCACCTCGCTGACGAGCTCCTCGAGCTGCATCCGGATCAGCCGCCCCTCCGAGCCCAGCTCCACGCAGGCGCGCTCGATCTCCTCCGCCATGCGGGTCGTCAGCTCCGCGCGCTGGAGGACGACCAGGACGTCGTCGAGCATCACCGCGTTCTGAAACTCGAGTGCTGTGAGGCGGGTCAGCACCTGGTCGAGTCGCGTCCGGTAGGTCTCGAGCGTCTCGACCGCCTGGTTCGTCTTCGCGAGCACGTCGGCGATCCCGTCGAGCTGGTAGCGGCTGCTGCCGACGAAGATGGTCACGGTCTCGCGCTGCTGCGAGATCGAGATCACGAGCGCGTTCGTCTGCTTCGCGACGCGCTCGGCGGTTCGGTGCCGCGTGCCCGTCTCGGCGGACGGGATCGTCGGATCGGGCATCAGCTGGACGTTCGCGTACGCGACCTTCGAGCAGCTCGAGTTGACGACGATCGCCCCGTCCATCTTGGCCAGCTCGTACAGCAGCTGCGGGGTGAACGGGTGGTCGAGCTTGATCCCGCCGGAGTAAAGGAACGCCAGCTCGGACGGCTCTCCGATCACGATCAGGGCGCCCTCGCGCGAGCGGATGATGTCGTCGATTCCGGCCCGAAGCTCGGTCCCCGGGGCGACCCTGGCGATCGCCGACAGGATCTTGGGGTCGAGCCGGCGGTCGAGCTCGGAGGGCCCGCGCGGGAAACCGAGCGGTGGTGAGGCCCGCCGTTCGGTCTTATTCGGGGTCGGTTCGCTCTGCATCTAGGCCCGCGCTGATCGCCTGCCGAAGGGTGTCCGCCTCGACTATGCGTAGTTTGCCACGAGCTTTCGTGCCCGTCGGGGCGACCGCGGTCTCGAGCCCGAGCTTCGCGCACTCCTCGAGACGCCGCTCGGCCTGCGCAGCGGGACGGAGCTTTCCGGTCAGGCCGATCTCGCCGAATGCCGCGGTGGCGGATCGGACTCGCGCGCCTCGGGCGGCCGAGGCGATCGCGAGCGCAATCGCGAGGTCGGCGCCGGGCTCGTCGATTCGGACCCCTCCGGCGACGTTCACGAACACATCCGCCTGGCCGAGCGCGACGCGCGCATGGCGCGAGAGCACGGCGACGATCATCGCGAGCCGCTTGGGATCGACCCCGGTGGCGACCCGTCTGGGCATGGCGAGATCCGTCGGTGAGACGAGCGCCTGCACCTCGAGCAGGATGGGCCTTGTCCCCTCGAGCGCGCAGGCCACAGCCGCCCCGGGATCGGCGGCGTCGCTTCGCCCGAACAGCTCGGACGGCTCCGGAACGCCGACCAGCCCGGCGCCGGTCATCTCGAACACCCCGAGCTCGTTGGTCGACCCGAAGCGGTTCTTGGTCGCCCGGAGGATTCGGTGCGCGTGGTAGCGATCGCCCTCGAACTGGAGCACGCAGTCGACGAGGTGCTCGAGCACCCGGGGCCCGGCCACGGCGCCGTCCTTCGTCACGTGGCCGACGAGGAATGTCGCCACTCCGGCCTCCTTCGCGACACGCAGTAGCCGTGAGGCGGCTTCCCGTACCTGAGCCACGGAGCCCGGAGCCGAACCGAGCTCCGCCGAGTACAGAGTCTGAACGGAGTCGATCACACAGGCGGCCGGCCGCTCCCGTTCGATCGTCGCGCAGACAGTCTCGAGTTCGGTCTCGGCGAGGATCTCGACGTTCTCCGCGCCGCCGAGCCGTGCCGCGCGCAGCTTGACCTGGGCGGCCGACTCCTCCCCCGTGACGAGAATCGCGCGGCGGCTCTTGCTGATCTCCCGCAGAGCGGTCAGAAGCAGCGTCGACTTGCCCACACCCGGCTCGCCGCCGACGAGGACGAGCGATGCGGGCACGAGCCCGCCGCCGAGCACGCGGTCGAGCTCGGCGACGCCTGTTGGCACCCGGCTGGCTTCCTCGGCCTCGACGTCGACGAGGCGGAGGATGGGCTGAGGTAGTCGGCCGCCGCCGGCCTTCGGGGGAGCCTCCTCGACCAGCGTGCCGAACGCGCCGCACCCCGGGCACTTGCCGAACCAGCGCCCGGAGCTGTACCCGCACTCCGTGCACGCGTGCTGAACTGCCGGCTTCGCCATCTCGTCGAGTCTACGGCCCGCCCGCGACGGCATTTGTGCCGGTTCGGTGACGGCTTCGAAGCGAGGGTGTCACGAAGGGTGTCCCCCGCGCGCTGTTGCCTCTATCGTCAACGGCATGTTCACTTCAAAGGCAACGCTCCTCGGCGTGTTGGTAGTCGTCGTCGCACTCACGGTCGTGTTTCACGCGCTGACGGCCGCCGGCAGCGAGCCTCGCAGCGGCCCTCTTCGAGTCGCGCAAGGGCTCGAGCGCGTTCCCCGCGCCTACGTGCGGGCGCGGACCCTCGTGAAGGGCAACCGTGCCTCGCGGCTCGCGGGCTCCGTCTCGGGCGCGCTCATTGGCCCGCTCGCCCCGGTTGCGTCGCAGTCGGCCGACGGGCACTACGTCGCCTACAGCACGTGGGCTGCGCGAGAGCTCGACCTTGATCGCTCCCTTTCCAAGCAAGGAGTTCGGCCCGGCGACGCGCTCGGGTCGCCTTCCCTCGGCGTCATCGAGGTCGCAACAGGACGCGCTGTCCGCACCGTCGCCGGAGCGTATTCGGCCGCGTGGCGGGCGGACGGCGCACTCGCGTACGTGCGAGGCATTCAACGGGATTTCGTCGCGGGCGCGCCGTTCACCGGCCAGATCGTCGTTCGAGCGACCGTGGGCGGGCCCGAGATCGCCTGGACGACCACGCCGGATCGCTACGTCGTCTACGGCTGGGCCGGCGGGAGCCTGCTTGCCTACCGGATCGAGGAAGGCGAGCGACTCGAAGTGCTGGCCCTGGACGGACCCGGACGGGTTCGCGCGATCTCGCCCGGCAGCGTCATCGCCGTCAGCCCAGACGGGGCGCAGGTGCTCCTCGTCGCCCCCGACGACCGTCATCTGCGCGTGCTCGAGGTCGACAGCGGCCGCGAAGTCGCTTCGCTCGACCTGAGCACGACCGAGCTTCCGGTCGAATGGGCGGGCTATTCGGGCTCCTGGGTCGCCGATCACGTCGTCGCTCCTGCCAGCCCGGGTCTCGTCGTGTTTCATGTGACCTCGAGCGGCATCGATGTCGAGCAGGTGCTCGCACTCGATCGGGACGAGTTCCCCGCCGGCGTCCAGGAGCCGTTCTTCGCCGACGAGAGCGCCAACACGATCCTCGCCACGGTCGATTCTCCCCCGCGCGCGGGAAGCCCCGCCACGACGACGCTGCTCGAGTGCGACCGGGTCGCGCGCGCGTGTCGCCGAGGTGAGCCCGCTCCGGCCCGCGAATGGCTCCGGCTCGTGCGAAATCCGAGCCGGCCGGGAGGAGAGGATTGATGCGCCGTCGGCTGGCCTTGCTCGCGTCGATCGTAGGCGGAGCGCTCGTGCTTGCGCCCTCGGCGGGCGCCTACTTCACCTGGTTCGACTTCACCAGGCAGGCGAACACGGCGTCCAGGATGACGATGACCTGGCAGCAGGTGCTCGGGCACTACAGCACGGCTTCCTGGCGTGGCGGCTCGGGTAGCTCGACGAATGCTTGCTGGGTCGGCCATGGGTGGCTCCCGACCGGCTGGTACGACCTCTGGGGCCACTGGGACAACTACAACGGTTCAGCGATCAAGGGCCGCGTCTTCCGGATTCAGGACAAGCAGTGCTGGAACGGAACCTGGCGCACCGAGCTCTTCGTCCACTCCGAAGAAACCGCAGCCGGCGGGCAGTACTGCCCCACGGGCTACGACGATCCCTTCTGCTGGGAAGGCGACTACGACTACCAGTCAGCGGGCTGCATCAAGATCAACCACTGGGGCGATCTCGGCTACCTGCACTCCGGGTGGCACGAGAAGAGCGGCGACTACCGTCACGGCGCCGTCACGATCAATGACTGGCTCTACGTGCACGACTAACGCGGGGCTTCTCTCCCCCGGAAGCGGCGGTGCCTCCCGCCGCTGCTTCCGTGCCGCCGTCAGGTGCTACTCGTCCGAAGGGGAGTCTTCGTCCGCCGAGTCGGTCGGCTCGTCGGGTGGGACCGTGACCTTCTCGGGCGTGATCTCGCCCGGGATGATCGTGATGTCGACCTCTTCGCCGTCCTCGCCCTTGCGGTCGACGAGGACCGTCGAGCCCGGCTCGATCGAACGCCCGAGCACGAAGTCCGCAAGCGGATCCTCGATGAAGCGCTGGATCGCGCGGCGCAGCGGCCTCGCCCCCATCGTCGGGTCGTAGCCCTTCTCGACGAGGAGCTCCTTCGCAGCTTCGGTGAGCTCGATCGTGGCGTCGTGCTCGCCCACCTGTTCGCGCAGCCGCTGCATCAGGAGCTCGACGATCGTCTTGATCTCGTCCTTCGTCAGCTTGTGGAAGACGATCACTTCGTCGATGCGGTTGAGCAGCTCGGGCCGGAAAACCTTCTTGAGCTCGCCCATGATCCGGTCCTTCATCTCCTCGTAGGAGAGACCGGTGTCGTCGCCGACCGAGAAGCCGAGCGTCTGGTTCTTCGAAATCGTCGAGGCGCCGATGTTCGACGTCATGATCACGATCGTGTTGCGGAAGTCGACCTTGCGCCCCTGCGCGTCGGTGAGCTTTCCGTCCTCGAGGATCTGCAGCAGGATGTTGAACACGTCCGGGTGCGCCTTCTCGATCTCGTCCAGAAGGACGACCGAGTACGGCTTTCGGCGCACGGCCTCGGTGAGCTGCCCGCCCTCGTCGTAGCCGATGTAGCCGGGCGGCGAGCCGACGAGCCGAGACACAGAGTGCTTCTCCATGTACTCGGACATGTCGACCTGAATCATCGCGTCCTCGTCGCCGAACAGGAACTCGGCGAGCGTTCGCGCCAGCTCCGTCTTGCCGACGCCTGAGGGGCCGAGGAAGATGAACGAGCCCGTCGGCCGCTTCGGATCCTTGATTCCCGCGCGGGCGCGGCGGATCGACTTGGAGACGGCGACGATCGCCTCCTCCTGTCCGATCACGCGCTTGTGCAGCTCGTCCTCCATCCGGATCAGGCGCTGCGACTCGGCCTCGGTGAGCTTGAAGACCGGGATCCCCGTCCACATCGAGACGATGTCGGCGATCTCCTCCTCACCGATCTCGGGCTGCTCGCCCGTCTCGGAGCTGCGCCACTTGTCCTCCAGCTCGCGCTTCTTCTGCGTGAGCTTGCGCTCCTTATCGCGCAGATTGGCGGCCTTCTCGAACTCCTGCGC
>JBKPHH010000042.1:0-19877 GCA_046729795.1 Actinomycetota bacterium | reverse complement strand
GCGCGTGATCGCGCGTGACGCTCTAGAACCTCCATGGTAAGGAGGGGGTCGACGGCGCTCAGCCGCTATCCCCGGTCGGCGACCGAGTAAGGGTACGGGACCGCGGGCAAGAGCGGGCGTGGTCGGGCTTGCAGACTCCCTCAAACTCCCGCGCATCTCGGCGTAACGGCGTCGCACGTCGGGGACTTCGAACCAGGTGCTCGCCCGAGGCTCTCCGATCATGAAGTCGGGACCTCACTCTGTCACGATTGTTGCGAGGAGATGTCAGGCGAAATCATCGGCAGAGACGAAGAGCTCGGCTCCCTCTACGCCTTCCTCGACCAGACCGCCGACGGACCTGCGGCAGTGGTGCTCGAAGGCGAGGCGGGGATCGGGAAGTCGACACTTTGGCTGGCTGGCGTCAAAGCCGGCCGTGAACGAGGGCTCCGTGTCCTCTCGTCGCGGCCTGCGGAGGCGGAGCGCGGACTTACTCACGCTGGCCTTGGCGACCTATTTGAAGAAGTGCTCGAGAGCGTGCTGCCCGCGCTGCCGACACCCAGGCGCCGCGCGCTCGAGGTCGCGCTCCTCGTCGAGGAGGGCGGCGACCGCACGGATCCGCGCACGCTCGGCGTCGCTGTTCGGAGTGCCCTCGAGCTTCTCGCTGCGGACGCGCCGGTCGTGATCGCGGTCGACGATGTCCAGTGGCTCGATCCGTCGTCGGCAAGCGCACTCGTATTCGCGATGCGACGGCTACGCGAGCAGGCCATCCGTCTTCTCCTCGCGCGTCGCCTCGGCGAGGGAACGGAGACGTCGGAGCTCGAGCGAGCGATCGATGGTGAGTGGGTCGAGCGGCTGCCCGTCGGCGCGCTCAGTCTCGGCGCCATCCACGGGCTATTGCAGTCCCGGCTGGGCCGGACGTTCCCGCGACCGACGCTCTTGCGCGTGCACGAGGTGTCGGGCGGAAACCCGTTCTATGCGCTCGAGCTCGCCCGCGTTCTGAGCGCGGACGTCGACCCGATGCAACCGCTTCGCGTACCCGAAACCCTGGAAGGAGTGGTGCGCACGCGCCTCGATGGACTTCCGCCGACGACACGACAAGCGCTGCTGCTCGCATCGGTCGTCGGCCGTCCCTCTGCGGAGCTTCTCGCGGGCCTGGGCGTCACCGAGCACGTGCTCGATCCAGCGTTTGCCGTGCACGTGATTGAGCGCACGGACGGGATGATTCGCTTCACGCACCCGCTGCTCGCGTCGGTGGTCTACCAAGGCGCGGCCGCGGGCGAGCGACGGCGCGCACACGGACTCGTTGCCCAGATTGTCGATGATCCGATCTCGCGTGCGCGCCATCTCGCACTGTCGACCGAGCGCCCGGACACCGAAGTCGCCGCTGCCATCGAGGACGCCGCGGCGCTGGCGAGCTCCCGCGGCGCGCCAATCGCCGCGGCTGAGCTCGGCGAGCACGCGCTCCGCCTGACGCCCTCCGACGCTCAGCGGCATAGGCATCGCCGCGCAATCGCGCTCGCACGCGCACACATCGCAGCGGGCGAGATGCGCCGCGCCCGCGCGCTCGCCGTTGATCTCCTTGAACGGACGCCTGAAGGCCCGCGACGCGCTGAGGCGCTCGTCCTCCTCAGCGACGTCGAGCTCGGGGCCGCAGACCTCGCCCACGCGATCGAGCTGCTTCGTGAGGCGTTCCGCGAGGCGGCGACGCGTCCGGTCCTGCAAGCCACGATTCACCACTGGCTGAGCTGGCATGTCCATTTCACCGAAGGCTCGGGGGCCGCGGAGCGCCATGCGCGTGCATCGCTAGAACTTGCCGAGCAGGTCGGCGACGGCGCACTTCGCGCAGCAGCCATGTCGGCAGTTGCAGCCTTTCGCTTCAACGCGGGCAAATCAGATGCTCTGCGACTCGCCGAGCAGGCGCATGAGCTCGCCGAGGCGGTCGCGAACTCGCGGCACCGGCTGGAGACAGGCCTAGCCCTTGCCCACGTACTCGTCTTCTCGTGCCTCTTCGACCGGGCACGCGCGTTGCTCGAAGGCCTCCACCGCGAGTGGAGTGAGCGTGACGAGTGGCTGAGCGCTCGCCCTCTGTGGTGGCTGACCGTGCTCGAGCTTCGCGCCGGGCGTTGGTCTCTGGCGGCCGAGTACGCCGACCGCGGAAGGGAGGTCGCCCTCCAGTACTCGATCGATGAGAAAGAACCACCGATGCGAACGGCCGTCGCGGCGCTCGTCGCCGCCCATTGCGGCGACTTCGAGGTTGCCAGGCGGCTCGCGAAACGTGGTCGAGAGGCGGCCGAAGGGCAGCTGACGGGTCTCCTCTGGTACGACGGGGTGCTAGGACTCATCGAGTTCTGGAATGGGGACCCGAGCGGGGCAGCCGCGCGCTTCGCCGCTGCGGAGCGTGCCGGACGCGCGGCCGAGGTGGTCGAACCAAGCGTGTATTTCTGGCGCGCCGATTACGCGGAGGCGCTGCTCGAGCTCGGCCGGATCAGTCTCGCAGTCGGAGTACTGGACGCCTGGGAGGCGGAAGCGGCCCGGGTTGGCCGCGATTGGGTGCAGGCACAGGTGACACGGTGTCGCGGCCTCGTCGCCGCAGCCCAAGCCGACGTCGAGCAGGCCGAACCCCTCCTCGAGCAAGCGGTCGCGCAGCACGAGGCGGTTCGAGACCCGTTCGGCCGAGCGCGGGCGTTGCTTGCGCTCGGCGTCCTCAGGCGCCGCGCCCGGCAGAAGCGCGCAGCCCGCGATGCGATCGAGGAGGCGCTCGCCGGATTCGAAGAGCTAGGGGCCGCGAGCTGGGCGGACAAGGCGCGGGCCGAGCTCGGCCGCGTCGGTGGGCGCACGCGCGTCGAGGGTTTGACGCCGTCCGAACGCCGGGTAGCGGATCTCGTCGCCGAGGGACGGACGAATCGGGAGGTCGCCGCCGCGCTCTTCCTCGGCGAGCGGACGGTGTCGAGCCACCTGACCCACATCTACGCCAAGCTCGGCGTGCGCTCGCGCACGGAGCTCGCCCGCCGACTGCAGTAAAAGAATCCGCACCGGCCGGGGCAAAGTTCAGAGCTTCTGACGTTTCCGCCGCGTCGGCTCGGTCGTAGCCTCGGCTCCGTGCCGAGCTACCTCGCCGAGACCTTCCTTGCGCGTGGCGACGCGGGGGAGCGCGCCGCGCGCGAGCGGCGGGCGCGCTCGGCAACCGAGGAGCTCACGCGGGAGGGGACGCGCGTTCGCTTCGACCGCTGGATCCATGTCCCCGAGGACGAGATCTGCTTCTTCGTTTTCGACGCGCCGTCGGCCGGTGAGGTTGCCCTGGCTGCACAACGAGCCGGGCTCGAGCCGCTCCGTGTCCTGGAAGCGGTCTCGTCGGGAAAGGAGTAGACCCATGCACCTGAGAACGACGGCCCGGATTGCGGTGACTGTGCTGCTCGTCGCCGCCCTCGCCGGGCTCTCGGCCTCGGCACGGGGCCAGCCTGCCGGCAACCCCGTGACGGAGTGGAATCTGATCGCGACCGGCACACTTGCCGCGATGCCAGGGCCGGCGGGCGGAGCAGGGCCCGCCATTCAGATCAACTTGGCGATGATCCAAGGGGCCGTCTACGACGCGGTCAACGCGATCGAGCCAAAGCATCATCGCCCCTACCTCCTCAAGCGGCGCTTCTCGGCGAGGGCCTCGAAGGAGGCCGCAGTCGCAACTGCGGCCTACCGCGTCCTGTCGAACGCCGTCGCGACGGTGCCGGCGACGATCCCGTTCGCGAACCGGGCGAGCTTGCTGCAGTCGCTCGCCGCGCAGTACGCCGCCTCGCTTGCGGCGATACCGGATCGGCCCTTCAAAACCCAGGGGATCGCTGCGGGGAACGCTGCGGCGGAGGCGATGATCGCCGCGAGGGAGAACGACGGGCGCTTCGGGCCCTCGCAGTGGAAGCCGAACGCTGCGCCCGGGCACTGGCAGCCGCTTCTAAACCCGGACGGGACGCCGATGCTCGACCCGACTCCGTGGGTCGGCGGGGTGAAGCCGTTCCTGCTGCAGAGCTCGTCGCAGTTCCGCACCGCCGGTCCCCAAGGGCTCGGGAGCGCCGCGTACGCGACCGAGTTCAACGAGGTCAAGGCGCTCGGCTCAGTGAACAGCACCGCCCGCACGCCCGAGCAGACGCACATCGCGCTCTTCTGGCAGAGCGCCGGGGGGGCGACCCTGATCTGGAACGCCGTCGAGCGCAGCCTGGTCGACAGCGGGAGCCTCGGCCTCGACATCGTCGACAGCGCCCGCCTGTTCGCGATGACGAATGTGAGTGGCGCCGATGCGGGGATCAACTGCTGGAACGACAAGTACTACTGGGACTTCTGGCGCCCGTGGACGGCGATCCAGCGGGCCGACGAAGACGGCAACGCAGCGACGGAACCCGATCCGGCCTGGAGAGCGCTTCTCACCGCACCCTACCCAGACCACCCCTCGGGTCACCTCTGCTTCGACGGCGCGCATCTGACCGCGTTGCGGATCTTCTTCGGCACGGACGAGATCGGCTTCGACGTGACGAGCAGCCGCTTTCCGGGCGAGCCGCGCCACTTCGACCGCTTCTCGGAACCGCTCGGGGAGATCATCGAGGCCCGCATCTGGGCCGGCCTCCATTTCCGTACCGCCGACGTGCAGGCGCAGATTCTCGGCAGGAGGGTCGCCGAGTACATGGCGGATAACTACTTCCAGCCGGTGGGTCGAGGGTAAATAGCGAGGAGGTCGCTCGGTGCGGCCTCCTCGCACGCTCCGATCGGCACCCCTGGATTCGAGCCCTACCGGCTCGACCGACACCGGCGTACGCGGGGGGTCTAGGCGGGGCCTACACGGTTGCCGTCTGCGGCGAGCGGCTGGCACGGCGACCCGCCGAATTCCTCGGGTTTATGCGGCTTCGCGCGACTCTGCGTGTTTGACGACGACACCGAAGCAACGCTCGTAATGAAGGGGTCCCCGGTTCGAGTCCGGGCGTCGGCTTCGCCGATGTGCAGGGTTTTTCGCGGATCGCCTCGACGGTCAGAAGGATCCCCGGTGCCGCTCACCGCTCCGCGCCGTCGTGGCGTCAGGGAGACCGTTCGCTGAACACGGATGGTCGGCCGCGGCTCGTAAAGAGCGGATCAGGTCCCGCGCCGGCGTCAGCGCGAGACCTGATCCAGCCGACTAGTTAGTTCGTCGTAGGCGTTGAGTGAACGACCTTCCAGCTGCCGCCGCCCCGAGCGGAGCCGTGACGGCCCATGTGCCCTCGTACTCGTAGTCCGCGCCGGGTGCGGCCGGGAAATACAGGACTGCGCCGAAGCGGCCGCCTTGCACTTCATTCAGGACGAGAAATGCCTGGTTGCCGTCGTTGCGAGTCTGGTACACGCAGAGATTCCCAGGCGCAGCCTGCGGATTGGCTGCGGTGCCGGGGCACGCGACCGTAGGCCCGCCGCCGATACCGATCACGTTGATGGTCGGCGAAGCCGGTAGCGGGAATGCGTACGACAGCGGCACGACTGGTTTGTAGCCCGGGCTGATGCGATCGGCCCATCCATACATTCCGCGCAACGTCGCTCCAGCGGGCAGCGTGTTCACCAGCGGACCCGGAGGTCCCTGTGGTCCCTGCGGCCCGGCCGGCCCCTGCGGGCCTGGAACACCCTGCGGACCAGCCGGTCCCTGCGGCCCTGGCGGCCCTGCAGGCCCGGGCGGCCCTTGCGGCCCGGTCCGGCTCCACGAGATCGGGGTCTCGCTCGGGTGACAGCTATCGGTCGCCGGATCGATGACACGTAGCTGGCCGTTCTGTGACTTGTAACAGCCGTTGATCACCCCACCGCCGCCGATCTCGGCAACGGCATAGGTGACCCCGCCTGCGATCGCGACAGCCGCGACGGCAGTGATAGCCAGAGCAACGCGACGAAAACGCTTGCGCATGGCTCGCCCTCCTCTTCCTTCGTTCCTGGCGCCCGCGAGACCGCAGGAGTCGAGGGCCTATCGGCGCGAGCCTAAGACGCGCCGATGGTCGTGTCTAGCGGCCCTCCTCGTTCGTGCGGGCAAGATCCCGTCGGTGTTCGAAGCGTCCGATCCCGTGACCGGGCTCGCGGTTTCGCTCGAGGTCACTCCGCAGCCTCCTCGTTCTGGTCAGGCGGTCCGCTGGGACCTCTCCGTCGCCAACCGCGGCGACCACGCTCGGGCGCTGACGTTCCCATCGGGCCAGGAGGGCGACGTAGTCCTCGAGGCCGGCGGCGTCGCGCGCTATCGCTGGAGCCGGGACAAGGCGTTCGTGCTGATGATCACCAAGCGTGAGCTAGGCGCGGGGGAGGTGTGGAGCTTCGCGCTCGACGACGTTCTCGACGTCGAGCCTGGCCACTACGCGTTGGTGGCCTCGGTCACGGCGACGCCGCCGCCGCCGGTGGTGAGGGCGGAGCTCTCGGTGGACTGAGCTGAAGCGCCGAGATAGCACTAGGAGGTCGTCGGTTCGAGTCCAGCTGCTCCAGGGAACTCGGCGTTGCGCAAACCTTGGGCGCGTGACGACGGAGGTCGCCGTCAAGACGATCGCGCGAGCGCGATCCACGCCGCGAGCGCTGCCAGCTTCTGGTCCTCCGCCCAGGGCGGCCCGATCTCTCGCCGCAGCTGGTCGATCCAGTGCCGCAGCTCGTCTCGGCCGACGCCGAGTGCCGACTCGCCCTGCTCCCAGATCGACTGCTTGAGGACCGCCACTGGCTCGAGACCGCGCGACTCGGCGCCGTGCAGCAGCGCACCCTGATAGAGCCGTCCCTCTGCCGCATGCGCGAGGGCGTGTGACGCCAGGATCGACTCGAGCCGCGCGCCGGTGAACGCCCCGACGACGACCGCGCACGAACGTACGACGGTACCTTCGTCCGCAGCGTCGCGCACTTTTCGCTCAAGAGCGGCGGCCGCTTGTTCGGCGGCGATTCGCTCGGCGGCTCCGATGAGGGCGGCCGCGTGGGCGGGGTCCAGCCTCCGGGCTCGGTGGTAGGCGTTCTTTCTGACGCGTCCGGAGGGGTCACCGAGCTCCGCACGCCCACGGAAGAGGACCTCAGGCCGCGCGACTCCCCCGGCGACCATGACCAGCGCGGCCCAGCCGGTGTGGGCACGACAGCCGATTGCCGCGGCCCGCCCGCCATCACGGGAGCCGGCAGGCACCACTTACGCGTCGAGCACGGCTTGCTCTTCCATGCTCTGCGGGGTCGCTGACGCGACGGCGACTGCGGGGCGGCGACGAACAGCGGATGGTTTGCGCAACGCCAGGTTCCGCCCATACCGATCGTCGGTCACGCCGATCGTCGGTCGCGCCGACAGTCACGCAGGATTGTTGAGAGGGGCGAAGAGGTCGACGGTGTTTCCGTCGGGATCGTTCACCTGCGCATATCGCTGGCCCGAAAACGCGTCCCACGGGGGCTTGTAACTGGGCGCCCCCGCTCCCACGAGTTCCTCATAGCGGCGGTTGACGTCCTCCGGCGAGTCGCACCGGAAGGCGATCGTCGTCCTGTGCCCTCCCGAGGGCGGGCTCCAGCCTGGATCGAACGACTGGATCGATGCCTCGGTGTCGAGCGTGAACCTGAGCCCGCCGCGGAGCATCGTCTCGACATGACCGTGCCCCTCGGCATCGGGGTTCTCGGGGAACCGCAGCCCGAGTCGCTCGTAAAACGCCATCGCACGTCCGAGATCGGCCACGATCAGGCCGATGACGTCCAACTGCGGCACCTGCGCATGATCGCAGTTCGGCGGCCGTTCCCTCAGCGGGCTCGCAACGGCGGCGCGGCAGAGCCAGCCGCATCCAGCGGGCCTCTCGGAAGCGTTTGGCCTCGGCCGCCGTGTTATGCGACAAGCCGATGACCGGACCGGGACGGCTCGGTGCCTCAAGTCGGGCTCCTAACGTTTGGATGCACGTCCCTCGGGAAGGCGTTGCCGGGATGCATGATTCCAGGGCGACGCCACATGCTGCCCAGGAGGCGGCTTCCAGCTACGAGGTGGTCGTGATTGGCGCCGGCCAGGCCGGTCTCACGATGGGGTATTTCCTCAAGCGGCGGGGACGGAAGTTTGTGATCTTGGAGGCGGCGGGCTCGATCGGTGCGGCCTGGCGCGCACGCTGGGAGTCGCTCATGCTCTTCACGCCTCGCCGCTACAGCGGCCTTCCCGGGCTGCCATTCCCGGGCGACCCCGACGGCTACCCGAACCGCGATGAGGTGATCGCCTATCTGGAGCAGTACGCTGCGACGTTCCAGCTCCCGGTTCAGCTCAACAGCGCGGTACGCGGACTGACCTCGGAAGGCAGCCGTTTCAGTCTCCAGGTCGACGGCAGGACGATCATGGCCGACCAGGTCGTCGTTGCCACCGGGCCGTTCCAGGCGCCGTTCGTGCCAGAGGTGGCCGAGCGGCTCGCCCCGGGCGTGTTCCAGACCCACGCGACGGGCTATCGCAAGCCATCCGATATTCCCGAAGGGACCGTGCTCGTCGTCGGCGGCGGCAACACGGGTTTCCAGATCGCGAAGGAGCTCTCTGTAACGCACAAGGTTGTGCTCGCTGTCGGCTCGCGCCAGACGCCGCTTCCGCAGCGCCTTCTGGGGCGCGATCTGTTCTGGTGGCTGACGAAGTCGCGGCTCTTCAACACGACCGTCGAGTCTCGGCTCGGCCGCCGGCTGAGTGCGCGCGAGACCCTGATCGGCTCGAGCCCAAGGGAGCTTCGACGCCGCTATGGGGTCGAGCTGAAGCCGCGTGTCGTCGACGCGAACGAGCGCAGGGTTCGTTTCGAGGACGGGAGCGAGCTTGAGGTTGATGCGGTCCTCTGGGCAACCGGGTACCGGCCGGACTACTCCTGGATCCACCTCCCCGTGTTCGATGAGGCCGGCCGCCTCCGCCACCGCCGCGGAGTTACCGACGTGCCTGGGATCTACTTCCTTGGTTTGACGTGGCAGCACACGCGAGGCTCAGCGCTGATCGGCTGGGTCAAGGACGATGCCGAGTTCATCGCCGCACAGATCGAGGCCCTCCACGAGACGATGCCGGAGCCGACGGACGCCCGCGATCAGAGAGCCGAACTCGGCGAGGCCGCGCGGGTGGAGCAGACAGAAAGGGTTTGAGCAGTGGCACACCACATCCCTCAGACGATCGACCGACTCCCGACCGAAACGAAGGGTCTGCCCGAGGCGGCGAGACCCGAGATCGTCGAGCTATCCGACGGCGATTCATTCGACGTCGAGATCGCTCCTGTTGCGAAGCAGATCGGCGAAGCAACCGTGCGGATGCTCGCGTACAACGGCTCGATCCCCGGCCCGACCCTCAAAATCCCTCAGGGGTCGACGGTGACCGTCCACGTCACGAACCGCGGCGACCTCGAGGCAACGGTGCACTGGCACGGGCTGCGGCTCGAGAATCGTTTCGACGGGACGCACGACACACAGGCGCCAATCCCCGTCGGAAAGACCTTCACCTACGAGATCACCGTCCCCGACCCGGGCGCCTACTGGTACCACCCGCACATCCGCGAGGACTACGGCCAGGAAATGGGCCTCTACGGCAACATCCTCGCCGTCGCCGCGGACCCTGATTACTGGCCGCCGGCGAACCGCGAGCTGCTGCTAACGCTGGACGACATCCTGATCGAGGACGGCAAGGTCGCTGCGTTCAGCGAGTCGGAGACGACGCACGTCGCGATGGGCCGGTTCGGCAACGTGATGCTGGTCGCCGGCGAGCCGGACCTCGCGCTGACCGCGAAGCGAGCCGAGGTGCTGCGCTTCTACCTGACGAATACGGCGAACACGCGGGTCTTCAACGTCACCTTGCCAGGCGCCCGGATGAAGCTCGTCGGAGCTGATAGCGGGCACTACGAGCACGAGGAGTTCGTCGAGGAGGTCCTCCTCGCGCCCTCTGAGCGCATCGTCGTCGACGTCCTCTTCGAAGAGCCGGGCGAACTCACTCTTGAACACCGAACTCCCGATCGTTCGTATCGACTCGCCGGTATCACGGTGACCGACGACCCGGCTGAGCCGCCGCTCGCAGAGCAGTTCGGCGTTCTCCGGACGAACGCGGACATGGCAGCCGAACGCGACCGAGCCGCCTCGTACGTGACGGCCCCTCCAGACAAGACGCTTGCCTTCGTAGCCGAAATGGACATGGGCGCGCCCGAAGGCGCTGCCGTCGTCTACGCCTGCCCGATGCATCCCGAGGTTGTCAGCGACGAGCCCGGTAAGTGCCCGAAGTGCGGAATGAAGCTGCTAGCGAGGGCAACTCCCGCCGAGACCACCTACGCCTGCCCGATGCACCCCGAGGTTGTCAGCGACTCACCGGACCGCTGCCCGAAGTGCGGGATGAAGCTGGTGCCGGCCAACCTCGCCCGGGCAAGCAGCCAGGAGCATCACGGGCACGGCGGACACGAAGAGCACCACGGCCACGGGGGCCACGGCGGGCACGAGGGCCACGGCGGCCACCAGGAACACCACGGGCACGCCGGTCATCGCAACGATGAGGGTCATGGTCACCCTGGTCATTACCATCCCCACGAGGCGGCCCAGGGAATCGAGTGGGAAGACGACATGGTCGAGGTGAACCGCTTGACGACGCCGGCAAATATGCGCTGGAAGCTCGTCGACCGGGAGACCGGTGCGGAAAACGCGCGTATCGATTGGCGGTTCCGCGTTGGCGACCGCGTGAAGATCCGGCTCGTGAACGAAATGGATTCCGACCACCCGATGCCTCACCCCTTCCACGTTCATGGCGCGGGCCGGTTCCTGATCCTCTCTCGCGACGGCGTCGAGGAGCCCAGCCTGGTCTGGAAGGACACGGTGCTCCTGCGAACGGGTGAGACTGTCGACATCCTGTTGGACGTCACGAATCCCGGGACGTGGATGGCGCACTGCCATATCGCTGAGCACCACGAGAGCGGGATGATGTTCAGCTTCAACGTGGACGAAGCGCGAGCGTAAAAGGCGCGCCAACCTTGCTGCCGGGGGGCGGCGAAGCCCAGGCGCTGACTGTTCCTGATCGTTTAAGGGTCTTGTAAGACAACCGCAACGTTTACTCCCTACGCTCGCCTCGTTCATCGAGGCGAGAGGGGGCTTCATCGTGAGCACCAAGGCCGCAGCGTCCGCTATCTGCGCGATGCTCGCGATTGCGGTCACGCCGCTTGCTTCGTCCGCGAGTACAGCAGCGGGCAGCTGGACGGCGACGGCGGATATGGCGACGCCGCGCGCGCACGCGACCGCGACGCTGCTCGAAAATGGCCGCGTCCTCGTGGTGGGTGGGGTCGACGAGCTCAGCACCGAGCTGTACGACCCGCCGACCGGCGCGTGGATACCAGGCGGCACGCTGAACGAGTCCCATTGGGGGCACCTCGCTGTGCGCCTCGCAGACGGCCGCGTGCTCGTCGCCGGCGGCGCTCGGTACAGCTCCGGCGCCGAGTTGTACGACCCGGCGGCCAACACCTGGACGCCGACTGGAAGCATGAACGTCGGCCGGATCTCGTTCACCGGCACCTTGCTCCGCGACGGACGCGTGCTCGTCGTCGGCGGCCTTGCTGCTGACGGTACCGGCGTGCAGGCGAGCGCGGAGCTGTACGACCCGGCGACCGGCCGCTGGACGTCGACCGGAAGCCTCCGGACGCCTCGCCTGGATCACATGGCAACGCTGCTGCCCGACGGCACGGTCCTGGTCGCGGGCGGTTCCAACTCCGAGGGCTTCTTGCGAAGCGCAGAGCTGTACGATCCCACCCGCGGACGGTGGAAGCGGGTCGCGTCGATGACAATCGCGCGCGGGAACGGGAGCGCGACCCTGCTCGGCAACGGCCGCGTGCTCGTTGCCGGCGGAGGCAACTACACCGCAACCACCATCTACGCCGAGCTGTACGACCCGGCCTCGGGCAGGTGGACTCTGACCGCCAGGATGACCGATTACCACGGCCCTGAGGCCGTGCTCCTGCAGGACGGACGCGTGCTCCTCGCCGGGGGCGGCTACGCGGGCGACGTCTACTCACCCGCTACCGGCACGTGGACTGCGACCGACCCGAGATTCCATGGCCTCGTCGGCGGCGCCGCCCTTGCCCTGCTTCCCAACGGACAGGTCCTCAGTGTCGGCGGCGAGCGGCTCGCTAACTGCAGCCCGAAGGGGTGTGGCAGCGAGCCTGTCGCGAGCGCCGAGCTTTACACCCCGTAACGGGGCCGCCTCGGCTACTCGGGGCAGTAGACCGCGACGCCTGGGACCCGCGGTTGTGGGCTTCTGCGTCAAGAGCGCCCGCCCGCCACACGCCTGCTCAGCCGTCCTCTGCTCTGCCGCATTCCTCACACCGCAACATGCCGCACAGCGGGAGCGCGCCCGTTCCCCCGTTGCGGGTGCCGCAGACGCGCCCCCATCCATGGATGCCCTGCGCGCTTTCGAGTTAACCGTGCCGCCCGCGCACACCCTTCTAGCGTCGATTCGTCATGCTCGGGAAAGAGGGGCGCCCAGAGCCTGCGGCCCGCCCCGGGCACCCCTCACTCCAGACCCGTGGGGATCAGAGAGGCGGGTCTACATGTGAAGAGTCGGAACCGCCGGAAATCTTGCGCTGTTCAGAAAACCGGCCGGCGCCACGCGGTGTACAGAAGGGCACACGGGCGGGGGTAGTCCAACGGTTAGGACGGCGGCGCGCCTCGCCGCAGGTGCAGGTTCGATTCCTGCTCCCCGCCTTCACCGCGGGCCGGCGCGATCCGCTTTGATCCGGACATGGCGGAGGCAGAGGACGCCACCCGGCGGACCCGGCTCGCGAACGAGCGCACCTACCTGGCCTGGTGGCGGACCGGGCTGACCGCGATCGCCGTCGGCCTGGCGGCCGGGAAGCTGATCCCGGAGCTCTCCGAAGGGGCCGCCTGGCCCTACCAGCTGCTCGGCGCCGGCTACACCCTGCTCGGCTTCGCCTTCATCCTCTACGGGCAGCGCCGTCAGGTCGAGGTCGAGCGGTCGCTGCAACGGGGCGAATGGGCGCCGCTCGACGGGCGTGTGGCGCTCGCGCTGACCATCGCCGGAGCGCTGCTGGGCGCGGCGACGATGGCGGTCGTCCTGCTCGCCGGCGATGGCTAGCTCGATGAAGGCAGTTGTCTATTCGAAGACGGGCGGACCGGAGGTGCTCCGCCTGGTCGAGCGTCCGGTGCCGGAGCCGGCGCCCGGCGAGGTACGAGTCGCGGTCGCGGTATCCGGGGTCAATCCCACCGACTGGAAAGCGCGGAGCGGCCGCCGCGGCGGCCCGCTCCCGTTCCCGGAGCTCGTGCCGAACCAGGACGGGGCCGGAACCATCGAGGCCGTCGGCGAGGGCGTCGATCCTGCGCGCATGGGCGAGCGCGTCTGGCTGTGGGAGGCGGCCTGGCAGCGGGCCGACGGGACGGCACAGGAGTACGTCGTCCTCCCGGAGCGCCAGGCGGTGCGGCTGGACGATGTGGTGCCGTTCGACGTCGGTGCGAGCCTTGGGATTCCGGCGCTGACCGCGCACCGCTGCCTCACCGTGTCCGCGGTCGGGCCTGGCCGGCTGGCTCCGGGCGCGCTCGCCGGACTCACGGTGCTGGTCGCGGGAGGCGCCGGCGCCGTCGGCCACGCAGCAATCCAGCTCGCGCGCTGGGCGGGGGCACGCGTGATCAGCACCGTCAGCAGCGAGGAGAAGGCGAAGCTCGCGCACGCGGCCGGCTCCGACCACGTCGTCAATTACCGCAGCGACGCCGCCGTCGACGACATCCGCGGGCACGCCCCCGAGGGTGTCGACCTGATCGTCGAGGTCGCGCCGGCGGTGAATGCCGCCCTCGATCTCGCGGTGCTGGCCCCGAACGGAACCGCCGCCGCGTACGCATCCGAGGGCCGCGACCAGCTCGAGGTGTCCGTGTGGGGGCTGATGTCGCGGAACGTTCGGTACCAGTTCGTCTTCGTCTACACGGTTCCGACCGCGGCCAAGGATCAGGCCGTGCTCGACGTCTCCGCTGCTGCCCGGGACGGCGCGCTGTCGGTCGGCGAAGCCGCCGGGCTGCCGCTACACCGCTTCCCGCTGGAGCGAACCGCCGACGCGCACGCCGCAGTCGAAGGCGGCGCCGTCGGCAAAGTCCTCATCGACATCGATTGACGGCGAGGGCCGCGATCGTCCCAGCTCATTGACAGCTCCGAGGTGAGCCTCGTAGACGCGTACAAGGTCGGGGGGCGGGCGGCGCCGGCCGCCCACCCCTGGAACCGACCTACTTGAGAGAGACGTCGTCGATCCGGAAGCTGGTCGGGAGGCTGAAGTCGGTCGTAGCGCGGAACTGCACCCGCACGGTCTGGCCGCGCCAGCTCGCGAGGCTGAACGACTTCTGCGAGTAGTTGCCGGGCGTGGTCTCCTGGGCGTTGGTGTAGGTGGCGAGCGTCGAGAGCAGCGCCCCCGATGTGCTCCGCACCTCGGCGTAGAGGTAGTCGTAAGGCGTCGGACCCGACTCGCTCGACGTGATGTTGAGCCAGAAGGTGTAGTTCGCCGGATTGTCCGACGGGATGCTCACCGTCTGGTACTCGCTGCCGCTCGCGTTGTTGTAGGCGCCGAGGATGCTGTAGCCGGTGCCCGAGTGTGGGTACGCGCCCGTCGACCAGTAGGCGTTGCCCGAGAGCGTCCACGGCGAGGCCGAACCCTCGAACCCGCCGTTGACGATCAGCTCAGCGCCGGGCGGCGGCGGTGGCGGCGGTGGCGGTGGTGGTGGTGGCGGCGGTGGTGGAGGAGGCGGCGAACCGCCGAAGATCGAGTACAGCAGGCGGTTGGGAGAGCCGGTGCCGGGGTTCGAGACGTGGCCAGTCGTCGAGTTGTTGACGAGCGCCTGCGTCACGGTCGCCGGCGATGCGGTCGGGTTCGTCTGCAGGTAGAGCGCAATCGCTCCGGTCACGTGCGGCGTCGCCATCGAGGTTCCGCTGATGGTGTTCGTCGCCGTGTTGCTGGTGTTCCAGGCAGAGGTGATGCTCGAGCCGGGCGCGAAGATGTCCAGGCACGTTCCGAAGTTGGAGAACGAGGACCGCGCGTCGCTGCTGGTGGTCGCGCCGACGGTGTTGGCCGCCGCTACGCGGGCTGGCGAGAAATTGCAGGCGTTGGCGTTCGAGTTGCCCGCCGCAATCGCGTAGCTGACGCCCGAGTTGATCGAGTTGGCGACGGCGGTGTCGAGCGACGAGCTCACTCCGCCGCCGAGGCTCATGTTGGCCACGGCTGGGGATGGGCTGTTGTTGGTGACCCAGTCGACTCCTGCGATCACTCCCGACGTCGACCCCGAGCCCTGACAGTTCAGGACCCGCACGGCATGGAGCGTCACCTGCTTGGCCACGCCGTAGGTCGTGCCGCCGGTCGTGCCGGCGACGTGGGTGCCGTGGCCGTTGCAGTCGTTCGTGCCGTTCCCGTCGCCGACGAAGTCCATGCCGTTGCCCATCCGGCCGGTGAACTCCTGATGCGTTGCGCGGATGCCTGTATCGACGATGTAGGCGTGAACGCCCTGGCCGGTCTGGTTGTAGGTGTAGCTGTTGCTCAGCGGCAGATCGCGCTGGTCGATCCGATCGAGCCCCCACGTCGCCGGGCTCTGGGTCGCAAAGGCATGAACGACCTGGTCGGGTTCGACGTAGGCGACGCGCGGGTTGCGGGCCAGCGCCTCGGCGCCGGCGGGCGTCGTCCGAACGGCGAAGCCCTTGAGCGCGTGCTGGTAGACGTGGCTGACGTTGCCGCCGTGGGCCCGGGCGAGGTCCCGGGCCGCAACCCCGACCAACGGGCGCTGCGAGGCCGGTTCCCCGGCGGCTCGTACGGAGTCGGACTTGAACACGACGATGTAGGAACCCGCCACGGGTTCCTGGGCCGCGCGGATTCCACCCGCGGCCGAAGGCGCTGCTGCGAGCACACACGCGAGCAGCGCGGCGAAAAGGAATCTCATCGTTCCCCTCCTGAGCGAAGGACTGACGGCTCTCGAAGTAAAGGACACCGCGGCGGCACCTGTCTACCCCGGCTTGCCCTATGCGGCGAGACTGGAGTAGCGTCGAAATCGTGGACGGCGGCCGCGTTTCCACCTCGACCGAGGAACCCGTCCGGCAAGACGCGTCGGCGCGGAGGTCGGTGACGCCGGACGGTCTGCCCGGTCGCGTCCTCGGCCTGCAAGGCGCGATCGGGAACCGGGCTGTCGCGCTTTTGCTACGCCAGACCGACCCGCGGCTCACCTACACCCCGGCGGCCGTCGCCGAGGGCACCGGCCTGGACCGGACGCCTCTACCCCACGGCCCCCGGCTCGGGCAACCCGGACGCCGGGTGGGACTCGAACGAGATCCTCGGCAAGCTGACGCAGGTCGACGAGAGTGACGCGACGTTCACCGACCAGGTCCGGTGCGGCGCGAACTCGGTGCTCGCGGTCGCCATCAACATGGGGCCGCGCGACACGATCGCCTGGGCGCGGGCGATCATGCGTAAGGCCTACGCTGACGCCGAGGACAAGACCAAGACGGCCGAGAGCCGGCGGGAGATCCGCAGCCTCGGCGACAAGGTCTGGGAATCGATCGCGCGGATGGAGCGGGCGACGGCGACGTACGGCGACCTCTCGAACATCGCCCACCACGCGAAGGTGCTCCTCTCCAAGAGCCCGACCGGCGCGACGACTGGATACGAGGTCGCGGCGATGATCGGCCTGCTCGGCGGCATGCAATCGTCTTCGACGCCGCTCCAGGACAAGGAGATGTTCGCGAGCTACGTCCGCGGCCTCAAGCCCCGGCAGGCCTTCATCATGCTCGTCGACACGAGCGTGCTCGCGCACGCGACGAAGACGCGCAACCTGGCCCAGACCAACCACTACGTCGTCGTCGGCAAGGACGCCGGCGGCCAGGCGTTCCTGTACGACCCGTACCCGCGCGTCGGCACGCAATTCATTAGGCCGGGCGCCCCGCAGCAGGCGTTCTGGACGCTGTTCGAGAACGCTCAGGGCGACTGGAAGTCGGTCTACATCTTCGCGCGGCCGAAGATCGACTGACGAGCGCCTCGAGGTGGCAGGTCTAGTCGCGCAGCAGTCGCTTCAGCGTGAGGGCGGCGAGTGCTCCCGCAGCGATGACCGCCACGAGGTCAACCGGGCTCGCGATCCGCTTGAACTCGGCCGTGCCGTCGCGCACCTCGATATAGCCGACCGGGCTCACGACACCACCGCCGCCACCGCCGCCACCGGCTCCTCCCTCCTCGTCATAGCCGCCGCCGCCTCCTCCGCCGAAGCCGAATCTGGCTCTCGCGACCGGAATCACCGTGATGCCCTCGCGCTCGATCGGCTCGCCGAAGACCGTCGAGACCTTCGCCCCGTCACCGACCGTCCGGCCGATCCGCTGCAGCAGCTCGTCGACGAGCGCCGGCGGGTTCTGGGTCGCCATGCTTACCTCCCTTCGGTCGTTCCGCTCACGGTAGCCGCGACGCCGAGCTAGCTGACGCCGAGCGGCTCGACCGAGGCCACGGCCTTGACACCCGTGGGCGTGACGAAGCCGATGTCCAGGCGGCCCGAATCGCGGCTGAACGCGAGCTCGAGCTCGTCGCCGAAGTCGAGCGCTTCGCGGTAGTCGAGACGGGCGCGGAGGGCTGCCCGCGGGTCGGGCCCGCCGGCCCGAAGCAGGTGCTCGACCGCCTGCCAGTGCACCGCGTTGTTGACGTGGCCGTGGAGGTCGACGTCGGTCACGCGGAGCGGCCAGGAGCAACGCGGAGCGTCGCCGGACGGCGCGGCCAGCTCCGGGCGGGCGGAGACGCGGCGGCCGTCGGTTGCGTCGGCGTAGACGCCGAAGTCCTCGATCCGTCGCGGGCGCCCGTCGGGGCCGAGGTGAATCCAGACACTGTCGACCTCGGCACGGCCGCCGCGGTCGCCGGTGATCGACCATCGCCGACCCGCCGCGATCGCCGCCAGGCCGCTGCACCAGGTCACCATCGCCACGTCGCCGTCCTCGATGAACGGCGTCAGGATGTCGATACGAATCCGGCGCACGAACCAGAGGTGCTCGGGCATGCCCCAGCCGGTCTCGCCCACGTCGTCGATCGCGAGGTCCTGGAGGAATCGCGCCAGAGCATCGAGCCTCAGCCGTCCGCGCGCGTCCACGTCGGCGAGACGAACGCGACGCCGACCGGCGAAGGTGCGGCCGCGAGCCGGCAACGGAGGAAGCGGGTCCACGCCTCGAGATTCTGTCGGCGCTAGCTCGCCAGCGAGAGGTAGCGCGCGCCGAGCGTCGCGGCGAGCGTTCGGTGCGTCGGGCTCGTTCCGACCAGGAGCGACCGCGACGGGTCGATGCTCTGTGCTCGGGCGAATGCGAGCAGCAGACCGGGAAGCGGCGGGCGGCACCAGCAGGCCGGCGGGCCACCGGGGTGCGGGCACGCTGCCGTCTCCACCGGTCCGGAGACCCGATCGGCGAGGCGGGCGGCGAGCGCGGACAGCGCATCTGGCGCTCCGTCGGGCAGCCAGTCGAAGAGCAGGTGCGGGACATCGACGTCGGTGCGACCGAGCGCGTGCTCGAGGGCGGCGGCGGCGACGAACACGCCCGGCCGTCGTCGGCCTGTCCACGGCGTGCGGGTAAAGGTCACCTGCTCCACGGCGGCGAAGCCCTCATCGGTCGACGGCGGCTCCAGCTCGCGAACCGCGCGCATCTGAGACGTCGGTGCGTGCACTCCAGGCTCCCGCCGCGCCCAGGTCTTCAGCTCTTCGGGAGTCGGGAGCGAGCCGAAGCGCTCGAGCAGCCGCTCGACGAGGTTGACCTGAGCCTGGGCGAGCGGCGTATCGAGCCAGATGCACCGCGTCGGAACGCCGTGCCGGCTGGCCGCCTCGAGCACGTAATTGCGTGACGCGCGCGTGAGGTAGGTGTTGTCGAGCACGACCCGCCGCCCGCCGGCGGACAGCTCCTCGTCGAGCGCGCCTGCGATCTCGCGCAGGGTTCCGCCGCGCTCGTCGCGGTTGAGGCGGACATAGCCGCGGGCGACGTACTCCTCGGCGATGCGGCTCTTCCCGGCGCCGGGGATGCCCATCACGACGACGACGTCGCCGTCGGCCCGTGGCCGGGTGATCCGCACAGGCTGGGAAAGCCCCAGGGTGGCTCGGTCGCTCTCCGGGAGCCGAAGCTCCGCGGCGCGCGCCGCGGCGCGCGCCGTCTCCGGGCGGCGGGCGCCGGGGATGGCGACCACGGCGGGGGAGAGCTCGAGCAGCCAGGCGAGCGCGACGTCGGCCGCGGTCGTCGCGCCGTGTGACTCTGCAACCTCGACCAGCTGCTCACGTCGAGCGAGACGGCCCGCCCGGCGCGGCCCACCCAGCGGTGAGTGGGCGATCACGGCAATCCCGGCCTCGGTGCAGCGCTCGACCACTCCTCCCCGAACGGCGCTGTCGTCGTAGACGCTGAGCGCGACCTGCACCGCCGCGACGGGCGCGAGCTCGAGCGCCTCGTCGAGCTGGCGTCGGTTGACGTTGGCGACGCCCACACGCTTCACGAGCCCCTCGTCGGCGAGCCGGGCGAGCGCGCGGACGGAGGTCCGCCAGGGCGTCCGCGGGTCGGGTGCGTGGATCAGGTAGAGGTCGATCGGCGGGCCGTCGAGGGCGGCGAGGCTCGCCTCGCAGTCGGCGCGAATCGCCTTTGCCCGGCCGTCCGGAACCCACGCTGCACCGGCACGTGTCATCCCGCCTTTGGTCACGACGCGCGCCCGCGCGTCCGCTCCACTGCTCCGCAATGCACGGGCGAGCAGGCGCTCGTTGTCCCCGTACGAGCGCGCGGTGTCGAAGACGGTCATGCCGGCTTCGACCGCCGCAGCGATCGTGTCCAGGGCGAGCTCCTCGTCGCGGTCCTCATCCGTCGAGAGGCGCATGCAGCCGAGGCCGATGCGGAGCTCCCCTGGGCGGAGCCAGGCGTCGCTCAACGTGGCGCCGAAGCTGGCAGTCGGAAGGCGGGCTGCGCCCCCTCGAAGCCCTTCAGCTCGAGC
>JBKPHH010000041.1:0-9280 GCA_046729795.1 Actinomycetota bacterium | reverse complement strand
CAGGCGACCGCGTTCGTCACCGAGGCCGTCGAAGCGCTGATGTACCTCGGCTGCGAAATCCACGCCGAATAGAACCTGCACCGGGGTCAGACCCCCGGACCTGTCCGAAGCGGCCACAGTCGAGCCGCTGAGCAGGGATCTTTCGAGCCGTGAAGATCGTCGCGCGCACGGAAATCTGCAACTAGTCACGCCCGAACGCGACATGCCCAGGGGTCAGACCCCTGGACCTGTCTAAGCTGGACCCCGCATGGCCGCCGCCAACCTGCACACGAACCACGGCGCGATCGAAGTCGAGTTGCACGACAGCGACGCGCCCAAGACGGTGGAGAACTTCAAGAAGCTCGCGGCCGAGCGGTTCTACGACGGCGTCATCTTCCACCGCGTGATCCCCGACTTCATGATCCAGGGCGGCGATCCCACCGGTACCGGCACCGGCGGCCCCGGCTACGAGTTCGAGGACGAGTTCAACGAGCACAAGGTCGTCCGCGGCGCGCTGGCGATGGCAAACGCCGGACCGAACACGAACGGCAGCCAGTTCTTCATCGTCACGACCGAGGCCGCTCCCTGGCTCGACGGCAAGCACACGGTCTTCGGGCGCGTCACGAGCGGAATGGAGGTCGTCGACGCGATCTCCGCAGTGGACACAGACGCGCAGGACAAGCCGCGAGAAGACGTCGTGATCGAGCGAGTCGAGCTCGCCGAGTAGCACCTAGACGGTTACGCGCGTCAGCTCTTCGATCGAGGTGAGGCCGGCGGCGACCTTCGCCAAACCGTCGTCCCACAACGTCCTCATCCCTTCCTCGATCGCCGCGCGCTCCAGCTCCTCGCGTCCCGCCTTAGCGGCCGCGAGCTGCTCGAGGTTCTCGCTCATCGCGAGCAGCTGGTAAATCCCGATTCGGCCTTTGTAGCCCGTCTGGCCGCACCGAGGACACCCGCGCTTGCGATAGAAGACCATCCCGTCCGCCGCCGCGGCAACGTCGGGCGAGACGCGCGCCTTGATCATGTCCTCGACCGACGGCGTGTACATCTCGCAGCAGTGCGTGCAGAGCTTGCGCGCGAGGCGCTGGGCGAGCACCGCGGAGACCGCCGATCCGGTGAGGAAGGGCTCGACACCCATCTCGTTCAGGCGCGTCAGTGCACCCGGGGCGTCGTTCGTATGCAGCGTCGAGAGCACGAGGTGGCCCGTCAGCGCGGCTTCGATCGAGATCTTCGCCGTCTCGGGGTCGCGGATCTCGCCGACCATGACGACGTCGGGATCGGAACGCAGGATCGAGCGCAGCGCGGCCGCGAACGTGAGGCCGGCGCGCATGTTGATCTGCACCTGGTTAACGCCGTTGAGCCGGTACTCGACCGGATCCTCGACCGTGATGATGTTGATCTCGGGGTTGTTGATCTCGGCGAGACTCGCGTACAGCGTGGTCGACTTGCCGGAGCCGGTCGGCCCCGTGACGAGCAGCGCGCCCGTCGGGCGGTTGATGATCTCCTCGAGCTTCTCCCGCATCTCGTCCGAGAGCCCGAGCTCCTCGAGCGTCGGGGCCTTCTTCGACTTGTCGAGCAGACGCATGACGATCGACTCGCCCTCGACGGTCGGCAGAGTCGCGACACGGATGTCGAGCATTCGGCCCGCCGCGGCGGCGTTCAGCGAGATGCGGCCGTCCTGCGGCTTTCGCCGCTCGGCGATGTCGAGCTTCGCGAGTACTTTGAGGCGTGTTGTCACACCGGGCGTCATCCGCTTCGGGATCCGCTGCACCTCGTGCAGGACGCCGTCGATCCGGAGCCGCACGACGAGCGCGTCCTCCTGCGGCTCGAAGTGGATGTCCGAGGCCCCGTCCTCGGCCGCCTGGAAGATGATCGAGTTGACGAGGCGGACGAGCGGCGCGTCCGAGATCCCGTCGTCGACCTCGAGGTCGTCGGCCTCCTCCGCTTCCTCCTCGACGATCTCTTCCTCGAGGACCGCGCGTGCGCCGAACGCCTCGGAGGCGCGGGAAAGGCGCTTGACCTCGGCAAGGATGTCCTCGCGGGCCGCGACGGCGAGGTCGACCTGATGCTTCGTCGCGAGCTTGAGCTCGTCGATCGCATGGAGGTTGCTCGGATCGGCGATCGCGACTCGGAGCAGGTTGTCCTCGAGCGCGTAGGGAATCATCTCCAGGCGCTCGAGCACGTGGAGCGGGAGGGCCTTGACCGCGTTCTCGTCGACGCCGGTCAGCGGAAGGTCGACGACTGGCAGCTGGTAGCGCGCCGCGAGCATACGCGCGACGCCCTCGCTCGTGGCGAAGCCCTCGTCGACCAGCGCCTGCGCGAGCGAGCCCGACTGGCCGGCGCGGCCGCGGACGGTTGCGAGCTTGTCCTCCGCCAGCAGCGCGGTCGCGGCCAGCAGGTCGACGACGAGCTCGGCGTTCGCATTGACGCCGAACGAGGCGGACGGGACCCCGCCTGCGGGCGCGGTCGTCCCCTCGCCGGCAGCGCCGGGCGTTCGTAGGTTGGGTGGCCGCTCGAGATCCAAGTGCAAATCCCTCGAATGAGGTATCGGCACCCAGCCGACGCGGCTTGACCGCTAGAACGGCTTAGAACAGCTTGAAATAAGCGTTCAGCAGGTCTTCGCCCCAGAACAGGGCGATCACGCTGCCGATCGCGAGAAACGGCGCAAACGGAATGCCCATCTTGCGCGCCGCGGCGCCGTGCCGCGCGAGCAGGAAGAAGCTTGGGACGAGCGCCGCGAACATGCCTGCCATCAGCGCGACGGAAACGGTCTTCCCGAGCGCGGCGCCCATCAGCAGCGCGAGCTTCACGTCGCCCATCCCCATCCCGGCCGGGTAGGCCAGCGCCGCGACGAACAAGAAGCCGGAGGCGCCGAGCGCCGCGAGCAGCCACTCAGGGCTCGGGTCGATCGCCGTGTTCGCGAGCAGAACGACGAGCGTGGCGGGAAGCACGACCCGGTTGGGCACGATCCGGTGTGAGAGGTCTGTCGCCGAGACGGTCACGAGCACCGCGCAGAAAAATCCGGCCACCGCCGCCTCGGCCGTCAGTCCGAACTCGAGCACGCAGCCGGCGAGCAGGAGGGCCGTCGCCAGCTCGACCGCCGGATACGTGAGCGGGATCCGGGCCTTGCACGAGCGGCAGCGGCCCCGCAGCATCACGTAGGAGACCAGCGGGATGTTGTCGTACCAGGCGATCTCCGTCCCACAGCTCATGCAGGCCGACGCGGGCCGCACGACGGAACGGCGCAGCGGCACGCGCGCGGCGAGCACGTTCAAGAAGCTTCCGAGCGCAAGCCCGGGCGCGATGACGAAGGCGGCGATCGCCAGGTCCACGAGGTTCCCTATCGGCCGTGCGGCCGGGGCACGTTAGCCGCTAAAGGATTGCGGCGGGTTCGGCTGGGCATAGACCGCCGGGTTCGAAGGCATACCGACCGGAACGGTCGTAATCGTGGGGAAGGCGTTGGTGGCGAGGTTGTTGCTGAGCAGGATCTGGCTCCCGACGAGCGGTCCGTCGACCGTCACGTTGTTGCCGAGCTCGATCGCATTCGTCGCGAAAAGTCCTCCCTGGAACGACCAGTTGTTGTTGAGCTGAATGCTGTCCCCCGGGGTTACCTGCCCGCCGTTGCCGTCGGCGACGATCGTCAGCATCTCGCTGTTGGGATTCCACCCGGCGAAGTCGCAGCTCGTGCCCGAGACCGCGCCGCACAGCGATCCGTTCTGGAGGAAGGTTCCAGACAGATAGATCGTCGCCTGGCCGTTGTAGGTGTTCACCGCGCTGTCTCCGATCTTGGCGCTGCCGTCGATGAAGATCGTGCCCTTGACCGTGAGTGACTTCGTCGTCGGGTTCCAGGAGATCTCACCGCTCGGCTGGGTGTCCCACAGCACGGACTGACCGCTTGCATGGGTGGTCGCTGTCGATCCGTTGACGCCGCGGGTCACGGTCCAAGTTGTCGTCCCGAAGCCGCTGGTGACGTTCATCAGCTCGTCGTCGATACGGATCCGGAACGCGCTGGTCGGAAAGCCGCTCGCGCTGGCGACGCTGACGGTCGTCTGCGACGCGGTCATGGCGCCGGTAATGGTCGACTGCGCGCCCGGACCGACACGGCAGATGTAGGAGGCGTTCGTCGGAGTCAGGTCGAACACCGTGCCGACGCTGTTGTCGCGGCTCGGGTAGTTGTTGTCGAACGTGGGCGGCGTGCCAGTCGAGGTGGTGCACGACTGCGAAGGCCCTGGCATTGCGTTCTCGTACCAATTGGCAAAGTCGGCGGTGGGAGCGGGAACTACCGGCGGTTCGTGGGTCACGCCGATCGTGGTCCCGTCGGGGAGCTTGCTGTAGACATGACGGGCGTCCTGGTTTCCCGAGCACACGCCCCAAGACCCCGTGCCGTAGCGACAGTTGCCGCCGACATACGTCTCGACTCGCGTGCTCATGCTCGTATTCGCGCCGACGGCGGCGTTGTTCGCGACGTCGAGATCACCGTGCACGATCACCGTCGACTGATTGAGGATGACGTTCGGGCTCAGGCAAAGATTGCCTGCGACGTACATCCGCGAGGCGCCGGTGATGTTGTTGTTCAGCGTCTGATCGCAGGTGCTTCCGGTGTGTCCCGCGTAGAGGTAGTTCCAGACGGGGTTGTTGAGCGGCTGCGTCAGCGTCGGGACGACCGTGACCTTCGCGGTCAGCGTCCTTGTCACGTTGCTGGCCTTGGGGCCAGTCGGATTGCGGGTCGAGCCCTTCGACGTGACGGTCCAGATCGCGTTGGCGCGGTCGAGGGTCCCCGACCACGTGGTGCTGCCGTTCTCGTAAGTCTTGGTGGTCGATGGGAGCACGTCCGGGTCGAGTGCGTTGTTGGTCGGCTTGTTCAGAACCGCCATCGCGTCGTTCATCCCGGCCTCGGCGAGATCGAACGCGGAGAGGCGCGAGCGGCTGTAGTGCGCCGTGCGCGCGTTCGACGTCGTGTAGTCGATCACCGTGACGAAGGTGATCCCGAGGATCGTCATGAACCCCAACGCGACGACGAGCGCGTAGCCGCGCTCGGAGTGGAGCAGTCTTTTCAGCCGCCTTCGCATGTTTAGGGGCCTACCTCGAGGTATTCCTCATCACGATTTCGTCCTTGAGCTCGTAAGCCTCGACACTCTTTTGAGGGTTGACGTTGACCCGAATGTCGACGGCGACTTTGCCCAGGCTCGAGCCCGCAACGGGCGCCGTGTAGTTGAAGGCGTCGTTGAGCGTGAGGTAGTCCGCCCACTTGGCTCCGCCCGTGCACGACGGGCCCGTGATGCGATAGAGGGCATAGCGGCCGGTCGACACCAGGCGCGTGCACCAGGTGATGTCGCCGGAGCCGCCCTTGCAGTACGTGGGCAACGTCAGCGTGAAGGCGGTCGTGGCGCCGGCAGGTGCCGCCGAGCTCGCGCAGTGGATGTCTCGCCTGATCTTGTCGAGCGCGAGGCGGGCGGTGACCTGGGCCTGGAAGCGGTGCTGCATCGAGATCTCCGCGTTCGACGCCGAGGCGAAGACCTCCATCAGGCTCGTCATGACGACGCCCATGATCACCAGAACGACCAGCATCTCCGTGATCGTGTAACCACGCTCACCGGCGAGCCGCCGCCGCAGCGTCATGAGGCGTCTCATCTCGATCGTTGCTCGACCGTCCTTAGTGCGGCTCGGGCGGCGGCCTCACTTCGGTAGCCGACACCCCAGAGGGATTCCACGCGCCGGTCGGCCGCGATCAGCGTCCGGAGAGCGCCGGCACCGTGCCACCAGCCGAACTTCGCGCCGGTGACGATCCAGGCGTGCTGATAGAGCCAGCGGCGGACGTTGCGGTTCGTCGGCGCCGGCTTCGTGCGCAGCCACGCGGCGAGGCGGTTCGCCCGCGCGGGCAGCGTCATCTCGTCGAGCGGCTCCTTCGGTGCGCCCGGGACCGTGAAAGCGGCAGGGCGGCTCTTGACACGAACCTTCGGCTTCGCGCGCGGCTTCACCTTCGGCTTGACCCGCGGCTTCGCGTTCGGCTTGACGGTCACCTTCTTCTTCGGGCGGGCAAGAGGCTTGACCTTGCGCTTCGGCCGGCTCGGAGTCGCGACGGCGCCGTTGTCGAAGCGGATCTCGGTGCCGGCGAAGGGCGATTCGTTCTCGGCCTGTCCGTGCTCCGCGTACGGGCCCCTCGAGAGCCGCAGGACGATCGTCGGCGCGCCCGTGTCGATCACGCGGCTTCCGGCGGCGGGCGTCTGCGCGGCGACGAGGTTCGAGGCGTAGCCCCGGACACCGCCCATTACGCGCCAGGCGAAGCCCGCGTCCTCGAGGATCCCCTTGGCGAAGACGTACGCCTGGCCGTGGACGTCGGGAACGACGAGAACGGCCGGCGGGGTCGCCTGCGGCTTTTCGGGCGTGCTGGCAGTCAACCGCCTCTCGGCAGCGAAGGTGAGCGTCCCCGTCGCCATGACGAAGACGATCGCAACCACGACCACGCGTGGTACGAGCGCGGCAAGCCGAACCGCCATACCCCGACTTTCGGCAGAAAACCGCTTGCGCTTGAGCCTCAACGCCTGAAGCGAATGACGCTGGAATCAGCGTCTGAGGCCTCGCGGAAAACCGGGCCGGAACCGTCCGCGGAGTTGACCTCCGAACCACCGCCGTCCTGCCACCGGAAGGCTGTTCCTGCGAACCCTTCGAACCACGCCATCTGCTGCGGATAGGCAGTCGCCGGATGCAGCTGGAGGTGCAGATGCGGCCCGGTCGCATGACCGGTCGAGCCGACGAGCCCAACCTGCGTGCCGGCCTCGTAGAAGCCACCGCGATGCACGCCGGGATCGAGGTATGCGAGGTGGCAGTACGTCCAGGTGAGACCGTCGCCGGTGCGAACGGTCACGCCGATGCCGCAGCGCCCGTTCGGCGACTGCCAGGCGTTCTCAACCAGGGCGTCCGAGAGCATGTAGACGGGCGAGCCCATCGGAGCGGCGATGTCCGCCGCCGGATAGTCGTGATGGTGGTGCGAGACGGAGACGACCGAAGGGCCGCCGCCGACGGGAAAGATGTAGTCGCCTTGCGCAACCGGCGCCGCGAGCAGGGAGCCGGAGCCCGCCGAGTGGTCAAACGATGCCTGCCGGGCCTTCTGCTGCGCGTCCTGGAGCGACGAGCGCGCGTCGCGGAGCTCCCCACGCAACTTCTGGGCTCGGGCCTCGAACTGTGCGAGTCGCGCGCCGACGAGACCGGCGCGCTTCTCGAGCTCGAGCTGGTCCGAGAGGAGCTGTGTCCGCTCGGCGCGCGCGAGAATTCGGCGCTCCTTTCGGGCGAGCGCGAGCATCTTCGTTTGAACCCCGGCGAGCGCGCGGCTCGCGGCGACAACGTCACGGCGGGCCCCGTCGAGACCTTGCTGCGCGCGGTCGAGCCGGAAGGTTCCGACTGTGCCGCCCTGGTCGAAGGTCTTCGCGAGGTTCAGTACCTCGTCGACGTACCACTGCGCGTGGTTGTACGAGAAGATCGCGCGCGAGATGTCGGTCTGGCCGCCGGATGCGGCGAGGTAGCGGGCGGCCGCGAAGATCGCGTCCTCGGGGCTCCAGGGGTCCGCGAGACCGTCGCCGTTCGCGTCGAGACCCCAGCGGATCCACGTCGACGGAAGGAACTGCATCCAGCCGATCGCATTCGCCGAGCTCGGCCCCATGTTCCGACCAAAGTTCGACTCCACCTTGTTGATCGCGGCGAGCACCTGCCACGGAACGCCGTAGGCGGCCCCGGCCTGCTGCCAGATCGACTCGAGCTCGGGGAACGAGAGGGCTCGAGGCTGGGCGGGCGGGCTTGTCCAGTTCGCGGCCAGCCTGAGCGAGGCGGCGGAGTTCGGCGTCGAGGCACTCGGCAGCGAGGACGGACCGGAGACGATGCGGTACGTGTCAGCGCCGGCGGTTCCGGCGACGCTCGCGAGCGCGAGCGCCAGCCCCAGCAGTACGCGCTTCATTGCTCCGCGCCGGGGACGACCCGAAGACCGGGCATCGCCTGGTCCTCGGGCTCGGGAGCGGCTTGCGGCCGCTCCTGGTCGTCGGTGATGCCCGCAGCTTGGCGCTTGAGTGCGTGCTCGAGCGCGACCAGGAAGTCGTGCCGGACCGAAGCGGCGTTGGACGCGACCTCGCGGTCGATCTCGCCGGCGAGGACGAGGTCGATCAGCGCCTGCGTGAAGGTCTGCATCTTGAAGAACGCGCCTTCCTCGATCGCATCCGGGATCTCTTCCGACTTGTTGTCGCGGATGAGGTCGGCGATGCGCGAGTTGTTCACCATCACCTCGACCGCGGCGACCCGGCCGCCGTTCACGCGCGGCAGCAGCCGCTGGCTGATCACGCCGCGGAGAACGCCGGCGAAGATGGCGCGGATCTGATCCTGCTTGACTGCCGGGAAGAACTCGATCATCCGGCCGACAGTCTCGGCGGCGTCAATCGTGTGCATGGTCGAGAAAACCAGGTGGCCCGACTCGGCGGCCTTCAGCGCCGTCTCGGCCGACTCGGCATCGCGAAGCTCGCCGATCAGAATCACGTCGGGGTCCTGACGCAGCACCCGCCGGATCGCCGCGAGGTACGACTCCGTGTCGAGCCCGACCTCGCGCTGGTTGACGATGCAGTTCAGGTCCTCGTGGAGGATCTCGATCGGATCCTCGATCGTCACGATGTGCTGCTTGCGGGTGCGGTTGATGTGGCCGAGGATCGCGGCGAGCGTCGTCGTCTTTCCCGACCCGGTCGCGCCCGTGACGAGCACGAGGCCGCGGTGCTCCTCGGCCAGAAACTCGACACCGGGAGGAAGCCGTAGTTCGGCGAAGTTGGGCACCTGCTTGGGGATGACACGGAAGGCGAACGAGATCGAGCCGCGCTGGCGAAACGCGTTCACGCGGAAGCGCGGCAGGTCGCTCGAGGTGTAGGCGATGTCGAGCTCGCCGTCCTCGAAGAACGCGGCCCGCTTGGCGGGCGCGAGCTCGGTGATGATCGACAGGATCGCTTCGAGGTCCGCGTCGCGCAGCGCCGGCTCACCGCCGTTGAGCGGCACGAGCTGGCCGTCGCAACGCACGACCGGCGGCTGGCCGACCTTCAGGTGAATGTCGCTCGCGCCGGCGTCGACGGCACGCCGAAGAGTGGCGTTCAGGTCCACGGGGCCGACATCGGCAGCGCCCTCCGGTGTCTTGAGCCTTTAGCCCAGGCGGGAAAGCGCTTCGACGAGCCGGAGCGGCGCTCTCACGGCCCC
The DNA here is from genome assembly GCA_046729795.1 of Actinomycetota bacterium. Taxonomy (GTDB): domain Bacteria; phylum Actinomycetota; class Thermoleophilia; order Gaiellales; family Gaiellaceae; genus JBKPFU01. Next base: position 85 of record JBKPHH010000041.1, on the reverse strand, counting down.
ACGCGCATCGGCGGGCTCGTGCACGTCGCCGCGCACGAACGCTTCGAAGAACGGCCAGACGAGCGGCGCACGCGCAATCGCATAG
>JBKPHH010000040.1:0-12195 GCA_046729795.1 Actinomycetota bacterium | reverse complement strand
CTTCTTCTGCGTCAGCTTGCGCTCCTTGTCACGGAGCGAAGCGGCCTTTTCGAACTCCTGCGCCTCGATCGCCTCTTCCTTGTCCTTGCGCACCTTCTCGATCTCGTCCTCGAGCTCGCGATAGCGCGGAGGGGCGCTCATCGTCTTGATCCGCATGCGGGAAGCGGCCTCGTCGATCAGGTCGATCGCCTTGTCGGGAAGATGGCGATCCTGGATGTAGCGGTCTGAGAGCGTGGCCGCGGCACGGAGAGCCTCGTCGGTGATCTTGCAGCGGTGGTGCGCCTCGTAGCGGTCGCGCAGGCCGCGCAGGATTTGAATCGTGTCGTCGACCGACGGCTCGTCGACGCGGATCTGCTGGAAGCGCCGCTCGAGCGCGGCGTCGCGCTCCAAATATTTGCGGTACTCGTCGAGCGTGGTCGCGCCGATCGTCTGCAGCTCGCCGCGCGCCAGCGCGGGCTTGAGGATCGACGCTGCATCGCTCGCGCCCTCGGCTGCGCCGGCGCCGACGAGGTTGTGAAGCTCGTCGATGAACAGGACGATATCGCCGCGCTGGGTGATCTCCTTCATCACCTTCTTGAGGCGCTCCTCGAACTCACCGCGGTACTTCGAGCCGGCGACCAGCGCCGCGAGGTCGAGGGTGTAGATCTGCTTGCCTTTCAGCAGCTCGGGCACCTGGTTGGAGGAGATGCGGGCCGCCAGCCCCTCGACGACGGCCGTCTTGCCGACGCCGGGCTCGCCGATCAGCACGGGGTTGTTCTTTGTGCGGCGCGAGAGGATCTGCATCACGCGCTCGATCTCCGTCTGCCGGCCGACGACCGGGTCGAGCTTCGCCTCCGCGGCGAGCTTGGTCAGGTTGCGCCCGAACTGGTCGAGCAGCTTTGAGCTCTTCGTCTTCTCGCCCGGCGCCGCCCCGCCGCCCTGCTGGCGGCGTCCCGGGCCGGAGAGCATCCGGATGATCTCGTTGCGGATCTTCTCCGCGTCGGCGTCGAAGTCAAGCAGGATCCGCGCGGCGACGCCCTCGTTCTCGCGGACGAGGCCAAGCAGGATGTGCTCGGTGCCGATGTAGTTGTGACCCAGCGAGAGGGCCTCGCGCAGCGCGAGCTCGAGCACCTTCTTCGCGCGCGGCGTGAATGGAATCTGACCGGTCGTGACCTCGTCGCCCTGGCCGACGATGCGGGCCACCTGGGCGCGTACCTCCTCGACCGTGATGTCGAGCGACTCGAGGACGCGGGCCGCGAGCCCCTCCTCCTCGCGTAGCAATCCGAGCAGGATGTGCTCGGTGCCGATGTAGTTGTGCTTCAGGGCTCGCGCCTCGTCCTGGGCGAGGACGACGACCTGGCGGGCTCTCTCTGTAAACCGTTCGAACAAGCTCTTACCGCTTCCTGTCGGGAAGGCCCATGCTAGCGCACAGGTCGGGGGGTACCGACGGGGCGCAAAGGGTCCTGACACTCCCGTATCGGCATCTCTTGAGATCCCGTTAATGGGATGAGAGAATTGCCCTTGGGGAAGGGGGAGATGCGATGAGGCGGGGTCTTGCTTTGGCCCTATTTGCAGCCGGTTACGCGACACTTGCATCGCTCGAGGTCACACTCGCTGCGCTGCCCGCGCTGCTCGCGTTCGGCTCCGCGAGCGCACTGATCGGGCGAGGAGTAAAGGTGTCGTAAAACGCGAACGGCCGCCCCCGTTCTTGGGAGCGGCCGCTCGCGAGGCGGTCCGAGCTGGACCGAAGCTTCTACTGCTCAGGCAGCAACGCGGTCTCCGACCTGAGGGAAGCGAGCACGAACCCGGGCGAGTACGTGCACCCGCACATCGGGGTCGCGACGTAGTTGTGGCAATGCATCTCGACCGCGTCGCCGACGGCGAAGCCGCTCAGATCCTGGCCGGGGAGCTTCGCGCAGCGCACCGGCTCCGGATGATGCTCGGCCTGAATCCCGACGCCGCTGTCCGACAGTTCGGTGATCACGCCGTGGAGCGTGAACACCTGCGGCAGTGCATCTGGACGAACTCGCCGGCCGCGAAGCCGAGCAGGTTCTGGCCGTGCAACAGACACGTGACCGGCTCTTCCCGGCCCTCGACGCGAACGGCGATCTTCGACTCGTCCATCGAGGCGATGAAGTCGTCGACCGTGAACTCGGCGTCGCTCGACTCCGGCTCGTCCTTGGCGCGGAGCTCGAGCAGCCAGTACTGGCCGTTCCTCAGCTTGCAGTGCATCTTGACCGGCTGTCCGACCTGAAGCTCTAGCAGCTCGAGCGAGTCCGGCCGAGCGCACTTGACGAGCTCGGTCCGGCCCTCGACCTTGACCGCGACGTAGTCGTCGTTCAGAGCCTTCAGCAGACCGAAGGCCCAGAGCTCGTTCTCGTCGAAGTCGACGCCGTCGTCGTCGTCACCGGGCTGGTCCTCGTTCTCGGCGCGGATCAGGGTGAACGAGCCGTCGGGCTCGATCCGCACGACCAGCGCAATCTCGTCGCCGGGCTCGAACTGCGGCAGGTCAATTCCTTCGGGAACGTTCACGAACACGCGGCCGCGGTGGGCGACGGCGAGCTCGATCCGGTTCTCGCTCGTGTCGAGGTAGATGGCTTCGAGCTCGAGCCGGTTCGTGTGGCCGACCTCGTCGGACGTCCTCCCGATCTAGGAACTTCACCCGTTCGCGCCACCACGATCGAGCCACCACGATCGAGTGAGCTCGGCAGACGCCTTCTGTACGCTCCGGCGCGTGAAGGCGCTCGTTACCGGCGGCGCCGGCTTCATCGGCTCACATCTGGCGGAGCTCTTGCTCGAGCGCGGCACGGAGGTGTTCGTGCTTGACGACCTCTCGACCGGCGGGCGGCAGAACGTCGCTCACCTCGAGGGCAGACGCGACTTCCACCTGGTCGTCGAATCGATCCTCTCGCCGTCCGTCGTCAGCGAGCTCGTGCACAAGACCGACGTCGTCTACCACCTCGCGGCCGCTGTGGGTGTACGCCTGATCGTTGAGCAGCCGGGCCACACACTGCTCACCAACGTGCAGGGGACCGAGAACGTGCTCGAGTACTGCGCCCGGTTCGGGAAACGGGTCCTGATCGCGTCCTCGTCCGAGGTCTACGGCGACCACCGCGAGGAGCAGCCGCTTGCCGAGGATGCGCGGCGGATCTACGGGCCGACGACGGCGCGGCGCTGGGCCTACGCCGACTCGAAGGCGATGGACGAGTTCCTCGCGCTCGCCCTGCACGAGGAGCGTGGGCTGGACTGCGTGATCGTGCGGCTCTTCAACACGGTCGGTCCGCGGCAGAGCGGCCAGTACGGGATGGTCATTCCTCGGATGGTCGAGCGCGCGCGCGCCGGGGAGCCGATTGAGATCCACGGCGACGGAACGCAAACCCGCTGCTTCTGCCACGTGGCCGACGTGATCCAGGGGTTGCACGGGCTCGTCGAGGAGCCCTCGACGGCCGGAGAGATCTACAACGTCGGCTCGACCGAGAGCATCCGCATCCGCGATCTGGCCGAGCGCATCCGCACGGCCACAGGAAGCGACTCAGAGCTGCTCTTCGTTCCCTACGAGCAGGTGTACCCGCACGGGATCGTCGAGGAGATGCTGCACCGCATTCCCGCGATCGAGAAGATCGAGCAGGCGATCGGCTGGAAGCCGCAGCGGGTGCTCGACGACATCCTCGCCGACGTGATCGGGAGCGCCCGGGGCGCTACTCCCGCTCCCGCAGCGCGGGAAACAGGATGACGTCGCGGATCGTGTCTCTTCCGGTAAGCACCATCGCAAGCCGGTCGATGCCGAGCCCGAGGCCGCCCGTCGGCGGCATCCCGTACGAAAGCGCCTCGACGTAGTCCGGGTCGCCGGGCTCCCCGCGCACCTCGCCTCGCTGCTGCTCGAACCGCTCCGCCTGCTCGTCGGGATCGTTGAGCTCCGAGAACGCGTTGCCCAGCTCGGTGCCGCCGACGAAGTACTCGAACCGTTCCACGATCGACGGGTCGTCGTCCGTGGCGCGGGCGAAGGGGGAGAGCTCGACGGGATAGTCGTAGAGGATCGTCGGCTCGATCAAGGCCGGCTCGATGAAGTGGCTCAACGCATGGTCGATCAGCTGCGCCCAGCTGCGGTCGTGCGACGTGTCGACCTCGCGCTCGTCGAGGATCCGGCGTAGCTCGGCCTCTTCGCGCGTCCACAGCCCCTGCTCGTCGAGCGCGTCGACGAGCTTCACGCGCCGCCACGGCCGCTTGAGATCGATCTCGTGGCCGCGATACTTGACCTTCGTCGTGCCGAGGACCCCCTCGGTGACCGTCTCGACGAGCTCCTCGATGCGCGCCATCGTGTCCTGGTAATCCGCATAGGCCTCGTACCACTCGAGCATCGTGAACTCGGGCTGGTGCTTGTAGGACGTGCCCTCGTTGCGGAAGTCCTTCCCCAGCTCGTAGACACGATCGAGCCCGCCGACGATCAGCCGCTTGAGGTACAGCTCAGTGGCGATCCGCAGGTAGTAGTCGCGATCGAGCGTGTTGTAGTGGGTCACGAACGGCTCGGCGAAGGCTCCGCCGAAGCGCGGCTGGAGCACCGGTGTCTCTACCTCGAGGAAACTGTGCGCGTCGAGGTAACGGCGGATCGCGCTCACGATCCGCGTGCGCAGCTCGAAGTCTCGGCGCGTCCCCTCGTTGACGAGCAGGTCGAGGTACCGCTGCCGGTAGCGGAGCTCGGTGTCGCGCAGCCCGTGGAACGTGTCGGGGAGGGGCCGTCGGATCTTCGCGAGCAGTTGCAGGTCAGTCACTGAGACCGAGGGCTCGCCACGCTTCGTCCGCATTGGCACTCCGCGGGCGCCGACGATGTCGCCGAGATCGAGATCGACCTCGCCGACCTTGCTCGGCTGCACGAGCAGCTGGATCTGGCCGCTTCGATCGACGAGGTCGAGGAAGATCAGCTGCCCCATGTCGCGCCGCGCCATCACGCGACCCGCGGTGACCACCTCTTCGTCGAGTGTCTCGCCGTCGGCAGCGGCCTCAGCCTTCGCTCGCACGGCCGCGATCTCTTCGCGGTCGGGAAAGCGCTTCGGCAGCGTCATCGCCGGGCGAGTCTAGGCTAGGAACCGTTGCGACAGACGAACGCGTGCGCCGAAGTGGCGCGCCGCCTAGGCAGCCTTGATCTCGAGGATCTTGAACTTGAGCGAGCCGCGCGGCGCGGACACGTGGACGGTCTCGCCCTTCTTGTGGCCGATGATGGCCTTGCCGACCGGCGACTCGTTCGAGAGCTTGTTCTCGGCGGGATTGGCCTCCGCCGCGCCGACGATGTGGTACTCGACCGTCTGCTTGGCGTCGACGTCCCGGAGCTTCACCTTCGAGCCGACGGAGACCACGTCCTTCGAGATCTCCTTCTTCTCGATCACGCGGGCATTGCGCAGCCGCTCCTCGAGCGTGGCGATCCGGTGCTCGAGCAGCGCCTGCTCGTTCTTTGCGTCGTCGTACTCGGCGTTCTCGTTGATGTCGCCGAACTCCCGGGCAACACGAATGCGCTCCGCAACCTCGCGGCGCTTTTCGTTCGAGAGATGCTCGATCTCCTGCTTGAGCTTCTCGTACCCTTCCGGGGTAAGGATTACGTCCTTCAAGGAATCCTCCCTAAGAAAAACGCGGCGGCGCTCCCGGCGCCGACGCGGACGCGAATGGTAGCCAGCGGAACGGACGGTCGTCAACCGTTTCTCGACTACGATTTCTCGCTCAATGCAGGTAGATCTACGTAAGTCTTGGCAGATTCGGGACGTCGAGGTCCCGACGAGGCTCGTACTCGCCCCGATGGCGGGTGTGAGCGTGCAGGCATTTCGGCGCCAGGGACGCCGATTTGGGGCGGGTCTCGTCTGTTCGGAGATGGTCAGTTGCGCGGGGCTGCACCATGGCAACGAGAAGACACTCGGTTATCTGCGCATCGCCTCGGACGAACGGCCACTCGCCGTGCAGATCTTCGGTTCCGAGCCCGGCGTGATGGCCGAAGCGGCGCGGATGGTCGAGGACGCGGGCGCCGATCTCGTCGACATCAATTTCGGCTGCCCGGTCAAGAAGGTGACGAAGACCGGCGCCGGCGCGACGCTGCTCGACGATCCGCGACGGGCGTGCTCGATCGTCGAGGCGGTCGCCTCTGCGGTCGCGGTGCCCGTGACCGTGAAGATGCGGCGCGGGCTCGAGAACGGCTCGCGCACGTGCCTGGAGATCGGCCCGCAGCTGATCGAAGCCGGCGCGGCGTCGCTCACGCTCCACCCGCGTTCGGCAAAGCAGATGTACAGCGGACAGGCCGAGCACACGCTGACCGGCGAGCTGGTGTCGCTGGTCGACGTCCCGGTGGTCGCATCCGGTGACGTGACCTCCCGCGCCCGTGCCGAGGCGATTCTTGCGACGACGGGAGCGGCGGCCGTGATGGTTGGCCGGGCGGCGCAGGGCAATCCGTGGGCTCTGCGGGAGATTCTCGACGGCGACGCCGAGCCGCCTTCGCAAGAAGAGGTTGTCGCGGAGCTGATCTTGTTCATGCGCGCGACGGTCCGTGAGCTCGGCGAGCGGCGCGCGACGAGCTTTCTGAAGAAGTTCTACGGCTGGTATCTCGGCCGCGGGCGATTTCCGAGGCCGTTCAAGCAGGAGCTCGTAGGGCTGGCGACGGTGGACGAGGTCGAGCAGCGGCTGCTGGCCGAGGCTCCGGGTGCCCAGTTCCTGCTCGCGCGGCTGGAGCGAGAAGTGCCACAGGGCGACGAGGTGCTGCTCGACCTGCCGATCTCGATCTACGGCGGCGGCTAGAGCCGGGGCGAATCCTGCGGAGGGGCCATAGGCGGAGCCTTAATAACGGCACCCCCAACCTCCTCCCCACTTTGAGTCTACGGAGGAAAAGCGCGCGAGTGTGTGACGCGGTGTGCCGGAAGCGTGACAACTGCTGGCGCGGAAGCGGCAATCGTCGCCCGCCGCCGCGTCGCCATCAGCCGGCGCCGTTCCGCTCCCAGACGATCCGCAAACCCTCCAGCGTCAGGAACGGATCGACCTTCCCGATCGTGCGCGAATGCGGCGCGATCAGCTCGGCCAGGCCGCCGGTGGCGACGACCGGCGCCGCCCCGTCGCCCAGCTCGGCGCGAATCCGCTCCACGATCCCGTCCACCTGGCCGGCGAACCCGAACACGAGCCCGGAGCGCAGCGCGGACTCGGTCGTCTTGCCGATCGCGCTCGGAGGCTCGACGAAGTCGACCTTCACCAGCCGGGCCGCGCGCTCGAACAGCGCTTCCATCGAGATCTCGATCCCGGGAGCCAGCACCCCTCCCACGTACTCGCCCGCCGGAGAGACGACGTCGAAGTTGGTCGAGGTGCCGAAGTCGACCACGATGCTGGGCGCGCCGTAACGCTCCAGTGCGGCCACGGCATTCACGATCCGGTCCGGGCCGACTTCTCGAGGATCGTCGTAGCGGATCGGCAGACCGGTCTTGGTTCCCGGCCCGACGACCAGGAGCGGCGCCCCAACCGCGCGCGCGACCTCCTCGTACGCTCGGATGAGCAGCGGAACCGTCGAGGAGAGGCAGATGCCGTCGACGGCGTCGAGGTCGACCAGCCCGCGGAGTACGACCCCGATCTCGTCGCCCGTCCGGTGCGCCTCCGTCGCAATCCGAAACTGCTCGATCAACCGTTCGCCGTCGAACAGCCCGAAGACCGTCTGGGTGTTTCCGACGTCGATTGCGAGCAGCACAGCGTTGCGAGGCTAGCCGCTTGGGCGTACATTCGGACTGCGAAGCCGGCTCGAACCGCTCCACCCTGAGCCGCGCACAAAGCGCGCCAACTTGCGGATATCGGGCCGGCTTACGCGTGCCCGGGCGCTACAGCTCGTCGTCGCCGGCGAGCGGCTCGCCGATTCGCTCCGCCAGCGCCTCGGCGCTCAGCTTCGGCTCGTCGCCCTCGCCGCGAAGCTCCTCGACCGTCACGTCGCTCGACGTGTAGACCTCGACGCGCGGGATGATCCGCGTCGGCCGGTTCTTGTCCCAGACCCATACGTCCTCCATCTTCAGATGGAAGAACGGGTAGTTCGGCTGCGGGACGTAGTTGAGCTCGAGCTTGTTGCAGAGGTACGTCGCGTCCTGCGACAGCACGCAGTAGCGGAAGAGCCCGAAGACGGCGGAATACTCCTTCTTCAGCGTCAGCTCGAGCTCGGCTTCGAATTCCTCAAGCTCGTCGAGATGCGACATCAGGCTCTCATTCTAGCCCTGCAAGCAGGGCAGAAAGCGGGCCGCGCCCGGGAACCACCAGCCCCGGATCGAGCTCGGCAAGAGGCTCCAGGGCAAAGCGCCGCTCGTGCAGGCGCGGGTGGGGAACCGTCAGTCCCGGCTCCTCCAGCACCTCGTCGTCGTAGAGGAGCAGATCGAGGTCGATCGTCCGGGGGCCGTATCTCTGGGAGCCCTCGCGGCGCCGGCCGAGCGTCTGCTCGATGCCCAGCAGGGTGTCCAGGAGCTCCCGCGGGGGCAGGTCGGTCGAGACCTCGGCAACGGCGTTCACAAACCGCGGCTGATCGACAAAATCCACGGGGTCGGTCTCGCGGAAGCTCGACACTCGGATGACCTCGAGCTCCGGCTCGGCGGCGAGTCGGTCCAGTCCCTGCCGCAGCGATCCTTCTCGATCGCCGAGATTCGAGCCGAGACCGACGAACACGCGCGCCACGTCGCTAATGTTGGCGGCCGTCGTCGTCGACTTGGAGCGTGATGCGTCGTCTAGGGGTCGTTCTCGTGGCTCTTGTGCTTGCGCCTGCCGCTTCCGCCGCGGGTCTCGTCAAGCCTGCGCCTGAACAGGCGCCGCCGCTGAGCTCGGCGTCCAGAACGCTCGTGCAGCTCAACGGCCCTGGTGCTGAGACCGTCGTGGCGCTCTCCGGCGGCGAGCTCGTCTCCCGTGACCTGCGGATCTGGAAGCTTCCGCGGTCGGCAGCGACGCAGCTGCTTCCTCGCCTGCAGCGCACCGGCGCGGTCGCCGCTGTCGAGCCCGACCGGACCGCGGTCCGGTTCAGCCACCTCACCGACCCCATGGTGCCGAGCGAGTGGTGGATCTCCCGCGTGGGCGCCAACCGAGTCGAGCCGCCCGGTCCCGGCGTCGCGCTCACGGTGCTCGACACCGGTCTCGACCTCACGCATCCCGAGTTCGCCGGCCGCCCGAACACCACCCCTTTGAACACCCAGTCCGTGATCGGCACCGATGACGAAGTCCACGGAACCGCCGTCAGCTCCGTCGCCGCCGCGCCGACGAACGGGGTCGGTCTCGTGGGCATCTACCCGCGGGCCGCGCTGCAGGAGTACGACTTCGGCCGCGGCAGCCTCGCGGACATGATCGCCGGCCTCGCCGCGGCGTCACGGACGCGGAGCGTGATCAACATCTCCAGCGGGTTCTTCGGCTACAGCCGGCTGCTCGAGCGTGCCGTCGATCGAGCACTTCAGCGTGGGTCGATTGTCGTCGCGGCGGCGGGTAATGACCGCGAGAACCGCAGTCGTCCGGTCTTCCCGGCGGCGCTCCCGCATGTCCTGACGATCGGCGCGACCGACCAGACGAATCGCGCCACGTCCTTCTCCAGCGCGTCGCCCGCCCTCGACCTGGCCGCGCCCGGCCAGGACATCCCGGTCGCCGTGCCCACCTACTACTCCGAACGACACCCGCCCGAGGTCGAGTGCATCTCGACCGGGTACTGCGTCTTCGACGGGACGAGCTTCTCGTCGCCCATCGTGGCCGGCGCCGCGGCCTGGGTGTGGACGGCCCGCCCGCAGCTCCACGCGACGCAGATGCTCGAGCTGATGCGGCACTCGGCGCGCGACGTCCCGCCGGCCGGCTGGGACGTCGACACCGGGTTCGGAATGCTCGACATTCCGAACGCGCTCACTGCAGCGGCGCCGGCCCGCGACCTGCAAGAGCCCAACGAGGATGTCTTCGCCGTCCGTCCGGGCGGCTTGACCAGGGCGGGGACGACGCCGCTCACCGGCCGGGGACGAGGCCGGGCCGTCGTGCGCGCGTACATGGACTACACCGAGGATCCCGAGGACATCTACCGCGTCTGGCTTCCCGCGAGGCGGCGCATCGTCGTGCACATCCGGGGCGACCGAAACGTCGACCTCGCGCTGTGGGGGCCGAAGACGCGGACCGTGTTCGAGCGCGGCCAGGCGATGAAGCGGGACCTGCTCGACTTCAGCCAGAAGAAGGGGACGCGGCTGGACGTCGTCACCGCGCGGAACAAGGGCCGCCGCGGGATCTATATCTACGTGGACGCATTCCTTCCGCGCGGCATCGCGGACGCCAAGTACACACTCAGCGTCTCGACGCCTCGGCGGTAGCCGCCGAGTACTCGACAGGAAGTTCGAGCCGCACGGCCGGCTTGCGGACTCTGACGCGAACGGCTTCGACCGGGAAGCGCTCCAGTACCGCTTGCGCGGCGGCAGCGGCAAGGGCCTCGAGCAGGTGGAACTGCCGCCCGTCCGAGACCTGGCGAACGGTCGCAGCCACCTCGCGGTAGTCGACGGCGTGTTCGATCCGGTCGGACAACGCGCCGTCCGAGACCTCGAGCCACACGTCGAAGAGAAACGGCTGCTCGGACGCGCGCTCCTCCTCCTCGAGGCCGTGCCGCCCCTGAACCTCGAGCCCTCGCAGCTCGACGGTGAGCGTCAAGACGTCAGCGCCGCACGGGCCGCCGTCAGCGCCTCCACGTGCTCGCGCACGTCGTGGACGCGGAAGATCGACGCGCCGCGCTCGTAGGCCGCGACGGCCGCGCCGATGCTCGCCGCCGTGGTGCCGGTCTTTGCGCCGGGGTCTCCCATGATTCGGCCGAGCGAGCTCTTGCGCGAGAGCCCGATCATGATGGGGCGGCCCAGCGCCGTCAGCTCGTCCAAGCGGCGAACGAGTTCGAAGTTCTGCTCGACCGTCTTGCCGAAGCCGATCCCGGGATCGAGACAGATTCGCTCCTCGGCGATGCCCGCCTCGACGGCGAAGCGAAGCCGCTCTTCGAGAAAGGCCGCCACCTCCGCGACGACGTCCTCGTAGCGCGGGTCGTCCTGCATCGTCCGGGGCTCACCCTGCATGTGCATGAGGCAGAGGCATGCCTTCGAGCCCGCGACGACCTCGGCCATTCGCGGGTCCCCGCGCAGGGCTGTGACGTCGTTGACGAGCTCTGCGCCCAGCTCGAGCGCGCGCCCGGCGACCGCCGCCTTGGCGGTGTCGATCGAGACAGGGAAGCCCCGCAGCGCCTCGAGCACGGGCTCGACCCGCCGCAGCTCGCCTTCCGCCGAGACCGGATCCGCGCCGGGGCGCGTCGACTCGCCGCCTACGTCGACGATCGCGGCGCCTTCGTCCAGCATCCGCCTCGCGCTCGCGACGGCGTCGGCGGTCCGGAAGTTGACGCCACCGTCCGAAAACGAGTCCGGCGTCACGTTGACGATGCCCATCACCGACGGGCTCGGAAAGCGCTCTTCGATTGGCCTCACAGCGAGAGCCTAGACCGCGGGAGCGCTATGGAGCCTCGCGGCCACGAGCTCCTGATTCGTGAGTTAGCTCTTTGCGCCTTCGGGGGGCGGAGGCTGCATCGTCGCGCCCGGGAACGGAATCGGGCGCGGCTTCGGCTTGGGTGCCTTCCGCCTGTCCTCGGTCGGCGGCAGCGCCGCCTCCTCGGGCGTCTCTTCCTTGAAGATCTCGTCCTCGGCGTCGCCCGCCAGCAGACGCTCGAACTGATCCTTGTCGATCGTCTCGCGCTCGATCAGGATCGCGGAGATCCGGTGGAGCTCGTCCATGCGCTCCTTGAGCGTCTTGACAGCGAGCTCGTGGGCCTCCTCGATCACACGGCGGATCTCGTCGTCGATCTCCCGCGCGATCTCCTCCGAGTAGTCGGGCTCGGCGCCCATCTCGCGGCCGAGGAACGGCATGTCGTGGTTGCGCCCGAGCACGCGGGGGCCGAGCTTCTCGCTCATGCCGTAGCGCATGATCATCTGCTTGGCGATCGACGTGACCTTCTCGAGATCGTTCGCCGCGCCGGTGGTGACCTCGTGGAAGACGAGCTCCTCCGCGGCGCGCCCCCCGAGGATCGATGCGAGCTGCTCCATCAGCGCCGACTTCGTCGTCAGGAACTTGTCCTCAGCGGGCAGCGCGATCGTGTAGCCGAGCGCGGCCCCGCGGCTGATGATCGAGATCTTGTGCACGGGGTCACAGTTGGGCAGGTAGTGGCCGACCAGCGCGTGGCCCATCTCGTGA
>JBKPHH010000039.1:0-12057 GCA_046729795.1 Actinomycetota bacterium | reverse complement strand
CGACCGCGGCCGCCGAACAGGCTGACGCCGCCGATCACGGCCGCGGAGATGGCGTCGAGGAGAAGCGTGCCTCCTCCGGTCGTCAGGTCGACCGAATTCAGCCGCGAGGCAAGGATGATCCCGCCCAATCCGGCCATTGCGCCCGAGATCATGAAGACGAGGATCCGGATCAACTTCACGTTGATTCCTGCGCGCCGAGCAGCTTCGGCGTTGCCGCCGACGGCGTACACGTGGCGACCGAACGTTGTGCGTGCCGCCACGTAGGAGCCGAGTACGACGACGAAGAGGACGATCAAGCCGACGAGCGGGACGCCCAGGGAGCGGTTGCAGTAGTAGACGGCGGCGAACGCGAGGCCGCCGAAGAACACGACGCGGAGCACCGTCAGCAAGAGGTTTCCCGTCGGCAGACCGGCGCGCCGCCGGTTCACATACGCCCCCAAGGCGGCGAGCGCCAACCCGGCGGTGAACACGATCGCGATCACCCAGCCGAGCCGCTCGGAGAGGAAGTAGTTCGAGACGTCGTTGATCTGCTGGTCCTCGATCCCGATCACGCCCTCGGTGCCGAGGACCTGAAGGATGATTCCCTGGCAGATCAGCAGCCCCGCCAGGGTCACGACGAACGACGGCACCCCGATGAACGCGATGATCGAGCCCTGGGCGAGCCCGATGACGGCGCCGGTGACGATCGCCAGCGCGATCGCGATCAACCCGGGGAAGTCGTGACCGGATGCCGGAACCTGTAGCTCGGCGACGACGACGGCTGCGACACCGCTGGCGAAGCCGATCGAGAGGTCGATCTCGCCGATCAGCAGCACGAACACGACGCCGATCGCGATGACCGTCACCCCGGACATCTGGGTGATCAGATTCACGAAGTTGTCCGGGCTCGTGAAGTTCTTGTCCGTCGCCTCCCTGTAGTAGAGCGTGATCGCGATGATTCCGACGATCACCGGCAGGCTGCCGACGTCCCCCGCCTTCAGCGCCTCCCAGCGTGCGCGGATGATCGCGAGCAGGCTGTCCTGGTCTTGCGCAGCGGCTTGGACTTCGGCCGGCGCTGCCGTGCTCACGCTGCCTCGCTCCCCACGGGCACTCCCGCCGTGATCGCCTGCACGATCTCCTGCTGTGTCGTCGCGCCGCGCTCGTAGACCCCGATGTTTCGGCCCAGGCGGAGGACCGTGATCCGGTCCGCCACGTCGAAGACGTCGTTCAGGTTGTGCGAGACGATCACGACCGCGAGCCCCTGCTCGGCGAGCCGCTTGACGAGGTCGAGGACCTGTCGCGTCTGTGCGACCCCGAGGGCCGCCGTCGGCTCGTCCAGAAACACAACGCGGTTGTTCCACATCACCGCCCGCGCGACGGCGACCGACTGCCGCTGCCCGCCGGACAGCGTCGCGACCGGCTGCCGGACCGACCTGATCGTCGTCACGGCAAGCGACTTCAGCGTCTCCGTGGTCCGCTGCTCCATCGGCGCCTCGCGGAGACGGAACAGCGGGTCGTGCGCCTCGCGGCCGAGATACATGTTCTGCACGACGTCGAGGTTGTCGCAGAGCGCGAGATCCTGGTAGACGACCTCGATGCCGAGCTTCGCGGCCTCCTTCGGCCCGTGGATCGTGACCGGCTCGCCTTCGAAGAGAATCTCGCCGCCGTCGATCGAGTAGATCCCGGCGACGCACTTGATCATCGTGGACTTCCCCGCGCCGTTGTCGCCGACGAGTGCCATCACCTCGCCGTCGCGGACCTCGAAGTCGGCTTCCTGCAGAGCCTGAACGGAGCCGAAGTGTTTCGAGATCCCGCGGAGCTCGAGTGTCGGAGGCTTGGCGTTCACTGGGCGGTTTCTAACACGGTGGAGGCGCTCGCATCACCGCGCGCCCCCACCACACGAACGGTTTCTCTTACTTGCAGAACTTCGCGTACTGACCTCGACAGACCTGGCTCCTCTTCAGGAAGCCCTCCCTGAACAACAGCTTGTAGTTCTTCTTCGTGATCCAGACCGGCGTCAGGAGGATCGACTTCGTGCCGCTGACATTGCCGTTCACCCCCGGAACCGGCTTGCCCTTGACGATTGCGATCGCCGCGGCTGCGGCTGCGTTCGCCTCTTTGCGCACCGACTTGTAGACGGTGCCGCTCTGCCAGCCGGCGAGGATGAACTGCACGCCCGTCGGCGTCGCGTCCTGGCCGGTCAGCGGAATCGACTTGAGCTTGTGCGCCTTGAGCGACGCGATCACAGCGCCCGCGATGCCGTCGTTGGCGGCAAGCACGCCGTTGATCTTGTTGCTGTTCCGCGCGAGCATCTGGTCGAAGATCCGGCGGGCCTTGATCGGATCCCAGTCGGTCCACTGGTCACCGGACTTTGCCTTCGTGAACGTCCCGTTGTTGTACAACGGTTTGAGGATCGAGTCGTAGCCCTGCTTGAACAGCTTGGCGTTGTTGTCCTTGACGTCGCCGTTCAGCTCCGCGATCACCGGCTTCCTCGAGTACAGGCCTCTTGCCTTCAGCGCCGCGACGAGGCCCTTGCCCTGGAGCTTCCCGACCACGACGTTGTTGAACGAGACGTAGTACGAGGCTTTGCTGCCGACAACGAGGCGGTCGTAGTCGATCACCTTCCCTTTGCGGCTGACGATGAAGTTCGTGATCGACTTGCCCGACGCGGGGTCGAGCTGGTCGAGCAGAACCACCTTCGCACCCTGCGTCATGCACTGCTCGGCCTGCGACCTCTGCTTCTGCGCCGAGCCGAGCGCGTTCAGAACCTGCGCAGGGATGTTCGCCCTTCGGAATGCGGCCTTCAAATAGGGCGCGTCGAAGAGCGTGTAACGCGTCGAGGACTTCGTGTCCGGAAGCAATGCGCAAACCTTGATCGAAGCTTTGCTTGCGGCCGGTGTGCTAACCCGGCCTGCCGCGCTGGCGGCGATCAGCCCGACCAGGACAATTGCGATCAGACCTGCAACTGCCCAGCGGTGGATGTGCCTCACAGTCCCTCCCTCCAGCTTGATTGCGAACCGCGTTCGTACCACTTTACGCCTGCAGACACAACCGCAGAGGCCCCGAGCGGAGCGTGATTTTTCCCTCTAAACGGGATCTCCTGCAGTAGACCAATACGACTCTGTCAGGGAGTGATTCCGTTGCGTAGGTACTTGATTCTGGTTTTGGCAATCGCCGTCGTGCCTCTGGGCCTCGCGGCCGCGAACGCGGTCGGCTCCGGCGCCCAGGCGGCGGCGAAGACGCCGGTGTGCCACCGCACGAAGTCCAACAAGCACCCGTACGTCAAGATCATGGTCGCCACGAAGGCGGCCCTCGCTCACCATCGGCGGCATGCCCAGGACATCATCGGAACGCCTGGACAGCCGCTGACGTGCCCGTCCGCGCCGCTCAGCCCGACGGGCGGCGGCCGGAAGCTCAGCGCCACGCTGACGCCGACCGGCGGTAACACCCTCGGAAGCGGGTCGGCATCCGTCCGGTCGAACATCGGCCAGGGGCGGATCTGCTACTCGCTCACGACGACTGGGCTCAGCGACGTGAACGCGGCCCACATCCACTACGGCACCGGACCGAACGCGACCCAGATCGCTGTTCCGCTGCCCTTGCCGACGCCGTACAACGGCACCGCGGCGGGTTGCGTGAACGTCGTCCGGGCGCTGGTGAAGCAGATCCTGCAGCACCCGGGCAACTTCTACGTGAACGTCCACACCGTGGCGTTCCCGAACGGCGCGCTGCAAGGCACGCTCTCCAAGTAGCACCTCTCTCTCTCGGCGGCGGCCCCGACCCTTGGGGCTGCCGCCTCTTTTCCTGAGATCGCGGAGGCCTGCAACTCCGCGATTCTTTTATGCTCGCGGCGATGACGACGCTCGCCCAGCTCATGACCACCGAAGTCCTAACCGTCGACCCCTCCGACACGATCGGCGAGGCGGCGCAGAAGATGGTCGACCACGGCGTCAGCTCGGTCGTCGTGTCCGACTTCGGACGCCTGATCGGCATCCTCACGGAGCGCGATCTCACCCGCGCGGTTGCAGGCCGCACCCACTCGAGCGAGGCGCGGGTGCGCGAGTGGATGACACCTGATCCCGTCACGCTCCCGCCGTCCGCCAAGGCCGAGGAGGCGGCGAACGTGATGCTCGAACGCGGGTTCCGCCATGTCCCGGTGGTGGACGGCGAGCAGCCCGTGGGCATCGTTTCGATCCGCGACGTCGCCCGCTGGGGGGTCAAAGAGGTCGAAGAAGCGACCTAGACCAGCGCGAGCTGAGCGTGCTCTTCGAGGCCGGAGACCGCGACGCCGACCAGCCGTAGCGCGCCCGGCCGGTCCACGAGCGCCCGCTCGAGCAGACCGCAGGCGAGCTCGCCGATCCGCTCCGCGTCGTCAATGCCGACGTGAAGCGTGGTCGAGCGGCTGCGGATCGAAAAGTCCGGGTAGCGGACTTTCGTCGTCACGGTGCGCCCGGCCTGACCGGCCTCGCGCAGTCGCTCGGCGACGTGGTCGGCCATCCGGCGTACCTCCGCCTGGAGGCGATCCGGCTCGGCGACGTCCTGCGGAAACGTCTCCTCGGCGCTGATCGAGATCGTCTCGTACGAGGTCTCGAGCGTCCTCGGGTCGATTCCGCGCGCCCGGTCGCGAAGCAACGGCCCGAGCTTGCCGGGGAGCAGCCGGCGGAGCTCGTCGTCGGCAAGCGCCGCGAGCCCGCCGATGGTGGTGACGCCCGCCTTGCGCAAGCGCTCTTCGGCGCGCGGACCGACGCCTGGGAGCCGGCGCACCGCGAACGGCGCGAGGAACGCCGCTTCGCGCCCCGGCGGAACGACCGTGATCCCGCCGGGCTTGCGCCGGTCGCTCGCGATCTTGGCAACCACTTTGCAGGTGCCGACGCCGAGGGCGCAGCTCAGGCTCGTCGATCCGCGCACCGCGGCCTGAACCGCCTCCGCGATCGCGCGGCTGTCGCGGAACTCGGTCAGGTCGAGATAGCCCTCGTCCATGCCGGTTCGCTCGATCGTCGGCACGACCTCGCGGACGACGTCCCACACGGCGCGCGAGTACTCGGAGTAGAGCCGCTTGCGTGGAGACAGGAAGACGGCGTGCGGACAGCGGCGAAGCGCCTCCGCGCACGACATCGCCGAGTGGATGCCGAACTGGCGAGCAACGTAGTTCGCGGTCGCCACAACGCCCCGGCCGTGGGGGTCGCCGCCAACCACCAGCGGCACCTCTCGCAGCTCGGGCTGCTCGAGCTCCTCCACCGCGGCGAAGAACGCGTCGAGATCGAGGTGCGCGACGATCACGTCGCGGATTCTGCTCTAGGCCACGGCTGCCGCGGCCTGCTCGCAGTACTTGCCCGCATCGGTCGCGAGCATCCGCGCATGCGTGATGCGGTGATCTTCGGGACGCATCGAGAGGTTCACCTCGACGAGCTTTGCGGCCGCGCGAACGGCCCCCTCCGCCAGGACCGCCGCGGCCGCCGCGTCCGCCCGCCGGTCCGGGTTCCCGTGCTCGGCCACGGCCGCCGCCAGCGCCGCGACATCCGCTGCCGCCTCCGCGATCGCCAGAGGAACGTCGGCTGCGCGGCCCAGCGCCTCCGACGTCACGAAGTCGTCCTTGCCCGCCTTGAGCGCCGCGACGGCCACGGCGTAGGCCTCGGCATCCTGCTGCGCCAGCGGCGCGAGCTTCATGCGGAGTGCTGCGGCCTGGGCGGCTGCGGCGCGGCCGTCCTCCCAGTCCTTCGACGAGGCCCGGGCCGCCAGCTGCGTCACGGAGGCGGCGAGCGCGCCAGTGATCGCGGCCGCGGTGCCTGCTGCGGGGGCGGCCGACCGGTCGGCGAGTTGGGCGAGCAGCTCGCCTAGACCGAGCTCCAGATATTCGATCTCGGTCATTCGCGCAGCGCGGCGTCGAAAGCAGCCTTCGCATCGTCGCCGAAGACGGCGAAGACCACGTGCTGAAGTGAGCTCGGACTGTGCGCGCGGGCCACTCCGACCATGATGCGCGCACACTCGTCTAGCGGGAAGCCTCCGACCCCCGTGCCGAAGGCGGGCAGAGCGACCGAGGTCGCCCCCAGCTCATCGGCGACCTCGAGGCAGCGCTTGGTCGTGCGCCCGATCAGATCGCCGTTCGTCTTCAGGTCCGTGCCCATGACGGCGCCGTGGATGACGTGCTTCGCCTCGAGGCGACCGGCGCCCGTCGCGACGGCGTCGCCGATCTCGATCGGCCCCTTCGCAACCGCCTCTCGCTCGATCTCCTCGCCTCCCGCGCGCTTGATCGCGCCTGCGACGCCCGCGCCCATCCAGAGCTCGTTGTTGGCCGCGTTGGCGATCGCGTCCACCTTCAACGCCGTGATGTCGCCCTGGGTCAGCTCGATCTCCATCTCAGTCTTCGAAGAAGAAGAACTGCTTCCATGCCGTCCACCAGTCGCCGGCCCGCGAGACGATCGTCCTCGAGTCCACCTGCTCCACGTTCGGCGCGTGGCGAAGCCTGCGCGGCGTCTTCGTCCCCTTGTACTCGACTCGGATCTCGCAGGGTCTGCCGGGGTCGTAAGGCTCGACCGCCTTCAAGTCCTTGAGCGCGCGCTTGGCGCCGTCCTCGATCAGCTCCCTTGCGCGCTTGGGAGTCAGCTGCCGAGCGCTCGTCGAGGCGAGCCCCTGTTTGACGGAGACGGTGGTCAGCCCCTCGCCGAGCAGCTCCTTGCCCTCACGGCACACCGCCTCGTCGCCGGTGACGAGCACCACCGGGCAGCCCCAGGTGCCGCAGAGAGCGGCGTTGATACCTGTCTCACCGACCGCCGTCCCGTTGAAGTAGAGGTTCTGCCAGTCCGTCCCCGAGACGGTGTGGTTGAGCACGCCGTCCGCGGTTCCGGCCATCGCGTGCATCCCGACGAAGAGCGCGGCGTCGCAACCCTCTTCGAGGAAGCCCGTGTAGCTCGTCCACTCGTCCTGGACAACGAACTCGCAGCTCGGATCGAGCTGCTCCGGGATCAGCGAGTTGAAGTTGAAGCCCTCCCCCGCGCCGTGGCAGTCCATGACGACGATCTCCTTGGCCCCGCCGGCCTTCGCGCCGCGGACCGCGGCGTTGATCTCCTCGGTGTAGAGCGTCCGCGCCTCCTCGAACATCGGCCTGCCGGCATTGATCTGGTCGGCGTGGACGACCCCGGCGACGCCCTCCATGTCGCTGATGATGTGGACGCGCACGCTTGTAGCCTCTCAAATCGATGGAGACGGGCCTGGTTGGGAAGCGCGTCCTCGTCACCGGCGCGTCCGGTGGGATCGGCGGCGCCTGCGCCCGCGCGTTCGCCGCCGAGGGCTGTGAGGTCGTCGTCCATTACCACCATGGGCGCGAGCGGGCTGAGGCGTTAAGTCGGGCGCTCGGCGGCGCGCCGATTGTCGGCGCGGATCTGACGGTCGAGGCGGAGGTCGAGCGCCTGTTCGAGGAAGCCGGCCGGCTCGATGTCTGCGCGGCCGTCGCGGGGGCGTGGCCGAGTGAGGACGTGCCCGTTTGGGAGCTGCCGCTCGAGCGCTGGGAGCAGACGCTGCGGGTCAACTTGACCGCGACGTTTCTGACCGCGCGAGG
Source organism: Actinomycetota bacterium (assembly GCA_046729795.1). Lineage (GTDB taxonomy): Bacteria > Actinomycetota > Thermoleophilia > Gaiellales > Gaiellaceae > JBKPFU01. Next base: position 4,523 of record JBKPHH010000039.1, on the reverse strand, counting down.
CTTCCTGCGCCAGGCGCCCGAGGACGGCACGCTCGTGATGGTCGCCTCGACCGCCGGTGTCTTCGGCGAGGCCGGTCATGCCGACTACGCCGCAGCGAAGTCCGCGATCGCGCACGGCCTCCTGCTGTCGTTGAAGAACGAAGCCGTTCGGAAAGGTCCTCGCGCGCGCGTGAACGTAGTAGCGCCAGGGTGGACGCTCTCGCCGATGACGCGCGGTCACATCGACGAGGAGCACGTGCGGCGGATCACGCGGACGATGCCGCTGCAGAAGGTTGCGCAGCCCGAGGACGCGGCGCGCCAGGTGATCGCGCTCGCCTCGAACGAGATCTCAGGTCACGTGACGGGGCAGTTGGTCGTCGTCGCCGGCGGCATGGAAGGCCGCGTCCTCCACGAGTGAAAAGGAAGCGGCGGGCCCGCAGCGGCCAGGCCCGCCGCAAAAGGCTCCAACAGCCGCAGGATCTCTTGCCGTTAGTCCCCGACTGAGAGGAGTCCGCGTGACTTATCGGCCGCGACCCGGCAAGTCTTTACCGTTACGACAAATACTTCAGGCGGGGCCGCCGCCCGGCCCCGCCTGAGTCTCCCGTGAGAGAGCCGCAGTAGATCTCAGTGAGGCCCCCGCCGCATCGGGGCCCTCCGAGACTCTTCCGAGTTCGCCCCCGCCGCATCGGGGCGCTCATCGGATTGCTCGCGGAGTATCGCCCAGCCCCCTCCACTTGATCTATCCCCCATCTTTGGTTGACCGCCGTGCTTCACTTCACCCCGCATGCCGAATCGCTTCCGAGAACGGCTCGAGCACGGCGAAATCGTCGTCGCAGACGGTGGGATGGGCGTGCTCGTCTCGGCGATGGTGCCCCGATTGCGCTGTCCGGAGGAGGCGAACCTCCGCGCGCCGGAAAGCGTCATCTCTCTCCACACGAGCTTCATTCAGGCCGGCGCGGAGCTGATCGAGACGAACACGTTCGGCGCGAATCGCCAGAAACTCCGCTCCCACTACCTCGAAGACGAGCTCGAGCGCATCAACGACGCCGGCGTCAAGCTCGCGCGCGAGGCCCGGGAGGTGTCCGGGAAGGACGTGTTCATCGCAGGCTCGATCGGGCCGCTCGGCGAGCTGGGCGAAAAGCTGACCGCCGAGGAGCGCAGAGCGATCTTCGCCGAGCAGGCCGCGATCCTCGACGGCCGCGGGGTCGATCTGTTCATGGTCGAGACCTTCTTCGAGCTCGACGAGCTCGTCGCGGCGATCGAGGCCGTTCAGAGCGTCTCTTCGCTTCCGATCGTCGCTCTGCTCACCTTCGACGAGGACGCGGAGACGCTCGGCGGCGTCTCGGCGCGCCAAGCGGCGGAGCGGCTCGCGCCGCTCGAGCTCGCCGCGATCGGGGCCAACCACGGCGCCGGCCTCCACGCGGCGCTCGCAGCGCTCGAGGGCATGGGCTCGGACGGGCATCCGCTGGCCGCGCTTCCCAACGTCGGCCTTGCCAGTCTCTCGGGCGGGCGCATCATCTACCCACATGCGACGCCGGAGTACTTCGGCGAGTTCGCCGCGCACGCGAGAGCGCTCGGCGCGAAGCTGATCGGCGGCTGCTGTGGAACGACCCCGGTCGAGATCGCGGCGATCCGTGCGGCGATCGAGGAGGATCGAGCTCCCGCCGCGCCGCTCGACGTCGTCGAGCGCGAGCTCGTCGCCGCGACCTACGAACGCCCGAAGGAGACCGAGCTCGCCCGCATGCTGCGGGAGAACGAATGGGTCGTCTCGGTCGAGATCGACCCACCGAAGGGCGGCACCTACGACTCGTTGCTCGGCGTCTGCAAGGCGCTCAAGGACGCCGGGGTTGCGTTCGTCGACATCAACGACAACCCGATGGCACGTGCCCGGGCGAACGCACTGATGGCCGCCGTCGCGATCGAACGCTCGGTCGGGATCGAGACGATCCCGCACGTCACTCCCCGCGACACCTCGATCATGGGGCTCGAGTCGCTGCTGCTCGGCGCCCACGCCGAGGGCGTCCGCAATGTTCTCTCCGTCACAGGCGATCCGCCCCATGTCGGCGACTACCCGGGCTCGCGCGGCGTCTACGAGGTCGACTCGATCGGGCTCGCGCACATCGTCTCGCGCCTGAACGGCGGCGAGGATTACAACGGCAAGGCGATCGACGCTCCGACGTCCTTTTACCTAGGCGTCGCGGTGAACCCGTCGGCGGACGATCTCGACACCGAGCTCGAGCGGTTCCGGCGCAAGGTCGAGGAGGGAGCCCAGTTCGCGATGACGCAGGCGCTGTTTGACCTGTCGTACCTGGACGCATTCGTCGAGCGGCTGGGCGGCGAATGGCCGATCCCGATCCTGCTCGGGATCTTCTACGTGCGAAGCCACCAGCTCGCCGTGCGCCTGCACAACGAGGTTCCGGGGATCGTCGTGCCCGAGCCGGTGCAGGAGCGGCTGCGAAAGGCTGGGGCGAATGCGGCCGCGGAAGGCCTCGCGCTCGCGCGAGAGCTCTACGCGGAATCACGCGAGAAGGCGGCGGGCGTTTACGTCGTCCCGCCCTTCAAGCAGCCCGAAGCCGCGCTAGAAGTACTCGATTAGCAGGGCTTTCGCCGGGAATAGTCTCGCCCCGGGCTCGTTGAACTAACTATTACCGGCAACCACGTCGAAAGGGACGCGATGACGACGATGATGGAATACGCGATGGTCAGGCTCGAACTCGGCGCTCTGACCAGCCGGTTTGACCCCCGTGCGACTCCCGTCGGGCCGACCCGCATGCAGCGCGTCCGAGCCCGCATCAGGAACCTGTTCTAGCGAGCGCAGGCCCCGGTTGAAACGGGGCCTCGCGCGCGCTGGAGGGTTCGACGGACGATCGAGCTCGGAACGCCGAACCCTCCGCCGCCGCCGATCCGGGCGCCATAGACGATCGTCTGAACCGCGCCCGACGCGTCCACAGCGGGCCCGCCCGAATCGCCGTGGCGAACTCTGCCGCGTAGCGTCGTCACGAGCCGGCCGACGGGACCTCGGCCGTACGCGTCCTGTGTGAGAACGAAGACGGTGCGGCCGATCCTCACCGGCTCGGCATCGAAGGGACCGTTCTCCGGGTAGCCGAGCAGCGCGGCCGAGGCACCAGGCTTCGGATCGGCGAGGCGAAGCGGGCGCTCGGGCAGTCCCGGCACGCGAAGCACCGCGACGTCGTTGTGCGGATCGAAGGCGATTGCTTCCGCCGACAGACCGCCCGACGTCGTCTGGACGGTCGTGTCGCGCTCACCCGCGACGACGTGAGCGGCAGTCACGACGATCCCCGGCGCCGCCACCCAACCCGACCCTTCCACGCCGAGCCCGCAGGCCGTGCCGACGATGCGGACAACGCTCGGCGCTGCGGCGCCCACGCCCGGAAGCCGGAGCACTGACGGGTCGGGCGGCGGGACGGCTGCGCTCGGGCCGGGGATTGGCAGGAACGGATCGACGCGCGCGAGCGCCTGAAGCAGCGTCCGCGGCGGAAGAATCTCGTTCAGGCGTCTGAGAATTCGTGACTGCTGGACCTCCTGGCGGAGCTCGGTCTGTCCCGGCCACTGCAGGGCGACGACCCCGAGCACCCAGGCCACGACGAGCCCGCCGAGCGCTCCGAGCGCGGCTCCGCCGATGGCGTCGAGCATCCACAGCATCCGGACGCGGAGGATGCTGTCGCGCAGGAAGAGCCCGAACGTGAGGCCGATTCCCTGGACAACAAACGCGAGCAGAAGCGCCCCGGCGACCGCGACGAGCGGGGAATACGGAGAGGCACTGCCTCTCGAGAGCAGCGCCTCGGCAAGGCGACCGCCGATGATCGCGCCGATCACGAGACCGGCGAGCGAGAACGCGCTGGCGACCAGCCCCTGCCTCGCTCCCAGGACGGCGAGCACGACGACGATGGCGAGCACCGCCAGGTCGATCCAGCGCACGACGGACTAGGCTAGCCGCGTGGACGGGAGCGAGCTGCAGGCGTTCATCGACCGCTACAACGACGCGTGGAACGCGCACGACGTGGACTCAATCGTCGCGATGCACACCGACGACTCGGTCTTCGAGAACCACGTCACCGGCGATGCCTACACGGGCCGCGAAGAGATCGGCCGGGCGATCTCGGCGATCTTCTCGGTCTTTCCCGACATTCAGTTCGAGGGGCGCCGCCAGTACATTCGCGAGGATCTCGTCGTCCAGGAATGGACGGCCCGCGGGACGCACCAGGGGAAAATGACGCGCGCCGGGATCGAGGTCGAGCCGACCGGAAAGCACGTCGAATACAAGGGGATGGATGTGATCCCGATCGAGAACGGACTGGTCGCTCGCAAGGACGTCTACTCTGACTCGATCACCTTGCTGCGCCAGCTCGGCCTGAGAAGCCTCTAGCTACACTAGGTCGCCCCGGGGGCGTAGTTCAGTTGGTTAGAACGCCGGCCTGTCACGCCGGAGGTCGCGGGTTCGAGTCCCGTCGCTCCCGTAGAAAAGTCCCTGCAAATCGCAATCTTTTGTTGCCGTACTGGGCGCAATCGACCGCCGGCCTTGC
>JBKPHH010000038.1:0-6628 GCA_046729795.1 Actinomycetota bacterium | reverse complement strand
TCCCTTTCCGGACGCCGAGCTCCTTCAGCGCGCTCGCGAAGCGGACGACCTCGTCCTGCAGGTCGGCGAAGGTGATCTCCCGCCGCTCGTCCTCGGGCTCGCCCTCCCAGTAGTAGGCGACCTTGCCGCCGTTGCCGGCCTCGACGTGGCGGTCGACGCAGTTGAAGCAGACGTTGAGCTTCCCGCCGAAATACCACTTCGCGTACGGAGGCTCCCACTCGAGCAGCTTCGAGAACGGCTCGAACCAGGTGACGCGTTCGCGTCCCTCGGTCTCCCAGAACTCCTCGAAGTCGCGCTCGTAGATCTCCGGCTGGGCGTTGGCCTGCGCGGCGAACTCGGGCGAAGGCTCGTACCGTCTTTCCTCGAGAAAGACAGTCTCGATGGCGTGGGCCATCAGGTCTTGGGCTTGAGGTCGTACGGGAAGTCCGTCAGGACCTCGGCACCGTGCTCGGTGACGAGCACGAGATCCTCCAGCCGGCAGCCGCCGAAGCCGGCGCGGTAGAGGCCCGGCTCGACGGCGATCACGTCGCCAGCGACGAGCTCACCCGGCGATCGCCCGATCCAGGGCTGCTCGTGCACCTCGAGCCCGACGCCGTGCCCGAGCCCGTGGTAGAAGCCCGAGTCGAGCACCTCGCCCGGCTGCTTGTGCAGCTGCGTCGGATAGCCGTGCTCGTGGAAGAACTCGCACGTCATCTCGAACAGCTTCCGGCCCGGCATCCCGGGCTTGATCGCCTCAAGCGCACGGTCGAGGGCCTCGCGGCAGAGGCGCTGGAACTCGGCCAGCTCCTCCGGCGGATCGCCGGCGACGAAGGTGCGCGTCATGTCCGTGAAGCAGGCCGACTCGCGGTCGCGTGGGAAGAGGTCGGCGATGACCGCCTCGCCGGGCGCGATCGGCCCGGAGCCCATGTTGTGGCCGACCGCTGTCTGCTCTCCGTGCGACACGATGAACTCGTCCGCGGAGGCGCCGTGCTCGCTGAAGGCCTGCTCGACCGCCATCTTCAGGCGTTCGCAGGTCAAGGGCTCGCCCTCGTACGTGAGCGTGCCGTTGGAGCGCTCCGCGTTCTGCAGGAACTCGCCGATCACTCGCATGCCGGCCTCGGCAGCACGCGAGGCTCGGCGAATCCCCTCGAGCTCGGCTTCGTTCTTGACCCGGCGCTTCGAGACGAAGAACCCGCGGTCAGGCTTGACCTGGATGCCGTTCTCCCGCAGGTGATCGGCCAGCTCGAGCGGGAACGACGGCGGGACGACCGCCTGCTCGACGCCGAACTGGCGCGCGGCGCGCAGGACGATCTCGAGATCGATCTGCTCCCGCGGAATGTTCTGGGCGGCCAGCTCGTCGAAGCCGAACTCTTCGAGCGGGAGGACGTCGAGGCTCGAGTCAACACCCTTGATCTGCGCGACCTCGAATGACGTTACGACAACGTGTCTGCCGCCGTCGCGCTCCGCATACAGGAACGGATCGGGCACCGAGATCGGCACTTCGTGCCGGAGCTCGGGGGAGCGCATCGTGTCGGCCCAGATGAGAACGTCGGTCACGGCGGGCGCAAATGCTATAGCCCTCGATAGGCTCAGGGACGATGGACGACGTCCTCGAGCGGGCCGCGAATCTGGTCAAGGAGTACGACCGCGAGCTCGAGCGCTCCCTGCCGGACGGCGAAAAGACGGAGCTTTTCGACGCTCACGTCCACCTCGGATACGACATCGACGGCTTCCGCGGCGACTACGAGGAGCTCCGCGAGATCCAGGAGCGGTACCGCATCTCGCGCGCCTTCATGTTCTGCATGGACGAGCACGACCGGCACCCCGCCTTCCGCGCCGCCAACGACCGTACGCTCGAATACGCGAAGCGATCGGAAGACCGCCTGATTCCGTTCGTGCGGCTCGATCTTGCCGAATCGCCGATCGAGGAGGCGACGCGCTGCGTCGATCTCGGCGCGCGCGGGATCAAGCTCCACCCTCGCGCGCAGCGCTTCCTGCTGAACGACGAGCGCCTGGCGCCCGTGTTCGCGCTCGCCGCCGAGCGGCGCGTGCCGATCCTGATCCACGGCGGCCGCGGCCTCCCTCCGATCGCCGACCACCTGGCGCGCCTCGTCGACCAGTATCCGGACGCGCAGCTGATCATCGCGCACGGCGGCATCGCCGACCTGCCCGCGCTCGCCGAGCGCTTCGCCGGCAAGCCCGGCGTCTTCTTCGACACCTCCGTCTGGAGCCCGGTCGACCTGATCAGCGTCTTCCACGTCTTCTCGCCCGAGCAGGTGCTGTACGCGTCCGACTACCCGTACGGCCAGCAGCCGAGCTCGCTGCTGATCTCGCTCCGCACCGCGAGGGCGTCCGGGCTGAACGACGACGACCTGCGGAACATGTTCGCGGGGACCGCGAACCGGATCGCGAACGGCGAGCCGCCGCTCGAGCCGACGAAGCCGAAGGGCGGCGACACGCTGTCCCAACCGATCGCGTTCGCCCGCATCCACCAGTACCTGTCCATGGCGACGCCGCTGCTGTGGACCCGGCAGCCCGACACGATCGGCGTGATCGGGCTGGCACTCAACGCCTGCTACGAGCGCGACGGGCACGAGGACGAGCGCGAGCGGATCAAAGAGCTCCTCTCGACGGCGCGCGACGTCTGGCGCTCGCTCCCGGAGATCGAGGACGAGCTGGAGCAGCGGATCGTCTCGCGCCAGACGTTTCGGCTCATCCACCTGGCGGACATCCTGGCGGTGACCCCTGATGATTGAGCTTCGCGTCAACGGAGGAACCCATCCCGTCGAAGCGGCGGTCGGCCGAACCCTGGCCGAGACGCTCCGCGAAGACCTCGGGCTCACCGGCACGAAGGTCGCCTGCGGCGAGGGGCACTGCGGGGCGTGCACCGTTCAGCTCGACGGAGTGCCCGTCTACTCGTGCATCACACTGGTGCACACGGTCGGCGAGCGCGAGGTGACAACGATCGAAGGCCTGCGTGACCACCCACTCGTGGACGCGTTCGTGCGGGCGGACGCGCTCCAGTGCGGCTTCTGCACCCCGGGCCAGATCGTCTCCGCCGCCGCGCTCGTCGAAGCGAACCCGGAGCCGACGCGGGAGGAGATCCGCCACCAGATGGCGGGGAACCTCTGCCGCTGCGGCGCCTATCCCAAGATCGAGGAGGCCGTCCTGTCGTGGCGAGGCTGATTCGGACCGAGAAGGAAGTGGAAGGGCACTACACCGAGACCTGGATCGTCGTCGAGGAAGACGCGCTCGAGCAGTGGCCGGCGGGCCCGCGAACGGCGGTCGGGCAGCCGACGCCGCGGCTCGACGGGAGGCAGCGCGCGAGCGGGCAGGCGGTCTACACGGCTGATTTCTCCCCGCCGGGCATGCTGCACGCCGCCGTCCTGCGCAGCCCTCACGCGCGCGCGCGCGTGAACAAGCTAGATCTGTCACGGGCCCGTGAGACCCCTTGGGTCCGAGGCGTGATCGGTCCGGGCGACGCCCACGTGCTGACGGACGAGCCCTCGTATCCGGGGCATGCTGTTGCTGCCGTCGCCGCCGACAGCGCCGCCGAGGCGCGGGCGGCGCTCGAGCTGATCGACGTCGAGTGGGAAGTGCTGGAGCCGCTGCTCGATCCGAACGAGGCGGTGCGGAAGGAATCGCTGCACGACGAGCCGCGCAGATACAAGCGCGGCGACCTCGAGCAGGGCCTCGCGGAGGCCGACGTCGTCGTCGAGGCCGAGTACCGGACCCAGACCGTCCTGCACAACGCTCTGGAGACCCACCAGGCCGTCTGCGGCTGGGAAGGCGACACGCTCGAGGTCTACATCTCGACCCAGTTCATCTGGGGAATCCGATCGTCGGTGGCCGAGGCACTCGATCTGCCGCCGGACAAGGTGCGCGTCGTCTGCAATTACATGGGCGGCGGCTTCGGCGCCAAGAACAATCCGGGCGACTACACGTTCATCGCCATCGCGCTGGCCGGGCAGACGGGTCAGTACGTCCGCTGTGCGCTCACGCGCCGGGAGGAGAACATCAACTCCGGGAGCCGTAACGCGACGGTCCAGCGCCTCGTCGCCGGCGCGCGCTCGGACGGGACGCTGACGGCGCTCGGCGGGGAGTTCGTCAACTCGGTCGGCTGGTCCGGCTGGACGATGGAGACCGAGGGCCCGATGCAGATGCTCTACGCGTGCGAGAACGTGCGCACGACCACCTACGGCGCGAAGCTGAACACGCCCCCGACCGCCGCATTCCGCGCGCCTGGGTTCGTCGAAGGGACGTTCGGGCTCGAGTGCCTCCTCGACGAGCTCGCGGCCAAGCTCGACGTCGACCCGCTCGAGCTGCGCACGCGCAACTACGCGGACGCCGATCTGGTCGACGACCGGCCCTTCTCCTCGAAGAAGTTGCTCGAGTGCTACAAGCGCGCCGAGCCGCACTGGGAGCGGCGGCACGAGGTGCGCGCTCGATCGGAGGGGCCGTGGAAGCACGGCGTCGGCATGGCGAGCCAGATCTGGTACGGCGGCGGCGGGCCGCCCTCCTACGCCTGGGTGCGGATCGGCTCCGACGGCCGCGCGACCGTGATCACCGCGATGCAAGACATCGGCACCGGGACGCGGACGGCGATGGCGCAGATCGCGGCCGAGGAGCTCGGGATCCCGCTGGAGAAGGTGCAGGTCACGCTCGGGGACTCCGCTCGGGGCCCGTACGCGTCCATCTCGGCGGGATCGTCCACGACCCCGTCGATGGGGCCGGCCGTCCGCTCGGCGGCGGCGGACGCGAAGCGGCAGATCATCGAGATCGCGGCGCAGCGCTTCCACCTCGAGGAGCGCGTGCTCGACATCAAAGACGGAACGATCGTCTCCACGGACGGCGGCTCCTGGCCGATCGAGGAAGTGACCGGCCTGCTCGAGGACGGGCAGATCCTCGGTCAGGGGGCGCGCGGCCCGAACCCGGCCGGAATGCGGGTGCTCACGTTCGGCGTCCAGGTCGCGGAGGTCGCGGTCGACGTCGAGACCGGCGAGGTCCGGGTCGAGCGGATCGCCGCGATCCACGACGTCGGCCGCGTGATCAACCCACTCGGCGCCGAGAGCCAGGTCGAGGGCGGGATCATCCAGGGAATCGGCCACACCCTCTCGGAGGAGCGGCTGACCGATCCGCGGAGCGGCGCGATCCTGACGCAGACCCTCGACGCTTACAAGCTGCCGACGATCGCCGACGTGCCGGAGCTCGTGACCGAGCTGCTCGACCTGCCCGACGAGCACCTGACGAATCTCGGCTCCAAGGGGCTGGGCGAGCCGCCGATCATCCCGACCGCGGCCGCGATCGCGAACGCGATCCGGGATGCGACCGGCGCCGATGTGCGCTCGCTTCCGATCACGCGCGAGGAGATGCTGCGGGCGCTGGCCGACGCTCGGGAGCGCGAGAAGGTTGGAGCTCAGGTCGCCTGAGAGCGTCGAGGCCGCAGTCGCGGCGCTCGGCAACGGCTCGGCCGCCCTGGCCGGCGGAACCGACCTCGTCCCGCTGCTCCGCGATCGGATCGTCTCCGCCGACGAGCTGGTGCAGCTGCGGGAAGTCGTCCCGCGCGGGATCGACGGAACGCGGATCGGCGCCGGCACCACCCTGGCGGAGCTCGAGGTCGACCCCCAGATTCCCGAAGCGCTGCGTGAGGCGTGCCGCCTCTCGGCCTCGCCCCAGCTCCGCTCTATGGGCACGATCGGCGGCAACCTCTTGCAGGCGACGCGCTGCTGGTACTGGCGGCTCAAGTTCCCCTGCTTCCTGCACGGCGGGAAGAGCTGCCACGCGCGCGAGGGACAGCACCGTGAGCACGCGATCTTCGGCAACCAGCGCTGCGCGTCGGCGCATCCTTCGGATCCGGCCGCGGCGCTGCTCGCACTCGGCACGACGCTGCGCACCGACCGGCGCGACTTCCCCTTGCGCGAGCTCTACCGGCTGCCGACCGACGACAACCGCGATGTCACCGCCCTCGAGCCGGGCGAGCTGATCCTCGAGCTCGATGTACCACAGCCGGAGGCCAGCACCTACCTGAAGGCGATGGACCGGCAGCGTTGGTCGTTCGCGCTCGTCGGCGTGGCGGCGGCCCGGACCGCGGACGGCGTGCGCCTTGCGCTCGCCGGCGTGGCGCCGATTCCGTGGGAGCTCGCCTCGCCCGAGGCGCTCGACGAGGCGACGCCCCTGCCGGGCACCGCCTACAAGGTCGAGATCGCCCGAGCGCTTGTCAGGCGGGCGCTCGACTCGATCTGATCGCCGCGGTCGTCCTCGCGGCGGGCGCGGCCAGCCGCTTCGGCGCGCCCAAGCAGCGGCTCTTCCTCCCCCGCGTGCTGGAACGGGTGCGAGCGAGCTCCGTCGACGAGATCGTGGTCGTGCTGGGCGCGCACGACGTCGAAACCGACGCGCGGACGGTTCAGTGCCCTGAATGGGAGCGCGGGCCGGGCGCTTCGCTTCGGTGCGGGCTCGAGGCGCTGCCGGCGGACGCCGAGGCCGCGGTCGTCGTGCTCGCCGACGGGCCGGAGCTCTCCCCGGCCGCGGTCGACCGCGTCGTCGGCGCGTGGCGCCAGGGTCACGCCTCTGCGGCCGCGAGCTACGCAGGCGCACGGGGCCACCCCGTCGTGCTCGATCGAGCGCTCTGGCCCAAGATCCCCGACGACGG
>JBKPHH010000037.1:0-56827 GCA_046729795.1 Actinomycetota bacterium | reverse complement strand
AACGACGGAGGGCCGGCGTGGGGCCGGCCCTCCAAGTCGCAGCTGGTTCAGGGTTCCTAGTGGACCTTGCCCAGCTTCAGGCGATACGCCCCACGGCCGTGAGTCGCCGCGTAGATCACGCGCCCGCCGTGCTTCGTGTTGGCGATGTTGAGCCCGTACACCGCGACCTCCGGCAGGCCGCCCGCTGCAGGCACCCAGCTCGAGGAGCCGGCCGCCAGGCGGTTGACGCCGAAGTCGGTCGAGATGTACAGGTCGCCGGTCGCCGCGTCGTAGACGACGTCCGTGATCGGCTCGTCCCCGAGGTTCTTGTCGAGGTTGGTCCACGTCGCCGTGTGCGTGGCCGGGTTGTAGTTGACCTCGAACACGTGGCCCGTCGCCTGCCCTGCGGCGAGCGCGTAGGCGTTGTAGCCCGAGAACGTGATGTACGCGTGGTTCGGGTTGTTCGGGTCGACCGCGATCCCGCTCGGGAGCCGCGTCGGCGTCGCCGCCGAGTCGATCCGGTCGTACGTCACGCTGTCGGCGTTCGCCGCGGAGGCGTTCTTCGAGACGAAGACGCGCCCACGCCGGGTTCCGACCCACATCGTGTTCTGGTCCATCCCGCGCTCGATCGCGGAGGTGTACGAGCCGCCCTTGTCGGCACCCCACGAGGCACCGACGAGGTTGCCCGCGGCCCCGCCGAGCGGCGCGAAGTCACCGCAGTTGCCGGTGAAGAGCTGGTCGCTCGTTCCGAAGACGCCCGTCGTGTTGCAGTGGGCCTCGAGGAACGCCTGATCGCCACCGGTGTCCTGCGTCCGCCACACGTGCTCCATCCCGGCGAAGATCTGGCCGCCCCGCACCGGGTCCTGACGGACCGGGGCGTAGAAGGCCGACTGCTCGCCGGAGAAGAACATCGTGTCGCCGACCCACAGCCACCACTCCGGGGCCACCCCGCGGAAGTTCACGTCGATGAACGTGTTCGTGTACGTGTGGAACCGCTTATTCGGGGCGGTCGGGTCGATGCCCGAGTCGCCGCCGTCGCCCGTCACCGGCAGGAACCAGGTGGGCGAGCCGGAGTAGACCAGCGTGCCGTTGTCCTGGGTGCCGCCCATGACGTCGTGGAGCGGATTGTTGGCGTTGACCGAGAGGCTCTGGAACTGCAGCGTTCCGAGGCCCTCGTTCATGACGAAGATCCGCGTCGGGATCTTGCTGAGCCACGCACGGCACTCGGCCAGGTCGACCGCGTTCAGGCCGCGCGAGTTACAGCGGTCGGAGTCGTTCGTGTACGTCCCGTCCGTCCGGCTCACGCCGCCGTCGTTGCCGACGAACATGATGTCCGGGTTCGACGGCACGAACGCGATCGCGTGCTGGTCCGGGTGGATCGTCTCAGCGCTGAACAGCAGTCCCGAGGACGAGTTGCGCGCGTCGGAGGTCATGTCCGTGAAGTGCACGCCTGCGTCCGTCGAGAGCATCACGGCCCGGCCGTTGGAGCGGTCGGGGCCGGCGTACAGCGGTGACTCCTCGTACTGGTAGACGCCGCCGAACAGGACCGAGTCGGGCCGGCCAGGCATCGAGACGACGAACTGGTCGTACCAGCACTGGCCGCGACAGAAGTCGTACGAGGCGAAGCCGGGTGTCCCGTTCACCGAGCTGGAAAGGCTCGTCCAGCCGGAGTTCGTGCCGCCCGTGGTCAGCGCCGCGGCCGGAAGGCTCGCGTCGTCGACCCGCCAGAGCCTCGATGCGTCGATGACGTTGCCGCCGGCATCGAAGATCTGGCTGCCGCCGCCGAGATAGATCCGCGTCTTCCCGTTCGGAAGCGCCACGGGTTCGAAGTCGAAGCGCGCCCCGAGTGCGTCCTGCGTGTACTCCGGGTTGGAGTCGAAAATCGACTCCCACGTGACGCCGTCGTCGTTCGAACGGGAGAGTCCGTAGCCGTCCATCGCGAGGAAGAGCCTGCTCGCGTTGAGCGGGTCGTAAAGGACCTCCGTGACGCCGCCGCGGAAGAAGTCGTTTCCGCTGGCGGAGCCCGGAACGACCGGATCCTGGGCCCTGATCAGGGCGGGCGTGAAGCTCGCGCCACCGTTCAGCGAAGAGTAGAGCCCCACCGGCGGAGCGCCGGGCGGCGTGTAGCGGCCGCCGGACTGCGACGACAGTCCGTGCCTTGCCACCGCGGTGCCGATCAGGATGTGGTTCCGGTTGTTCGGATCGATCGCGATCGCGCCGATCGCCCGGTCCTTCGCGACTGCGAGGCTGCCGCCCACGAGCGACCAGTGGTTGCCACGGTCGGTCGACTTGTACAGGCCGAGGCCCGCTTCGCTGTCGCTCGAGCCGTTCGGCTCACCGGTGCCGACGTAGATCGTCTTCCCAGACGGATCCGTTGGGTCGATCAGCATCGACCCGATCGAGTTCGTTGGGATCCCGCCGTCGCTGATCTGCCGCCAGTCCGGGTGCCTCGACAGCGCATTGTCCGCGACCCAGATGCCGCCGCCCGCGGCGGCGACGTAGAGCCGGCAGTGCCGCGAATTGCAGCTCGGCGCGACCGCCATCGCCGTTAGGCGTCCTGACCATTGGGTCGGCGGCCCGAACGTCTGCGTCCCGAGCGTGTCGACATTCAGCGTGTCGGGGCCGACGGACTTCCAGCGCTTCGGATGCCCGGGGCCGCGCGACTCGACCTTCTCGGCCGCTTTCTCGGCCGCCTGGGTCTGCGCGAAGTTGATCGTTTGGAACGGATAGGCGCGGTCTGAGTACGCCTCCTGCTCGGCGCCGTTGAGAATCTCACGGGCCGACTCGCGTCCCTTCCCGGCCTTGTCGATTCGTCCGGGGGCCAGAGCACCCTTAAGAACCTGGGCGGCGCTCTGCTGCGGCTTGGCCGTCGTCGAGCTGCGGCCGACGCCGAAGGCGACGGTCGCGACCCCGACGGCAAGCAGGAGCAGGAGCACGCCCGCAAGCCTGTATTTCCTCATCCTCATCCCCTCTCGTGGATCTGAGAAATGTGCCCGCGCATGCATGCACGGGCTGTCCCCGCCGGGCATTTCTGCCTGAAACCCCCAGCAATGTCAAGGAGCGGATATCACGATCGCTCGATCGTGATATCACCCGGCTTGGGTCAGGCGACGGCGCGCAGGCGGCGAGACTCGAGCGGGCGCTCGCGCAGGATCTTGCGCGCCGGCTCGTCGAGCTCGGCCGGGTCGGCCCAGCCGACGTAGTGGCAGCGCGGGCACTCGCCCGTCTCCAGGCGTGAGGTCGACACGGCGACCTCTCTCGTCGTCCCGCACTTGAGACATTCCAGCGTCTGCTTCGCCATAGCTTGCAAGGCGATGGATCGGCGCGCGTCTGGCGGAGCGAGTCCCTCGAACGAGGGATGCCCCTCAATCGGTGGAGTATTTGGGCTGGACCTTTTCGCCGCGAAGCTGGGCAACGGCGTTGTTCGCGGCGATCGCCGCCTCGCCCATGCCGATCGTGATCAGCGTGATCTTGCCGGGATAGCCCGCCACGTCCCCCGCCGCGAAGACGCGGGCGAGGTTGGTCTCGCACGTCATCGGGTCGATCCTGATCTGCCGCTTGCCCTCGAGCTCGAGTCCCCACTCGGCAATCGCGCCGAGATGTGAGTGGAAGCCCAGCAGCGTGATCAGCGCATCGCAGTCGACCTGCTCGCTCGCCCCGGTGTCGGTGTTTTCGATCGTCACCGCCTGGAGGCTTCCGTCGCCGTGGATCTCACGCACCTCGCATGGCGTCATGATCCGCACCCGGCCCTCGTTCTCGAGCGCCTTGGCCTCGTTGACCGAGGATTCGAGCGCGCGGAACCGGTCGCGGCGATGGACGAGCGCGATCGGCAGCTTCGCGGTGTCCTGGAGGCCGAGCGTCCAGTCGAGCGCCGAGTCGCCGCCGCCGACGATCACGCAGGTCCGATCGCGGAAGACCTCCTTCTCGCGCACGAAGTAGTGAACGCCCTTGCCCTCCCAGTCCTCGATCCCCTCGATCCCGAGCTTGCGAGGCTCGAAGGCGCCGTGTCCGGCGGTGATGATCAGAGCGCGCGAGAGGTACGGCCCGCCCTTGTCGGTGCTGACCGAAAGCAGCTCCTCGCCGTTCTGGTTCATCCGTTCGAGGGTCTGCACCTCCTCGCCGAGATGGATCTCCGGCTCGTACTGGAGTCCCTGCTCGGCGCAGAGGTCGACGAGCTTCTGGCCCAGGATCTTCGGGTAGCCGGCGACGTCGAAGACGTGCTTCTCGGGGTAGACGGCCGCGACCTGGCCACCGACCTGCTCCAGGCTCTCGATGATCCGGACCGAGGCATCGCGGTGGCCGGCGTAGTAGGCGGCGGCCAGACCGGTCGGGCCGGCGCCGAGGATGGTGATGTCGACGACGCCTGAGTCGCTCAAAGCGTCCGAATCGTAACTAGGGGGTTAGTGCGCGCAGCCGGAGCCGCAACCGCCGGCGGTATCAGCCGGGGTCCCGCCCTCTTCGACCTGGAAGGAATGGCCGCAGCCGCAGGAGGCGCTCACGTTCGGGTTGTTGATCGCGAAGCCCGCCTGCAGCCCGTCGACCCAGTCGATCTCGGTGCCGGCGAGATAGGGGGCGCTGAACGGGTCGACAACGACCCTGACCCCGTGGAGCTCAACCTCATTGTCGCCCTCCTGCGCGCCGCGATCGAACCCGAGCGCGTACTGGAAGCCTGAGCAGCCACCGCCCTGCACGGCGATGCGAAGGACCTCCGCCTCGCCCGCAGGCTCCTGGGCCTGAAGCTCGCGCACCTTGTCGGCTGCGCTCGCGGTCAACGACACCAGCGTCGGCTGTTCCGTAACCGCCATTCCGAACCCATCGTAGCAACGTGGTCGACCGGTGCATCCCCCGTCCGGAGCGCCTAGTTTGTAACAGCTGTCTCGCGCATCGTTGAGCCGGATTCGCGTCGGCTTGTGCTTTGGTAAGTTGCGGCTCCCTTGGCCGGGAGGACGCGTGCTCGATAGCTGGCTGCCGTTCTTGATCTACGGAGCCTTCGCTCTCGCGATCCCCGCCTCGATGATCATGATGTCGTTCGTCTTCGCGACGCGCCCGCGGCGGCGATCGCGTGACCGCACGATCCCGTTCGAGTCCGGCGTCTCGACCGGTCCGCCGCACGCGAACCGGTTCACGATCAGCTTCTACCTCACGGCGATGCTCTTCATCGTCTTCGACATCGAGATCGTGTTCCTGTATCCGCTCGGCGTCATCCTCCACAACCTCGGCTGGTTCGGGTTCGCGGAGTTCGGCTTCTTCCTCGGGATCCTCGCGCTCGCCTACGTCTACATCTGGCGGAAGGGGGCGCTCGACTGGCGATGAATCGCAAGCGCCTGGCCGATTACGGCCTGCAGTCCGAGCGAGTGCTGTGGCCCGACAAGGGCCCCGGCGTGTTCGAGCAGGAGGTCGCAGAGCTCGAAGAGCGCCTGATGCTGACCACGCTCGAGAAGGCGGTGCACTGGGCGCAGACGAAGTCGATGTGGCCCGACACGTTCGGGCTTGCCTGCTGCGCGATCGAGATGATGGCGATCGTCTCGTCGCGCTATGACATCGCGCGCTTCGGGATGGAGGCGTTCCGCTCGTCGCCGCGCCAGGCCGACCTGCTGATCGTGTCGGGGCGCGTCGCGCACAAGATGGCGGCCCCGCTTCGCCAGGTCTACGACCAGATGCTCGAGCCGAAGTGGGTGATTGCGATGGGCGCCTGCGCGAGCTCGGGCGGCATGTTCAACAACTACGCGATCCTGCAAGGCGTCGACAAGATTGTCGCCGTCGACATCCACGTGCCCGGGTGCCCGCCGAGGCCGGAGGCGCTGATGGAGGGGATCATCCGCCTGCACGAGAAGGTGCAGGCCGGCGTCCCGCCCGCGTACGAAATCCGAGAGGTGGCGTCATAGCCTTCGAGCGCGTCCCGGGCTTGATCGAGACGCGGGACGAGCACGGAGAGACGACGCTGATCGTCGCTCCGGCGCGCCTGATCGAGGCCGCGCGTCACCTCCGTGACGAGGAAGGCTTCAACTTCCTCTCCGACATCGCCGCAACCGACTACCTCGGCTGGGGCGAGCGGGGCGTCGCCGGCTACTACGGCACGGACTCGGGCCGAGCGCTGCACCCGCACGCCGCGCAGGGCCTGGCGACGACGCCTCGGCCGAAGCCCAAGCGCTTCTCGATGAGCTACCACCTGCTCGCGATTCCGTCGGCCCGCCGCGTCCGGCTGCAGGTCTGGCTGGACGACGGAGAGCCGGTCCAGAGCGTGGTGCCGGTGTGGCCCACTGCGGACTGGCACGAGCGCGAGGCCTGGGACATGATGGGGATCCGGATCGAAGGCCATCCGAACCTCGTCCGCATCCTGATGGAGGACGACTGGGAGGGCCATCCGCTCCGCAAGGACTATCCGATCGGCGGCGAGCCGGTCCGCTTCTCGGGCGAGGAGTAACCGTGGCGGTCGCCCCCGAGAAGCCGCGGATCTACGAGAGGACCCGCATCCCCTCGCCGATTCCCACCGTGCTGCAGGTGCCGGAGGAGCTCCGTGACTCGGAAGACATCCTCCAGGTCAACTTCGGGCCGAACCACCCGTCGACGCACGGCGTCCTGCGGCTGATCGTCGACCTCCACGGCGAGAACGTGGTCGGCCTCGCCGCCGTGGTCGGCTACCTGCACACGGGCTTCGAGAAGAACATGGAGCAGAAGACGTGGTGGAAGGCAATCACGTACCCGGAGCGGATCGACTACCTCTCCTTCCAGTACAACGAGCTTGTCTTCGTGCTAGCGATCGAGCAGCTCCTCGGCCTCGAGACCCCCGAGAAGGCGCGGTGGATGCGCACGCTCCTCTGCGAGCTGACGCGGATCCACTCGCACCTGATCTGGCTCGCGACCTCGGCGCTCGAGCTCGGGGCGGTTTCGATGTTCTGGTACTGCTTCCGCGAGCGCGACCAGATCCTCGACCTGTTCGAGATGGTCTGCGGAGCGCGCATGCACACGCGCTACTTCCAGGCGGGCGGGCTGGCCGAGGACATCCCGCGCGGCTTCTATCCGGAGTGCCGGAAGTTCGTCGACTGGATGCCCAACGCGATCGACGACTACGAGACGCTCGTCAACCGCAACAAGATCTGGCTCGAGCGGACGCAGGGGGTCGGCCTCCTCTCCGCCGATGACGCGATGGCCCTCGGTCAGTCGGGGCCGGTCCTGCGCGCGTCGGGAGTGGACTGGGATCTACGCCGCGACCGGCCCTATCTCGCCTACGACCGCGTCGACTTCCGCGTGCCCGTCTACCAGGAGGGCGACGTCTACGCCCGGTACCGGCTCCACATGGAAGAGATGCGCGAGTCAACCCGGATCGTCGCGCAGTGTCTCAATCGCCTGGAGCGCATGCCGGACGGCGCCCCGTGGATCGCGGACGACCGCAAGGTCGTGCTCCCGCCGCGCGAGGAGCTGCACACCTCGATGGAGTCGCTCATCCACCACTTCAAGATCGTCACGGAGGGCTACCGCGTTCCGGAGGGCGAGCTCTACGTGACGGGCGAGTCGCCGCGCGGCGAGCTTGGCTGCTACGTCGTCTCCGACGGCGGGCCGAGGCCGTGGCGGGTCAAGTTCCGAGCGCCTTCCTTCGTTGCGCTCGAGGCGACGGCAACGTGCACGCGTGACGCACTCGTCGCCGACCTGATCGCCATCGTCGGCTCTCTCGACACTGTCATGGGCGAGGTCGATCGTTGACGTTCGCCGAGCAGGTTCAGGAGATCGCCGAGCAGTACCCCGACCGCAGGTCGGCGATCCTGCCGGCCCTGCGGCTCGCGCAGGAGCGGCACGAGGGCTGGCTGCCGAACGAGGCGTTCGTCGAGGTGGGGGAGGCGCTCGACCTCACGCCCGCGTACTGCCGCGCCGTCGCGTCCTTCTACGACATGTTCCACCTGGCCCCCACAGGGCGGCACGTCGTCGAGGTCTGCACGAACATCTCCTGCGCGCTCGTCGGGGCGCAGCAGGTCCTCGAGGCGTTCGAGTCCGAGCTCGGCGTCCGCGTCGGCGAGACCACGGAGGACGGAGAGGTAACGCTGCGCACGATCGAGTGCGCGGGCGGCTGCGGCTGGGGCACCGTCGTCGCGATCGACCACCGCTACCGCGAGCCGGTCAAGGCCGAGGACGTCCCGGCGATCGCCGAGGAGGTGCGCGGTGCCGGTTCGTGAGCTCGTCCTCGAGGGCACGGACAAGGGGGACCTGACCGACCTCGACGCCTTCCGCAAGGTCGGCGGCTACAAGATGCTGAACAGAGCCCGCCGCATGAAGCCCGCGGAGGTGGTCGACGAGATCACGGGCGGGAACCTCCGGGGCCGCGGCGGAGCCGGCTTCCCGATGGGACGAAAGGCGAGCTTCCTCGCGCCCGGGCTTCGCTACCTGGTCGTGAACGCAGACGAGTCGGAGCCGGGGACCTTCAAGGACCGCGAGATCATGTTCGCCGTCCCGCACCGGCTGATCGAAGGCTGCCTGATTACGGCGCATGCGATCGAGTCGCAGAACGTCTTCATCTACATCCGTGGCGAGTACCTGCGGGAGTTCGAGATCATGCGGGCCGCGCTCGACCAGGCGCGGGACGCGAACCTGTTCCGCGGGGTCAACTTCGTGCTGCACCGCGGCGCGGGCGCGTACATCTGCGGCGAGGAGTCGGGGCTGCTGGAGTCGCTCGAGGGAAAGCGCGGCCAGCCGCGCTCGCGGCCTCCGTATCCGGCCGTCTCCGGGCTCTACGCCGCGCCGACGCTGATCAACAACGTCGAGACGGTCGCGACCGTGCCGAAGATCATCGAGCTCGGTGCCGAGGAGTACGCAAAGCTCGGCGTCGAGAACTCGGCCGGCACGCGCGTCTTCTCGCTGTCGGGGAACGTTGTCAATGGGGGCAACTATGAACTCCCCCTCGGGACGAGCCTGCGGGAGCTGATCTACGACCTCGGTGGCGGGATTCCCGACGGCCGCGAGCTGAAGGCGATCATCCCGGGCGGCTCCTCGGTGCCGGTGCTGACCGCCGACCAGGTGGACGCGGCGCTCGACTTCGACTCGATGACGAAGGAGGGGACGATGCTCGGCTCGGGCGCGGTCATCGTCATCGACGACCGCGCGTGCATGGTGCAGCTCGGCCTGCGGGTCGCACAGTTCTACCAGCACGAGTCGTGCGGCAAGTGCACCCCCTGCCGCGAGGGAACGCGCTGGATGGTGCAGCTCCTGCACAAGATCGAGGAGGGGCGCGCCGAGCATTCCGAGCTCGACCTCCTGCTGAGCGTCTGCGACCGGATCCTCGGCAAGTGCCTGTGCCCGCTCGGAGACGCCGCGGCGATGCCGGTCGCGAGCTACATCGACAAGTTCCGCGACGAGTTCCGCCAGCACATCGACGAGGGCGGCTGTCCCTTCGGCGGCGAGTCGTCGCTCGAGGGACTGCTGGCACCCGTCGAGCAACATACTCACGCGCCGGTAGCCGAGGTGGCCGCTTGAGCCGGTTCCGGGGACAACCCGTCACAATTTTGTCCCGATCGCCGTGGCCGCTCGAGCCAGGCCCGAGGGTCAGACCCTCCTTTACAAAGGGCCGCCCATGAGCGCGCCCGAGCTCGTCACCGTGACGATCGACGGGCGCACGGCGCAGGTTCCAAAGGGGCTCGGCCTCGTCGAGAGCGCAGCGGCGGCGGGCATCGAGATCCCGGTCTTTTGCTACGAGCCACGGATCGGCCCGGCGATCGGGGCCTGCCGTATGTGCCTCGTCGAGGTCGAGGGGATGCCGCCGAAGCCGCAGGCCGCTTGCACCTTGGCCGCACAGGACGGGATGGTCGTGAAGACGGCCCAGACCTCGGAGATGGCGCGCGAGGCGCAAGAGGCGACGCTCGAGTTCATCCTCGTCAACCACCCGCTCGACTGCCCGGTCTGCGACAAGGGCGGCGAGTGCCCGCTGCAGGACCTGACCTTCCGCTGGGGCCCGCCGAAGACGCGGATGACCTTCGACAAGCGGACGCTCGACAAGCCGATCCCGATCTCGCCCACGATCTCGATCGACCGCGAGCGCTGCATCCTCTGCTACCGCTGCACGCGCTTCTCGGAAGGGGTCGCCGAGGACGGCCAGCTCGTGGCGGTGAACCGCGGCGCGCTCTCGCTGATCTCCACCTTCGACGACCAGCCTTATCGCGCCCCCTTCTCGGGCAACGTGATCGAGCTCTGCCCGGTCGGCGCCCTGCTCTCGACGCAGTACCGGTTCGAGGGCCGGCCGTGGGAGGTCCAGAACGTCCCGACCGTCTGCGGCATGTGCCCCGTCGGCTGCAACATCGACGCGACGACGCGCGAGGGCAAGGTGAAGCGGATCCTCTCGCGCAACCACCCGGAGGTCGACGGCGGCTGGATCTGCGACAAGGGCCGCTTCGCATTCACGCACCTGTACGCGAAGGACCGCATTCGCGGTCCGCTCAGGCGGGTGCGGCGCCGCGGGCTCGAGGAGCTCTCCTGGGACGATGCGATCGACGAGGCCGAGCGCCTGCTCCGCGCGGCCGAGGGGAGGATCGTGACCGCCCTCTCGGGCTCCGAGACCGTCGAGCAGGCCTACGCGCTCGCGAAGCTCCTGCGCCAGGGGCTCGGCGCACACTCGGCCGTTCTGCCCGAGCAGACGAGCGACGCGTGCGAGCAGTTCCGCCTCCCGCTTTCGGCAATCGCCGAGGCCGAGGTAGTCGTCGTCCTCGGAGACGTCCCCGTGGACGAGACCGCGCCGATCGTCGGACTGTGGATTCGTGCGGCTAGGCGAAACGGGGCCGAGATCCTGCACGAGGTCGACGAGGAACGGATTCGCGGGTCGGACCGGGCCGTGCTGATCTGGTCCGGCGCAGGCGCCGGCGGCGCGCACGTCGCGGCGCTCGCGCACAAGCTCGGGCTCGCCGGCAAGGAGAACTGCGGCGCGTTCTACTTGCCCGGAACGCCGAACGGCCGCGGCATCGCCGAGGCGTGGGCCGCGGCCGCAGACGTCGACGAGGCCAGCCCCGAGCCGATCGGCCTGCTGATCGTCTCCGGCGACGAGGCGGCGGCGAATCCCGGCGTCCGCGCGATGGCCGAGGACGCCGAGGCCGTGCTCGCGACCTGCATGTTCCAGGGGCTCGCGGTCGGCTGGGCCGACCTCGTCCTGCCCGGAACGAGCTACCTGGAGCGCGACGGCACCTACGTCAACCTCGAGGGCCGCCTGCAGCGGCTGCGTCGAACGGCGATCCCGCCTGCTCCTGACGAGCTCGCGTGGATCTCGAAGCTAGCGGAGCGCTTCGGCGTCGAGATCCCGCCCTACGCGTCGGCGGTGTTCGCTGAGCTCTCGGAGAAGCTCTACGACGGACTGCCGTTCGGCGCCGTCGGCGAGCGGGCGACGCTGCGGGCACGGGCCCAGCCGGAAGACGCGGCCCCGAAGGAGGCTCCGGCGAACGGCCACAAGGGCCTGCGGCTTGTCCGCTACAAGCCGCTCTTTTCGGGCCCCGCGGTCGAACGCGTCCCTGAGCTCCAGTTCCAGCGGCCGCCTCCAGAGGTCGAGCTCTCGCCGGAGGACGCGAAGAAGCGCGGCATCTCGAGCGGCGAGGAGGTCAAGGTCTCGCACAACGGCACCTCAGTGCCTTTGCGCGCGCGTGTGAACAAGGAGCTTCGCGCCGGAGTCGTGCGGATCGCCGACGAGCACGCGGACGAACTTGCAATGTCCGTCGAGGTGAGCAAGTGAACGAGCCGTGGTGGATCGATCTGATCAAGGCGCTCGTGATCGTCAACGTGCTGATGGGGCTGTTCGCGTACGCGACGTGGCTCGAGCGCAAGCTGATGGGCCGCATGCAGCTTCGTTTCGGGCCGAACCGGGCGGGCCCGTTCGGGCTGCTCCAGCCGATCGCGGACCAGGTCAAGATGATCCGCAAGGAGAGCTTCTTCCCGGCGAGCGCGATCGATCTGCTCTACATCGCCGCACCCGCGCTCGCGATGTTCACCGCACTCGCGGCCTTCAGCGTGATTCCGTTTGGCGAGGGCTGGGAGGTCGCCGGCTACGACATCAGCGGAGAGATCGTCAACGTGCCGATCTCGCTGATCCTGATCTTCGCCCTCAGCTCGGTGGGAATCTACGGCTTCATCGTCGGCGGCTGGGCCTCGGACTCGAAGTTCGCCCTGCTCGGCTCCATGCGGACCTGCGCACAGATGGTCTCGTACGAAGTCTCGCTCACGTTCGCCGTGCTCGGCGTCGTGATCATGGGCCAGTCGCTCGCGCTGACGGACATCGTCGACAAGCAGGCCCAGACGGTCTGGTTCGTGCTCCCGCAGGCGGTCGGGCTGCTCGTCTTCTTCATCGCGGGCATCGCCGAGACGAACCGCGCGCCGTTCGACCTGCCTGAGGCGGACACCGAGCTCGTTTCCGGGTACAGCACGGAGTACGGCGGCATGCGCTGGGGCCTGTTCGCCGCGGCCGAGTACATCAACATGATCGTGCTCTCCGGGCTCGCCGTGACGCTCTTCTTCGGCGGCTGGCACATGGGCTTGCTCGACGGGGACCTCGGGCCGCTCTGGTTCCTGCTCAAGCTGGTGATCGCGATCTCGGTCTTCATCTGGATCCGCGCGACGCTGCCGCGCCTTCGTTACGACCAGCTGATGCGGTTCGGCTGGAAGGTGCTGCTGCCTGCCGCGACGATCAACGCTCTGGTGACGGCGGCTCTGGTGATCGCGATATGAGGCATCGCTCGCGATGCCGGCCTCAGGACGCGTCATGAGCCCACAGCCGGTCGACACGGTCAAGGGCTTCGGGGTGACCCTGAAGCACATTTTCAAGAAGCCGATCACGCAGCAGTACCCGGAGTACAAGCGACCGCTCTATCCGCGGTTCCGGGGCCGGCACCGGCTCTGGCGACACCAGAACGGACTCGAGAAGTGCATCGGCTGCTCGTTGTGCGCGGCCGCGTGCCCGGCGGACTGCATCCGCGTCGTCGCCGAGGAGAACACCGCGACGAACCGCGTCTCGGCCGGTGAGCGCTACGCCCGCATCTACGAGATCAACATGAGCCGCTGCATCTTCTGCGGGTACTGCGAGCTCGCGTGCCCCTTCGACGCGATCACGCTCGGCAACGAGTTCGAGATCTCCGAGTACTCGCGCGACGACCTGATCTACACGAAGGACATGCTGCTGGCCGAGCCGATCAAGAAGGTCCCGGTCGCCGACCCGGAGCTGTACGACACGCCCATCCCCTTCTACCGGACGAACTCTTAATGGCGGCCGCCGCGCTCGCATCTCATACTCCCCGGCCCGCTGCGAAGCTGCGCCGCGCGGTGTCCTCGGTCGCACCCGTATCCTCCGGATACGCGCGCTCCCTGCGTCCTTGCTCGGCTTGCTTTTCGCGCGCGGTCAGCATGACCTGCTCGCCCGGAGGCCGCTAGGTGGCGAACGTGCTCGTCTGGGCGGTTTGGGTGGTTGCGGCCTTCGCGTGCCTCGCCTCCGGGATCGCCGTCGTCTCGTTCACGAACCCCTTCTACTCGGCGCTGTCGCTGATCGGGAACCTCGCCTCGCTGGCAGTCCTTTACCTGTTGCTGTCGGCGCAGTTCGTTGCAGCGGCGCAGGTGCTGGTCTACGCAGGCGCGGTGATGGTGATGTTCCTGTTCGTGATCGCCTACTTGGGCGGCCGCGCCGACGCGCCCTGGAAGGGTGGGCCGAGCTGGCAGACGGTCGCGGCGGTCACGGCCGCGGGCGCGATCCTCGTCGAGGTGATCGTCGTGATCGGCGTCAAGGCGAGCGGACGCCTCTCGAAGAGCCCCGACGTCGACGGTTCGTTCGGCAACCCGACCGAGATCGGCCGCGTCTTCCTCACCGACCACCTGCTGGCCTTCGAGATCACGTCGATCGTGCTCTTGATCGCTGCGATCGGCGGCGTGATCCTCAGCCACCACGCCAGGGACCCGAGCGCCCAATGATGGGCCCCGACGTCGTCTGGTACCTCTGCGTCGCGGGCTTCCTGTTCTGCACGGGAGCGCTGGGCGTGCTGCTCCGCCGCAGCCCGCTGATCGTCTTGCTGTCGCTGGAGATCATGCTGAACGGGGCGAACCTGGCACTGATCGCCTTCTCGCGCCACTTTGCGAACCTCGATGGGCAGGTCTTCGCGCTCGCCGTGATGGCGGTCGCGGCCTCGGAGGTCGTGGTCGGGCTCGGCCTGATCGTGGCGATGGCGCGGCGCAAGCTCGACCTCGACGTCGACAAGCTCGCGACCCTCCGCGGATGATCGTCTCCGCCTGGATCTGCCTCGCCCTGCCGCTGGCGGCGGCGCTCCTGATCACGCTGCTCGGACAGGGGCTGACCCGGCGCGGCGCCGGCTACATCGGGACGGCTTCGGTTCTCGGCTCGTTCGTCGCCGCGCTGATCTCGTTCATCTTCCTCTGGGGCGAGTCACCCGAAGAGCGCTCCCATCCGTCGACGCTCTGGAGCTGGCTGACCGCGGGCGACCTCCACTTCGGCCTGCGGATCCTCGTCGACCCGCTGAGCGTCTTCATGATGCTGATCGTCGCCGGGGTCGGTTTCCTGATCGTCGCCTACTCGATCGGCTACATGGACGGCGACGACGAGGAGCGCCGCTACTTCGCCTATATGGCGCTGTTCGTCTTCTCGATGCTGCTGCTCGTCCAGAGCGGCAACCTGTTGCTGCTGCTCGCCGGCTGGGGCCTGGTCGGCCTCTCCTCGTACCTGCTGATCGGCTTCTGGCACGAGCGGCCCGAGGCGATCGCCGCGGCGAAGAAGGCGTTCATCATGAACGCGCTCGGCGACGCGACGATGGCGCTCGCCCTCTTCCTGCTGATCCAGCGGACGGGCTCGCTCGACTTCGAGGTCGTCTTCGGCCGCGCCGACTCGTACGGCTACTGGGCGGCGAACCTGATCGCGCTCGGGCTGCTCGGGGGCGCGGTAGCCAAGTCGGCGCAGCTGCCGCTTCAGACGTGGCTCCCCGACGCGATGGAGGGCCCAACCCCGGTCAGCGCTCTCATCCACGCAGCGACGATGGTGACCGCGGGCGTCTACCTGATCGTCCGTACGCACGCCCTGTTCGAGGTGGCGCCGCGGGTACAGGACCTCGCCGCCGGACTGGGCGCCGCGACGCTGCTGATGGCGGGGCTGATCGCGCTCGTCCAGACCGACATCAAGCGCGTGATCGCCTACTCGACGATGTCCCAGATCGGCTACATGTTCCTCGGGGCAGGGCTCGGTGCGTACGCGAACGCCGAGTTCCACCTGATGACGCACGCCTTCTTCAAGGCCCTGCTCTTCATGGCGGCCGGCATCGTGATCCACTCGCTCGCCGGCGAGCAGGACATCCGCAAGATGGGCGGGCTACGGCAGCTGTTGCCGCGGACGTGGTGGGCGTTCCTGATCGGCTCGCTCGCCCTGGCGGGGATGCCGCCGTTCGCGGGCTTCTTCTCGAAGGACTCGCTCCTCGCGGCCTCGCTCGATGCAGGCTGGTACGGCAGGCTGCTCTGGGCGGCCGGCATCGTCGGCGTGTTCCTGACCGGCCTGTACGCCTTCCGCCTCGTCTTCATCGTCTTCGGCGGAGAGCTCTCCGCCTACGCGCGCGAGCACTTTCACGCGCCGAAGGCGGACGTGGCCGGGGTCACCATGGGCGCGACCGTCGCCGTGCTCGCCGTGCTGGCGACCGTTGGCGGCTGGATCCAATTCGCCGGGGTCTGGACGCCGATCTCGACCTGGCTCGAGCCGGTGGCGCGGCCGCTCGTCGAGGCCACGGCGGGGCAGGAGGCGCTGACCACGGTGCTCTCGGTCCTGCTCGGGCTCGCCGGAATCGGCGTCGCCTGGCTGATCTACGGAGCACAGCCTACGGCTCCTAGGATCACTCGACGTCCGCGCTGGGCAATGGCGGTCTTGGAGCACAAGTTCTACTTCGACGAGCTGTACGACCTGGTCTTCTACCGGCCGGCCGTGCTGCTCGTTCGCGGCCTGTATGCGTTGGTCGAGCGTCCGCTGATCGCCGGATCCGTCCGGGAGATCGGCGCCGCGACGCGGGGCCTCGGCGCGCTCACGCGCAGCCTCCAGACCGGCTTCGTCCGCAACTACGCGCTCGCGTTCGCCGCAAGCGTCGCCGTCCTCACCGTCGTCTTCGTGGCGGCCAGGTGACATGGGCTCCGAGTGGATCACGACGATCCTGATCTTCCTCCCGGTCGCGGGGGCGCTCCTCATCTGGCTGCTGCCGTGGGAGCCGTTCTCGGCGGGGGCGCTCGCGCTGCTGTTCGCCCTGGTCGAGGTCGGCTTCTGGATCGAGGCGCTCGTCCGGTTCGACTTCGGCTCGCGGACGCTCGAGCTCCAGTTCGAGCAGCAGCACAGCTGGTTCTCGGACCTCGGCGTCTCCTACCACGTCGGCTTCCGCGGCTACTCGCTCTGGCTCGCAGGCCTGACCGTCGTCGTGATGGCCGCGGCGATCGCCTATGCGTTCTGGCTCGGCCGGGATCGACCCCGTGCCTACCACGGCCTGATGCTCCTGCTGACGGGGGCGATCGTCGGCGTCTTCGCCGCCCAGGATCTCCTCCTCTTCTACGTCTTCTGGGAAGCGATGCTGATCCCGCTCTACGTCTTGATCGGCGTCTGGGGCGGGCCCGGACGGCTGGGCGCGACGCTCAAGTTCGTCCTCTACACGATGGCGGGCTCGCTGCTCATGCTGGTCTCGATCATCGTCCTCGGGCTCTCGGCCGGCTCGTTCGAGATCTTCGGCCAGGGGACGAGCGACAGCTGGTGGATCTTCCTCGGCTTCATGGCCGCGTTCGCGGTCAAGGCGCCGCTCTTCCCGCTGCACGGCTGGCTTCCGGACGCCTACCGCGAGTCACCGGCCGAGGTCTCGGCGGTTCTGTCGGGCGTCGTCTCGAAGGCAGCCACCTACGGGTTCATCCAGATCGTGCTCACCCGCTTCCCCGGCCCCGTGGACGACTTCCGCACGCCGATCCTCGTGCTGGCCGCGACGGGGCTCGTCTACGGCTCGTTGCTGGCCTTCCGTGCTCCCGACGTCCGCGGGGTGATCGCCTACTCGAGCCTCGCGCAGCTCGGACTAATCACCTTGGGTGTCTTCGCAGCAAACGGCGCCGGCCTGAATGGCTCCGTCCTCCAGATGGTCAACCACGGCCTCCTCTCGGCCACGCTCTTCCTGCTTGCCGGCGCGATCGAGCGGCGTGCGGCGACCGGTGACTTCGATCGGCTGGGCGGGATGGCCCGCGGGCGTCCCCTGCTGGCGACCCTGCTCATGACGACGGGGATCATCGCCCTGGCCGTGCCCGGCTCGGGGGCCTTCGCAGGCGAGTTCCTGATCCTGGCCGGCGTCTTCGCGCAGGGCTGGGGGTACGCACTCGTCGGAGCGGTCGCGATCGTCCTCGCGGCCATGTACATGCTCCGCCTGATCTCCGGGGTGCTGCACGTGCGGCGAGGCCCGGCCGTCACGGACGCAGCGCTCGACCTCCGGCCTGCCGAGCTCAGCATCCTCGTCCCGCTCATCGCCTGCCTGCTCGCACTGTCGGCTTGGCCGGCGGCGGTCACCGATCGCTCGTTCGCCCCGGTATCCAACGGACTCTCCGCGTCGCCGTGATCGACACCCCGAACGTCGACTGGTTCGCGCTCTCGCCCGAGCTCGCGCTGCTCGCCGCGAGTGCAATCGCGCTGCTCGTGGCGGTGCTCGCGCCGAGACGGTGGCGGAGGCCGGTGGCGGCAAGCGTGTGCGCGGTCGGGTTCGCAGGCGCCGCCGTCGCCGCCGCGATCCTCTTCGGCTACTCGGACGATCCGTCGGGCATCGTCGCCGACGCGGCGAGCCGGGACCAGCTGGGCGCACTCGCACAGATCATCATCGCGGGCTCGGGTTTGCTGGCAGTCGGCGTCGCGTACCGCGAGCCCACGTCCGACGATCACGTCGGCGAGTACTACGCGCTGCTGGCCGCGGCGGGAGCGGGCATGGCCTTCTTCGTCACCGCGAACAACCTGATGACCCTCTTCCTGGGCCTCGAGTGGTTCTCGATCTCGCTGTACGTGCTGTGTGCGATCGACGTCGGGCTCGTCGGCTCGCTCGAGGCCGGGCTCAAGTACCTGATCGTCGGCGGCTTCGGCTCGGCGGTGCTCCTGTTCGGCTCAGCGCTCGTCTTCGGGGCCACGGGCCACATCGAGTTCTCGGCGATCGCCTCGACCGTCTCGCAGCAGGGCCTCTCCCACGATCCGCTCCTGCTCGCGGGGCTTGCGATGGTGCTTGCGGGGCTCGCTTTCAAGGCCTCGGCGGCGCCGTTCCATATGTGGACCCCCGACGTCTACGAGGGCGCGCCGACCCCGGTGACCGCATTCATGTCCTCCGCCACGAAGGTCGCTGCCCTCGTGCTGACGCTGCGCATCCTCGTCACGGCCTTTCCGCAGGAGGAGCACATCTGGTCGATCGCCGTCGCGGCGATCGCCGTCGCGTCCCTCGCCGTCGGGAACCTGGCCGCCCTGACGCAGCGAAGCGTGAAGCGCATGTTGGCGTACTCGTCGATCTCGCACGCCGGCTTCATGCTGATCCCGATCTCGACCGGAAGCGCGCTCGGAGCCAGGGCGCTGCTCTTCTACCTGATCCCCTATGCCGCGATGTCGGTCGGCGCCTTCGCCGTCGTCGCCGCCCGCGAGCGCGAGCTGAACCAGCCCGTCACGCTCGACAACCTCGCCGGGTTCGGTTGGGAGCGTCCCCTGCTCGGGATCGCGATGTGGGCCTTCATGCTCGGTTTCGCCGGCTTCCCGCTCACGGGTGGGTTCGTTGGCAAGTTCTACGCGTTCTCCGCCGCCTACGACCACGGCTGGACCTGGCTCGTGATTGTCGGCGTCGTCGCGACCCTCGTCAGTCTCTACTACTACCTCGGTGTCGTCCGCGCGATGTACATGCGGCCGACCGCGGAGCTGCAGCTGGCGCCGGTCGGAGGCGCGCCGCCCTTCGAAGGCCTGCTGCAGGCGTCGGTCAGCGTGGCGCTGGCGGTGACGATCGGAACGTTCTTCGCCGTACAGCCGCTGATCGACCTGGCGAAGGACGCCGCCGGCTCACTGCCCTTCTAATTCGCGGCGGAGAGCCACCACGGCCTGCGCGACGAACAGGAGCAGGCAGGCGACCAGCGCCGTCTGCGCAAGCGGCGGAACGACACCCTCCGCGACGGCCGGAGCACGTGCGGCGGAGCCAATGACGATCATGAGCAGTGCCAGTCCGCTCAGCGTCGTCTGCAGGCGGTCGGCCCGTTCGTCGCCGATCCCGGCGAGCAGCGCGGCCGCCGCGAATGGAACCGCGACGAGCGTGACGTAGAAGGCGAACCCGGGGTCGTCGATGCGGTCCGCGTATGCGCCCGCAAGCACCAGCAAGACTGGAACGAGACGCCCCATGCGCAGTCTTTCGCGTTGTACGCTGCCGCTCCTGCGAGGAAAGGAGAGCGTGTGGCGGACTCGACGCTGACGTGGTTGGGACACGCTGCCTTCCGGCTCGACACCGGCGGCGGCAAGCGGATCTACATCGACCCCTTCCTGACCGGCAACCCCAAGTGCCCGGACGGGGAGCAGGAGCCCGAGCAGGTTGACGTGATCGCGATCACCCACGGTCACGGCGACCACGTCGGGGACACGGTGGAGCTGACCAAGAAGTTCTCGCCCGAGGTCGTCGCGCAGGTGGAGCTGAAAGGCTGGCTCGGAAACAAAGGGGCGGAGGTCGGCGAGATGCCGGGCTCGAACAAGGGCGGGACATACGAAGCGGCTGGTTGCAAGTTCACGCTCACGAACGCGTTCCACTCCAGTTCAAGCGACGACGGCGACTATCTCGGTGAGGCATGTGGAATTGTCGTGGAGGTCGAGGACGGCAAGCGCGCCTATTTCGCCGGGGACACGTGCGTGTTCTCCGACATGAGCCTGATCGGGCGCATCTACGGGCCGGACCTCGCCGTGCTGCCGATCGGCGACCACTTCACGATGGGGCCCCGCGAAGCCGCCGTGGCACTTGAGCTGCTCGGCACGCGTCGCTGCGTGCCGTGCCACTACGGCACGTTTCCGATCCTGACCGGAACGCCGGACCAGCTGCGCGAGCTCGCGCCGGGGGTCGACGTCGTCGCGCTCGAGCCGGGGGGCTCGACCACGCTGTGAGAAACCGCTGGTTCGGAGCGAAGGGCGTCCGCGTTCCGGAGATCGTCGCCGAGGGAGATCCGGCCGTGCCGCTCGAGGAGGCGCTCGTGCTCGACGACGTAACGGACGTCGAGCGGCTGAAGAAAGCGCATGACGAGGGAACCCCTGTCGTCGTCCGTGCCGACACCCCGCAGAAGGTCAAGCAGGCGCTCGAGCGGCCCGAAGTCGCGTCCGTGCTCGTGCCGGAGGACAAAAAGGAGCTCCTGGAGCTCGACTTGACCAAGATGACCTATGGCTAGGCCCTCCACATACTCGATCGCGGCCTGCGATCTCGACGCGCGGCAGTGGGGAGTGGCGGTGCAGTCGAAGTTTCCCGCGGTCGGCTCGGTCGTCTCGTGGGCCGAGCCGCATGTCGGGGCGATCGCCACGCAGGCGTACGCGAACCCACGCTACGGCCCCGGCGGCCTTGAGCTCTTGCGCGAAGGACTCTCCGCGCAAGAGGTCGTCGAGCGGCTGACGTCAGCGGACGAAGGCCGGGATCACCGCCAGCTGGGCGTCGTCGACGGGGAAGGACGCGGCGCGACGTACACGGGGAAGGAGTGCTACGACTGGGCCGGCGGGCGCACCGGCAGGTGTTACGCAGCGCAGGGGAACATCCTCGTCTCGCAGGAGACCGTCGACGGGCTCGCGGATACGTTCGAGGCGACGGCCCGAAAGCCGCTCGCCGAGCGACTGCTCGACTGCCTCGACGCGGCGCAGGCGGCCGGCGGCGACCGGCGAGGCCAGCAATCGGCGGCGATCATCATTGTCGAGAAGGACGGCGGCTACGCGAACCTCTCGGACACGATCGTCGACCTGCGCGTTGACGACCACGAGCGCCCGCTCGAAGAGCTGCGGCGGCTGTACGGAATGCACCAGATGCTGTTCGGCCAGACGCCGCGGGAGGAATGGCTGACGGTGGACGAAGCCTTGCGGGCGGAGCTGCAGGAGCGTCTACAGCGGCTTGGGTTCGAAGGCGAGCTCGGCGACGCCTTCTTCCGCTGGGCCGGGAACGAGAATCTCGAGGAGCGCGTGGACGGCGTCGAGCAGGTCGACCCGGTCGTGCTCGAAGAGCTAAGGAGGAGATCGTGAACGAGAAGGGCTACGAAGTCGCACATTTCGACGACTTCTCGATGGGCTGGCACCGGAATCAAACCCGTTGGGCTCCGGTTCGGTCCCAGTTCGACATCCAGGCGTTCGGCATCAACGCCTACCGCGCCCAGAAGGGCGACGAGGAGGTGATCTCCGAGCACGACGAGATGGGCGAGCGGGCGGCTCGGCACCAAGAGCTCTACGTCGTCGCGACCGGGCACGCGACCTTCACGGTCGAGGGAGAGGAGATCGACGCCCCGCAGGGGACCTTCGTCTTCGTGCGCGACCCTGCGGCCAAGCGCAAAGCCGTGGCTCAAGAGCCCGGGACGCTTGTCATCGCGATCGGCGGCACGCCCGGCGAGGTCTTCCAGCCGTCGCAGTGGGAGCGGAACGCCCAGGCATTTCGGTACTGGGAGACGCAGGAGTGGGACAAGGCGATCGAGGAGCTCCTGAAGGCCCACGAGAAGTACCCGGACGACGGGACGGTGCTCTACAACCTCGCCTGCGCCGAAGCGCGGAAGGGCGAGACGGAAATCGCGCTCGAACACCTCCGGCGTTCCTTCGAGCTCGATCCGAGGATGCGCGAACTCGCCGAGGACGACGACGACTTCGAGTCGATCCGCGACACCACCGAGTTCAAGGAGATCACCGCGAAAGCCGCCACGTGAGGCGGGTCCACGTCGACGAGATCGAATCCCTGCCGGCGCTCGACGGCGAGCTGCAATGGAAGCCGGTTCGCTACACGCTCGGCGTCGACGCCTTCGGGATCAACGCCTACCACGGCGAGAACGAGGGAGACCTCGTCACCGAGGAGCACGCGGACGTGCATCAGGAGCTCTACCTCGTCGTGCGCGGGACGGCTCGCTTTCGCTCGGGCGACGAGGAGTTCGACGCGCCGGCCGGAACCTTCGTCCTCTTCGAGCCGAAGGAGCACCGCGTCGCCCATGCGTCAGAGCCGGGAACGACGATCGTCGCGATCGGCGCAGAGGCGAAGCGGTTCGAGCCCTCACGGTGGGAGTACTCCTTCCGCGCGGGCGGGCTCGCGAAGCTCGGCCGCTACGACGAGGCGCGTCAGGCGCTCGAGGACGGCCGTGAGCACTATCCCGACAGCTGGGAGCTCGTTTACGACCTCGCCTGCGTCGAGAGCCTGGCGGGAAACGCCGATGCGGCCCTCGATCAGCTCCGCCGTGCCGTGGAGCTCGACCCGAAGGCAGCCGAGCGAGCCAGGGAAGATCCGGACTTCGACACGATCCGCGACGATCCGCGGTTCGCCCAAGCGATCACTTCCTAGCCCCGGCCGGGTTCGAATCTTCCGCGGGGATTAGCCGGCCGCACCGGCAAAGCCGGCACCGCCTTTTAAGCGGCATCGCAAGCGACGCCTCGGTCAGCGGTCGCCGGGGAGGCGAATACCGCCCGCTCGAGCGCGTAGGCCCGGCACCGGATCCGCCTCGGGCCGCGCGACGAGCATGACCGCGCCGTAGCCGTCGGCGCCGGTGAGGGAGTCGACGAGGAGCTGCAGCCCGAGCGCAAGCGCGAACGCCTTGTGGGCCTGCTCTCCGCCGAACGCGACGAGATCCTCCGGCGACGCGTTGCCCGTGAGCACGTCGCCGTAGGTGACCTTGCCCATCGAGACGTCGGCCACGAGCGGGCGGCCGTCCGTGCTCGGGATCGCAATCGCGAGCGGATTCGTGCCCGCGAGCGGCTCGCCGCCGTCAGGCGAGCCAAGGCGCGGCGGAGAGGTCGCCGTGAGCGCGCCGACGAGCCCCCGTTCCGCGAGGCGGCGCACCCAGTGGCCGAGCATGCCGGTCGGAAAGCAATCCACCGCGACGACCACGCGAGCTCGTTCGGGCGGGTCGGCGAGCTGCGCGCCCACGATCGCGTCCAGGACCAGATACCCGAGGGCGCCTTGGCCTTCCCAGCGCTCGAAGCCGGGCTCCGAGACCACGCGCTCGGCCCGCGCCTCTGGCTTCAGGTCGGGCAGGGTCTCGAGCCAATCCACCCGCGACAGCCCATGGCCGGTCTTTCCGCGGGCCTCCGCGTCGAGAAAGTGCGCGGCGAGCGTCTCGGCTTCGTCAGGCCCGAAGCCGAGTGCCCGAAGCCGCTCCTGGACTACGAGACCACCGGGAGCGGCTTCACGAAGCCGATCCCTTGCTCACGCTTCGTGGCCGCGACCGCGTCGGCCAGCGCCAGAACCGCCTCGGCTGCGGCCGATTCGGGATGGGCCTCGACGAGCGGCACGCCTTCGTCCCCGGCTTCGCGCAGCGCCGGATCGAGTGGAATCTGGCCGAGCAGCGGCACCTCGAGCTCCTGCGCGAGGCGCTCTCCGCCACCGGACCCGAACACGTCGCCGCTCATGTTCTCGACGACGCCGAGCAGGCGCATGTTCGTCCGCCTCGCCATCAGCGCCGCGCGGGCGGCGACTTCCTGCGCCAGCGGCTGCGGCGTGGTCACGACCACGGCCTCGGCCCGTGGCAGCAGCTGGCCGAGCGAGATCGACACGTCACCGGTGCCCGGCGGCATGTCGACGAGCAGGGTGTCCAGCTCGCCCCAGTGAACGTCGGATAGGAACTGCTCGAGCGCGCGGTGGAGCATCGGCCCGCGCCACATCACCGGCGCGTTCTCCTCGAGGAAGAACCCGATCGACATCAGCTTCAGCTCGCCACGGACCGGCGGGACGATCATCTTGTCGACCACGATCGGGCGCTGATCGATCCCGAGCAGGTGCGGAATCGAGTGGCCGTAGACGTCGGCGTCGAGGATTCCGACCGAGTGGCCGAGCCGGTCGAACGCGGCCGCGAGGTTCACGGTCAGCGAGGACTTGCCGACACCGCCCTTGCCGCTCGCGATCGCGATCACACGCGTGTCGCGGTCGAGTGAGATGCCCTTCGTTCGCTCGGTCACCGAGCCCCGAAGCTTCTCGGTCAGCGCGGCCTTCTCGTCCGGCGACATGACGTCGAACTCGAGCCCCACACGCTCGACGCCCTCGAGCGGCAGCAGCGCACTTGCGACCTGCTCCTCGAAGCTCGCCCGCAGCGGACAGCCGGGAACGGTAAGGGCGATCGTCACGGTCACGTCTCCGCCGGAAATCAGGACGTCGCGCACCATGTCGAGCTCGACGACGTTCCGCTTCAGCTCGGGGTCGATGACCTGCTCGAGCGCCTTGGAGATTTCCTCGCGCGAGGGCTGCATCTCGGGTTGAGCGTAGCGGAAGATATGCGGATGACCTGGGGCGCCCTCGTGTGGCGAAACCTGCGGCGGCGGCCCGTGCGCTCAGCCCTGACCTCGGCCGGAGTCGCGGTTGGCGTCGGGCTGATCGTGGCCCTGCTCTCGATCACGGCGGGGGCGAAGGCGACGGCCGACGATCTCGTGCACGTGGGTCGCGCGGATTTCGGGCTGTTCCAGCGCGGAGCGTCCGATCTGACGCTCTCCCGCCTGCCCGAGAGCATCGTCGGCCAGATCGAGCGCGTGCCGGGAGTCTCCGGCGCCGCCGGCGTCTTTCTCTTCCAGACGAAGTCGCTGGTCGTGTTCGGCTTCCAGAGCGGGCAGTTCACCCAGCGCCGGCTCGTGCTCGCGTCCGGGCATCGACCCACCGGCGACGAGGCCTACGTGGGCGACATCGCGGCCGACCGGCTGCACCTGAAGCCGGGGGACAAGCTCGCGGTCGGGCCGCGCGACTTCCGGGTCTCGGGGATCTACCACATCGGCAGCTCGGTGGTCGACGACGGAGCCGTGCTGCCGCTCGCGACGGTCCAGGAGCTCGCCCAGCGGCCGCGCGACGTGACCACGATCGCCGTGACGGCGTCGCTCGGGTCCGACCCGCGGGAGGTCGCGCGCCGGATCGAGGACGAGTTCCCGGGAACGATCTCGGTCGTCGATCCGGACCAGGCGGTCAAGATCGACACGAGCAGCCGCCTCGTCACGACGACCGGCTGGATCATCTCCGCGCTCGCGCTGCTCCTCGCCGGCAGCGCCGTGACGAACACGATGGCGATGGCGGTCTTCGAGCGGATGCGCGAGATCGGCGTTCTGCGCGCCGTCGGCTGGCGCAACTACCGAATCGCCGCGCTGATCCTGAGCGAGGCCGTCGCACTCTGCCTAATTGCGCTCGCACTCGGCCTGCTCGTCGGCTACGGGGCGGCCGAGGTGTTCACGAGCGGCGGCGACGCCCTCGACCTGCTCGAGCCGGACTTCACGGCCGGTGTGTTCGCCTGGGGTCTCGGGTTCGCGCTCGGCGTCGCCCTCGTCGGCGCGATCTACCCGACCTGGATCGCGACGCGGCTCAAGCCGATCGAGGCTCTGCGGCAGGAGTGATCCGGCCGTCGCGCATCCGCAGGATGCGGTCGGCCTGCTGAGCGACCTCGTCGTCGTTCGTCACCAGCAGGATCGTCATGCCGTGCTGCTCGCGCACGCCCTGCAGCAGGCGCAGGATCTGCGCGCCGGTTTCCGAGTCGAGCGCCCCCGTCGGCTCGTCCGCGAGCAGGAGCCGAGGCCGGTTCGCGAGCGCCCGCGCGAGCGCCACCCGCTGGCGCTCGCCGCCCGAGAGCGTCGGCGGGTAGTTCCTCCTTCGTTCGGAGAGGCCGACGTCGTCGAGCAGCGCCCTGGCGCGCTCCTGCCGCTCGGCCCGCCGCGGCACGCGACCGATCATCGCGATCTGGACGTTCTCTTCCGCGGACAGCGTCGGAATCAGGTGGTGGAACTGGAAGACGAACCCGACGGTCTCGGCTCGGTACTCGGTCTCGTCGACGCCGTTGAGGTCGCGGCCGCCCACCGTGATCCGGCCCCCGTCGGCCTTATCGAGCGCGCCGATCAGGTTGAGCAGCGTGCTCTTGCCGCACCCGGAAGGCCCGACGAGCGCTACGAACTCCCCGGGCTCGAGCGCAAACGAGATCGACTCGAGCGCTCGAATCCGCCCGCCCTCGAACGCCTTGCGCACGTCCTCGACGACGACGTCGGCGCCGTTCAGAGGCCGAGCCGCTTCTTCAGCCATTGCCCATTCTTGACCGCGAAGCCTTCCCAGTCGTTGTTGAAGTAGGCGAACACCTCGACGTTGCGCCGCCAATCCTCGATCCGCCGGGCCCACTCCTCGAGCTCAGACTCGGAGTAGTTACCGCGCAGGCCGCGCTTGCCGGCGTGGAAGCGAATGAACGTCCAGTCGGCTGTGAGCTCGTGCGTCTGGAACGGCCGCTCGGGGTGATCGCCGATCGCCAGGGCAGCGGCGTGCCTCCGCAGCAGCTTGTAGACGTCGGGCACGAACCAGCTCTGGTGCCGGAATTCGAAGCAGTGCCGTCCCGGCGGAAGACGCTCGAGCGCGCCGGCCAGACGCTCGTCGTCGCGGTGGAAGTTCGCCGGCAGCTGCCACAGCACGGGGCCGAACTTCGTTGAGCGAACGAGCGGCTCGATCCGTTCGTAGAACCGCTCGACACCTCGGCCGACGTCGGTCAGCCGTTTGATGTGGGTCAGATAGCGGCTCGCCTTGACCGTGAACAGGAATCCGGGCGGGCTCTGCTCGACCCAGTTGGCCACCGCTTCGCGGCGGGGCAGCCGGTAGAAGGTCGAGTTCACCTCGACGGTGTCGAAGAAGCGCGCGTAGTACGGGAGCCATTCGCGCGGCGGCAGTCGCGGGGGATAGAAGACGCCGTTCCGCCAGTGGTCGTAGTTCCACCCCGAACACCCGACCCGGACCTGCCTCACCACGTCCATTCGAGCTGGTGGAGGGCTGCCAGCACGTCGAGCAGCCGCGCGCGGAACTCGTCTGGATCGGCCTGACGAGCAGCCTCGAGGGGCGCGCAGTGCTCCTCGGCGATCTCCCGAAACTCGTTCACGCCAGCGCGGCGAACAGCTCGTCGCAGAGCTTCGGCGTCGCCGCGGCGACGACCCGAGAGCGCCCTTCGACGTCGAGCGGCGCCTCCGCGAACGGCGGCGCCTCGGGCAGGTCGATCGCGAGCCCGCGCTCTCGCACGAGCAGCTGCGCTGCGGCGATGTCCACGGAGCGCGCGGCCTTCAGCGAGCAGACTGCGTCCACGCGACCCGCGGCGAGATGGCACAGCGAGAGCGCGAGCGAGCCCATGATCCGCAGGCGATAGGCGATGCCGACCATCCGCGCCGCCTTCTCGGCCACCGAGGAGGTGAGCGTCGCCTCGAAGGAGAGGATCTCGATCTCCTCCCGCGGCCGCACGTCACCGAGGCCGTCACCGTTCAGGTGCGCTCCCTTCCCCTTCTCCGCAGTCCACTCCTCGCCGGCGCCGAAGTCGTGCACGTAGCCGAAGAAGACGTCCTCCATGGTCGGCCCCTCCGCGACGGCGACCGACAGCGAGAAGAACGGAATGCCGCGCTTCGCGTTCAGCGACCCGTCGATCGGGTCGATCACGACGTGCACGTCTCCGCCCGCGCCGACCTGCTTCCTGCCGAGCTCCTCGGAGACGAGCACGAAATCGGCCCCGGTCTGCTCGAGCCGCGCCACGATCGCCTTCTCGGCGGCGGCGTCGATCGCAATCGTCTCGTCGCCCCCCATGCCCGCGCCGACGACCGGCTCTCGCTCGGTCCGGGTCGGCAGCTCCACCAGCGCCGCCGCGACGTCCTCCCGCGCCGCGCGGCAGACCTCGAGCCAGTCAGTCAAGTGGCTGTAGAAGGAGGCCGGAAGTCAGCTTCGGATAGAAGTAGGTCGTCTTCTGCGGCATCACGCGGCCCTCGCGCGCGCGTGTGAAGACGTCTTCGATCCTCGTCGGCCGCAGCAGGAACGCCACCTCCGCCTCGCCGCGATCGACGGCCGCGACCGCCTCCGCCCGCTGCGGCGTGTAGGTGACGCCCTCGGGCCGGAGCGCGTCGACGACCTCGACGTCGAGCCCTTCGCCCTCGACGAGCGCGTAGCCGCCGTCGCGGTACAGCACGAGGCCGGGCAACTCGTCTCCCGGCTCGGGGATCGGCTTCGCCGGAACGCCGTTCAGCTCGGTGACGACGCGGTGCGTCGGGAAAATCGTCAGCCCCTCCTCCCGAGTCGAGACGAGGACGACCATCATGAACGCGCTCGCCTCGGTTCCGTCCTCCTCGTGGAAGGCGAGCGCCGTCTCGTAGCGATGGTGCCCGTCCGCAATCAGGAGCTGTGCATCGGCGAACGAGCCGAGATCTGCCTCGATTCGCCAGAGCCGGTCGCCGCCGGACTGCAGGTCGGGCTCATGGCTCGGAAGTTCGACCGGATCGCCGTCGTGGAGGAGAAAGATCGGCTCGAGCTGGGTCCGGGTCGAGCGAAGCAGCCGCAGACGGCCTTCCTTCGGCCCCGCGTGCGTGCGCTCGTGCGGCAGCACGACCTGGTTCTCGTACGGTTCGAGCCGGAGTGCGACGACAAGGCCGTTGCGCGTCCGCTCGATTCGGTCGGGCCCGACGTAGGTCTGGGAGAGCGCCCATACGCCTGGCTCCTCGAGGGAGAGGACGTCCTCATCACGCCAGCTCCGAAGATCGCGGGCGGCCTGTTCCTCGG
Source organism: Actinomycetota bacterium (assembly GCA_046729795.1). Classification (GTDB taxonomy): domain Bacteria; phylum Actinomycetota; class Thermoleophilia; order Gaiellales; family Gaiellaceae; genus JBKPFU01. The sequence continues at coordinate 28,160 of JBKPHH010000037.1, read as the reverse complement.
AATCCGGCAGCGTCAGGTGGACGATGTTGTACGGGCTCTTGGCGAGGTACTCGCGCCGCTCCTCGTCCGAGATGACGTCGTACGGCGGTGCCACGAGGGTCTCGAGCGGCCCCGCGTTCGCCTCGTCGTAGCGCAGCGCCCGGAAAGATCGAACGTCCGCCACGAGCGTGAGACTAACAACGTGAGCGCGCTCGCCGAGCTGGCCGAAGACCGCGTCGTCGAGGGGACGTACGCAGTGGCGCGCAAGCAACGGTTGCGCACGCGTGCGGGCGCTTCCTATCTCGCGCTCGAGCTCGTCGACCCAACCGGGCGAGTCGATGCACGAGTCTGGAACGACGTCGATCTGCTCGATGCGCGCTTCGCCGAGGGCGACGCCGTCCACGTGCTGGGGCGAGTCGAGCGGTTTCGTGACCGGCTCCAGCTCGAGATCCGGTCGATCGAGCCCGCGGAGGCCGACCCGGGAGAGCTCTCCCCTGCGCTTCGCCGGGACGCAGACGAGCTCGACGGCTTCCTGGAGTTCCTCGCCGGCGAGATCGCGCATCCGGGGCTTCGCGCAACCGTCGACCGATTCTTCGGCGACACCGCGATGCGGCGGCAGCTCAGGCTCCTTCCCGCGGTGCCGGACGGGCACCACGGCTACGCCGGCGGGCTGCACGAGCACACGGTCGGGGTCGCGACGATCTGCCGCGAGACGGCCCAGCTGCACCCGAGGCTTCGGAGCGATCTCCTGTTGGCCGCGGCGCTCCTGCACGACCTGGGCCGCGCGGCTGAGCTCGGGCCGGGTCCGGTTTTCCGCCAGACGGACGAGGGCCGCCTACTTGGCCATGTCCATCTCGGCCTTCGCCTGATCGAGGAACGAGCGGCCGCGCTGGAGGCCGAGGTGCGAGCCGAGCTTCTCCATGCGGTGGCCGTCCACCACGACGCCCGTGCCGCTCGGACGGCCGAGGCCGCCGTGCTCTACCACGCGAATCAGCTGGACGCTGTAGCCGCTACGCGGCCGGTCGACTAGCTCGGGAGGCCGTCGACCAGACGCGCGATCTCGTCACGCAGCTCCCGCACGTCCTCGAGGGGCATGTTGATCGGGTCGCGGAGGTTCCAATCCAGGTACCGCTTTCCGGGCAACACCGGACAGGCGTCGCCGCAGCCCATCGTGACGACGAGGTCGGCCCACTCGACGTCCTCCTGGGCCAGCTTCGCGGGCTGCCGGTCGGAGATGTCGATGCCGAGCTCGCCGAGCGCCGTGACCACGTTTTCGTGCAGCACCGGCGACGGGTCGCTGCCGCGCGACCGCGCCGAGCCGCCGCGCCGCTCGTAGAACGCCTGCGCCATCTGCGAGCGGCCGGCGTTCCCGATGCAGACGAAGAGGACGTTCGTCATGCCGTTCCGCCAAGGGCCACCGCGAGCTCACGCATTGCGTCTGGAACCAGCCGGTAGTACGTCCACGTCCCGCGCTTTCGCGCCACCTCGACCAGACCCGCCTCCCGAAGCACCTTCAGATGGTGCGAGACCGTCGGCTGGGAGAGCTCGAGATTGTCGAGCTCGCAGACGCAGCATTCCTCCTCACCGCCGAGGCGATTCAGGATTGCGACACGCGCCGGGTCGGAGAGCGCCTTGAACTTCGCGGCGAGCGCCTCGGCGGTCTTCCGGCCAAGCGGAGGCGCGCCGGGGGCGCAACACGGTTGGTCGACGAGCGTGAGAGCCTTCATTGACATCTATCAATATAGCAGTTATGGTCATTCATCGAAAGATGTCGATGTAAGGAGGCTGACCGTGGAGATCAAAGAACAGGTGCGCCGGCGGTATGCCGAAGCTGCACAGGCGGTCGAGGGCGAGCAACCCGCAGGCTGCTGCGAAGACTCTTGCTGTGGTGGTGACGAGTCGTTCGGCGCTGCGCTCTACGGCATCGACGAGCAAGGCGAGCTCCCAGATGCCGCTCGTCTCGCCAGCCTCGGCTGCGGCAACCCCACCGCGGTCGCCGAGTTGCGCGAGGGAGAAACCGTGCTCGATCTCGGGTCCGGCGGCGGAATCGACGTCCTTCTGTCTGCGAAGCGCGTCGGCCCAGAGGGCACCGCGTACGGGCTCGACATGACCGAGGAGATGCTCGAGCTGGCTCGTCGGAACGCCGTAGAAGCCGGCGCCGAGAACGCCCGGTTTCTCCAGGGCGAGATGGAGTCGATCCCGTTGCCGGCCGACTCCGTCGATGTCGTCATCTCCAACTGCGTCGTCAACCTCTCGACCGACAAGCCCGCCGTCTTCCGCGAGATTCATCGAGTGCTGCGGCCTGGAGGCCGGATCGGGATCAGCGACGTCGTCGCCGAGGACCGCCTCTCGACCGGGGAGCGCGCGGCGCGGGGCAGCTACGTCGGCTGCATCGCGGGCGCGCTGTCCAAAGGGGAATACGAGCGCGGGCTCGACGCGCTCGGCTTCGAGGGCATCTCGGTGACCTTCACGCACGAGGTCGCCGACGGCATGCACGCAGCGATCGTGAAAGCGCTCAAGCCGGCCGAATGAGCTGCACGCTTCAACCCCGAGAACGGAGCGGCCGCCTCGCCCGGTTCTGTTCACTCGCGGAGCGAGCCGAAGAGCGTGTGGACGCGCCCGGAGCGATCACCCTTCGCTTCGCCCACGATCCCGAATTGGCCCGGGAGGTCGCCGAGCTCGCGGCTCTGGAGACCGGGTGCTGCTCGTTCCTCACCTTCCGCCTCGACATCGAGACCGACGCGCTCCGCCTCACGGCGAGCGCCCCGCCGATGTTCAATCAAACGCTGAAGCGGATGTTCAGCACGTCGCCGTCCGCGACGACGTAGTCCTTTCCCTCGAGCCGCTGCAGCCCCCGTCGCGCGGCCTCCGCGCGCGACCCGCACTCGAGCAGGTCATTCGCAGCGATTACCTCGCAGCGAATGAAGCCGCGTGCCATGTCCGTGTGAATCCGTCCGGCGGCCTCGAGCGCGGTGCTTCCCCGCCGCAGCGTCCACGCCCGCGCTTCGTTCTCGTTCGCCGTGAAGAAGACGATCAGGTCGAGGGACTCGAAGAGCCGCCGCACGATCTCCTCGAGCGCCGGTGGTCCGTCCCGGAACTCGGCCGCCTCCTCCGCCGAGAGCTCGGCGAGCTCGGCCTCGAGCTTCGCGTCGATCCCGTTCGGGCCGTTCTCGATCACGACGAGCGGCTTCGTCGTCAGCGGTTCCAGCTCGGCAGGGAGCTCGCCCTCGTAGGCAGATAGCGGCCGCTCCGCTTCGAGATGGGCGAGCACATGTTCGAGCTCCTCGGCCTCGTGCTTCAGCTTCGGGTCGCCGGATTTCGCCTGCGAACGAACCCGCTCGAGCCGCTTCTCGACGTGGTCGCGATCGGCCACGAGCAGCTCGAGCTTCAGGGTCTCGACGTCGGCTGCAGCGTCATGGGTGCCCGAAAAGCCGTCGACCACGGCCAGGAGCGCGTCCACCTGACGAAGGTTCCCCAGCATCGCCGCCCCTGTTCCGGGCACCTCCACGACCTGCACCGTCGCCGACGTGGCCTTCGGCGAGCCGACCACCGAAGCGACCTGAGCAAGCCGCTCGTCCGCGATCTCGGCAACCCCGACGTGGGAGTGGCCGCCGGCGTGCGTGAGCGCCTCGAACAGCGTCGACTTGCCCGATCCAGGCAAGCCGACAAGTCCCACCTCCACGCTACGACGCTATCTGCTTCTGCAGCGAGGCGAGCGCCCGGTGCTGGAGGGACTTGATCGCGCCCTCGGTCTTGCCGAGCACCATGGCGGCGTCGGCGTTCGAGAAGTTGAAGACGAACTTCAGGGTCAGGACCTGCTTCTGCTCGTAGGACAGGTCCTTGATCAGGTCGAACATGCTCTTGCGGCCGATCGACTCAAGTGCCCCCTCCTCGGCGGCATTCCCTTCAGGCTCCTCGAGCTCGGGGACCTCCTCCTCGGGCTGCCACCGGCGGGAGGCGCGGAAGTGATCCATCGCGAGGTTGTGCGCGATGCGAAAGAGCCAGGCCGAGAACGGTGCCGATGTCCAACGAAAGCGCCCGATCGACTCGAGCATCTTCAGGAACGTCTGCGTCGTCAGATCCTCGGCGTCGTGACGGTTGCCGACGCTCATGTGTAGGTAGCTGTAGATGCGATCGAAGTGGATGAGATAGAGCTCTTCAAGGGCGTCCCGCTGGCCCTGCTGTGCGCGATCGACGAGCAGACGGAGCCTGGCAGCCGTATCGGGGGTGGAGGCGGCTGCTGCTTTCTCGGCCATCGACTGGGGGCATGCCCCGGTGAGGGTTTCCCCTAACTAGGGACCTGAAAAACCAAGCCGGGCCTCGCGCGTAAACCGCTTCACGTACACGACCCGCTGCAGCGCGATCGTGTAGCGACCGTCGTCGGCCTCCAGCGCGAGCGAGCCGCCCGTCCCGGAGTTGAGCGCCTGCTCGAGCTGGTCGGCGGAGCTCTCGGTCACGAGCGCACCCATGATCTGGCCCCCGTCGAATCCGATTTCGACGCGGATGTGCTCATTCGAGCTCATGGTGAGACGATCTCCGCCAGCACGCCGTGTGCCGAATGGGGGTGGACGAACGCGACCTCGAGCCCGAACAGGCCCTTTCGCGGCTCGGAGTCGATCAGCTCGGCTCCCTGCTCGGCGAGATGGTCGAGCGCGGCCTGCACGTCGCGCACCTCGTACGCGACGTGGTGCATCCCGGGCCCGCGGTTGGTGAGGAACTTCCCCACCGGCGTCTCCGCTCCGAGCGAGGCAAGCAGCTCGACACGTCCTTCACCGACGCGCATGGAGACGGCCTCGACACCCTGCTCCTCGAGCGTCTCCCGGCGTTCGCCGCGGGCTCCGAACAAGCGCTCGTAGGTCGAGACAGCCTCGTCGAGATTCTCGACCGCGACGCCGAGATGGTGGATGCCCCGCGGCTCCATCGCCGCGGATGCTAGCTCGCGGCCTCTTCCCCGGGCAGCGAGACGACCTTGACGGTGCCGACTGTCTCGGCGGAGCGCGACTCGGCCTCGATATCCGACAGCATCGCCGCGAGCTCTTCAGCCGACAACGTCTCCTTCTCGAGCAGCGCCTGGGCGATGCGGTCGAGCGCCACGCGATGCTTCTCGAGCAGCCGCAGCGCCTCGTTGAACGAGTCGTCGGTCAGGCGGGCCTGCTCCTGGTCGCGCAGCTTCTTCGTCTCCTCGGACAAGGCGTAGTTGTCGGCGCGCATCGTCCGCGAGGAGACGACGTCCGACATCCCGTATTCGAACACCATCGAGCGGGCGAGCTCTGTCGCCCGCTCGAGGTCGTTCGCCGCGCCGTTGGTGACCCGGCCGAAGACGACCTGCTCGGCGGCGCGCCCTGCGAGATAGACCGTCATCAGGTCGCACAGCTCTTCCTTCGTGTGTAGATATCGGTCCTCGGCGGGCAGGTTGAACGTGTAGCCGAGCGCCTGTCCGCGCGACACGATCGTCACCTTGTGGACCGGGAACGCGTCGCCGACGAGGTGCGACATCAACGCATGGCCGCCCTCGTGGTAGGCGAGGATCCGCTTCTCCTTCTCGGAGACGACGCGGCGCTGCTGCAGTCCTCCCACCACGCGCTCCATCGCGTTATCGAAATGGGCTTGGTGGATGAACTGCTGGCTCTCGCGGCCCGCGAAGATCGCCGCCTCGTTGGCGATGTTGGCGAGGTCGGCGCCGGTCAGGCCCGATGTGGTTCGAGCGACCACCGCGAGGTCGACGTCGGCCGCAAGCGGCTTCCCGCGCGTGTGCACGCCGAGGATGGCCTCCCGGCCGGCGAGATCGGGGGGAGCGACGAGAATCTGCCGGTCGAAGCGGCCGGGACGCAGCAGCGCCGGATCGAGGTCCTGGAGCCGGTTCGAGGCGCCCATGACCACGATCTGATCGCGCGTGTCGAAGCCGTCGAGCTCGACGAGCAGCTGGTTCAAGGTCTGGTCCTGCTCGCGGTTGAAGCCGTGGCCGGTCCGCGCGGCGCCGACGGCGTCGAGCTCGTCGATGAACACGATCGCCGGCGAGTTCTTGCGCGCGGTCTCGAACAGCTTGCGGATGCGGGCCGCGCCGAGGCCGGCGAACATCTCGACGAAGGCGGAGGCGCTTTGCGAGTAGAAGCTCGCGCCGGACTCGTGCGCGACGGCCTTGGCGAGCAGGGTCTTGCCGGTGCCGGGCGATCCGTAGAGCAGGATTCCCTTCGGCACGCGCGCACCGAGGCGCTCGAAGCGCTCCGGATGGCGCAGGAAGTCGACGACCTCCCGCAGCTCCTCCTTCGCCTCTTCGAGCCCGGCCACATCCGACCAGGTCACGGACGAGCCCGACGCCGTCTCGACATGCGTCGGCTTCACGCGCGGCATCAGCTGCAGCGTGCGCCAGAGCAGGTAGCAGATGAGGCCGAAGAAGCAGAGCGGCAGCCATGTGAGCATGGCCACGCCGATCTCGTGCAGGAGCTCCCCAATGTCCGGCATTACCCGCTCATCGGCAGGTGGGCGCTCGAGCGTTAGCTTCGCTTGCCGGCGATGATCGCCGCGGTCTCGAGAGTCGTAAGGATCTCGGTTGCGGCCAGCTCGGGATGATCGAGCCAGAACTCCCGAACCGGATCAGGCCCTGGACGGCCGGGCGTGAGGTCGTCGATCACGACGAGGCCGCCCGGCGCGATGAGATCGACAACCAGTTGCCCGTCGATCTCCGGGCTCTGCTTGCCGCCGCCGTCGTAGAAGAGCAGGTTGAACGGGCCCTCCCGCGGCATCAGCCGGTGCCAGTCCCCCCAAAGGACGCGCACGTTCTCGATTCCCGCGAACAGGTGGGCGGCCGCGGCGGCGCGCTCCTCGTCGCGCTCGACGGTGACGAGGCTGGCACCTTCGTCGAGTGCGGAGGCGAGCCACGACGTGCCCACTCCTGTGCCGGTCCCGATCTCGCCGACCCGCTTGCGGCCCGGCGCGAGCGCGTGCAAGAGCCTGCCGACCTCGGGGATGCACGAGCGCGTGAAGCCGAGCTCCCGCGCGAGCGCTTCGGCCTGCCCGACCAGCTCGTTCACGAGCCGATCTTGCCGAAAAAGCGCGCTCTCTAGACTCTTCGGCGATGCTTCCGATTCCGAGCCACTACGACCCGGCCAAGGTCGGCGAGCTCCGACGGATCCCCTACGAGGAGCTGGCGTCGGCTGCCGAGGCGTGGACCGCCGAGCACGAACTGCGACCGGCACACGAGGATCGCCTCCGCGTCTGCCTGCTCGCCGTCGACGTGCAGAACACGTTCTGCCTCCCGGACTTCGAGCTCTTCGTCGCCGGCCGCTCGGGAGCCGGCGCGGTGGACGACAACCGCCGCTTGTGCGAATTCCTCTATCGAAACCTCGACGCGATCACGCAGATCGTCCCGACCCTCGACACGCACCAGGCGATGCAGATCTTCCATGCGATCTTCCTCGTGAACGATGATGGGGATCACCCCGCGCCGTTCAGCCTCATCACCGCAGAGGAGTTCGAGCAAGGGATCTGGCGTGCGAATCCGGACGTTGCCGAGAGCCTCGGCTACGACCGCACCTACGTCCAGGAGCACCTCGTCTCCTACGCGCGAAAGCTCGACCAGGGCGGAAAGTACGACCTGGCGATCTGGCCCTACCACGCGATGCTCGGCGGTGTCGGCCACGCGCTTGTGCCGGCGATCGAGGAGGCGATCTTCTTCCACACGATCGCCCGGCTCGCCCAGCCGCGGCTGGAGGTGAAGGGGCAGCACCCCCTTACCGAGCACTACTCGATCCTCGGGCCGGAGGTGACGACCGGTCCGGATGGGAGCACGATCGCCGAGAAGAACACCGCCCTCGTCGAGCGACTCCTGGAGTTCGATGCGGTCGTGATCGCCGGACAGGCGAAGAGCCATTGCGTGGCGTGGACGATCCAGGACCTGCTCGACTCGCCCGGCGTTCGTGAACACGAGCTCGCGCAACGGGTCTACCTGCTCGAAGACTGCACCTCGCCCGTGGTCGTTCCGGGCGTGGTCGACTACACGGACCAGGCCGATGCGGCCTTCGCCCGCTTTGCCGAGGCCGGCATGCACCTCGTGCGCTCGACGGACCCGATCGAGTCCTGGCCGGGCCTGGCGGCCTCAACCGCCGCCTAGCTCGTTAGTCGACGAGCTCGAGCCGCTCGTTCGGGCGGAAGCGGCGGCCGAACTTCGCCGAGGGCCGCCCGTCGGTGAGCACGACGTCGGCGGTGAAGTCGTTCGCGCCGCGGATCAGCGACGAGCCGACCCCGTAGGAGTCGACCGGCACACCGCGCTCTTCGAAGTCGCGGATCTTCTCGGCGGTGAAGCCGCCCGAGGCGACGATCTTGAGGCGCTCGAAGCCGTCACGGTCGAGCGCCTCGCGCACCTTCCAGACGAGCCGCTCGTTGACGCCGGTCGGCTTGAAGTCGCCCATCTCCTCGATCAGCGAGAGGTCGACCTGCGTCTCGGGCGTGTCGAGCCGCACCCCCCACAGCCGGGGCCCGAGCGCCCGAGCCACCTCGAGTGCGGTCTCGACCGAGTTGTTCTCGAAATCGACGAGCACCGTGATGTTCAGGTCCTCGGGTGCCCACTCCGCGAATTTCGTCGCCGCGAGCACGGTGTTCCCGCCGTACGAGGAGATCAGCGAGTGCGGCACCGTGCCGACACCCTTGCCGCCCCACCATGAGGCCTGCTCGTCGGTCGTCACCCCGACCGGAGCGCCGAGGATCTGCCCGGCGACGTAGGCGGCGTACCCGTCGCCGGTCTGCACCCGGTGGTGATCGTGGCGCGCGGGCATGAAGATGATCGGCTTGCCGTTCGCGGCCTCGAGCACGCGGACGACGTTCGTCGTGATCAGTGTCCGGCGCGCGAGCACGCCCAGGTACAGGGTCTCGAGCCGGGCGAAGGTCGTGTAGTCGCCCTCGATCGTCATCACGGTCTCCCACGGCTCGATTCGGTCGCCGTCGTAGAGCGCGTGGACCGTCAGGCCGTCCCAGTCCTCGGAGCAGAGCTTGAGGATCGCGATGGACTCGTCCATCCCGCCCAGGTAGGCACTCTTCTTCTGGAAGACCTGCATGACGACGCGCGGGCGGCGGCCGTCGGCGAGCAGCGTCGCGCGAGCGTGGTTGAAGTACGCGTCGGTGTAGTAGCCCTCCCGCATCTTCTCGACCGGGAGGTCGAAGATCTCTGGGTCGAGCCGCTTACGCCGGGTTTTGACCTGCTGCATGTTCGAGCTCCAAACAAGCCTGAAGCGCAGCCTCGGCGACTTCAAGCTGCTCCGGCGCCGGCTCGGCCGTCGCCAGGCGGTGCTGGATCTCGTGCCCGGGCTTGGCGAGCGCCTTGGAAACGGGGTTGTCGGGGTGCCGCACCATCCAGGCGAAAATCTCCGTCGACGCGGCCAGCGCCCCGAACGCCGCGCTGATGCGGGCCAGCGGCCGGAGGTTCCGCGGCGCCTTCGAGGCGAGGACGCCTCCCACGGCCGAGGTCGCGATCAGCGGCCCGACGACATGCGAGCCGCAGCGTTCGTGCTCCTTCTCGCGCCGCTCGCCGTGCTCGTACGTGCCGATCGAGATGTGCTCGGCGCCGTGGTAGGCGGCGAGCTCCGAGCCGCGGAGCGCATAGACCGTCGGCGCCAGCGAGAGCAGACCCGCGACCAGCTCCTGTGCCAGCGGCGTGATCCTCGCCGAGCCCTTGACGGTACGGGCGGCCACGGCACTCGCGAGCATGACGCCCATCACGGCGGGGCGCTCGAACGGGAGCTTCGCCTCCGGCAGCTTGCGCTTCATCGCCGGCAGAACGGCGACGGCGTCGACGAGGCGGGCGGGGCCTCGGAGCAGCCGCTGCTCGACCTCGGCGGCGCGAAGCTTCTTGTAGGCCGACGCAACCTTCAGCTCGCCTTCGGGCGTCCGCACGGCGCAGGCCCAGCTGGTCGGCCCGTGGACGAGCACGCCGTTGGTCAGCGCCATCCCGCCGAGGCGAAGCTTCTCTTCCTTCTTGCCCACGCTTAGAGGGTAGTCACGGCGGCGTGCCTGAGGAACCGAACCCCCAATTCGAGGTCGTCGACGGCGATGCGCTCGTCGGCCGAGTGGATGAGCCGCGCCGCGAGCTCGGGATCCATCGTCCGCATCGGGAAGAAGCCGTACGCGACCGTGCCGAACGCTTCGCGTACCCAGTGGCTGTCGGTGAAGCCCGCCAGGCAGATCGGCGCGACCGCGGCGTCGGGCTCCTCTTCGGCGACGAACGCCTCGACCGCCTCCCAGAGCGGGGTGTCCAGCGGCGACCGCGACCCGCCGTGGGTGTCGTTCCACTCGAGCTCGTATTCGGCGTCGCCGAGCACGCCGCGGATCACCTCCTCCGCCTCGGCCTGGGTCTGGCCGGGGAGCAGCCGGCAGTCGACGACGACCTCGCACACGGCGGGGATCACGTTGCGCCGGCTGGACGCGCTGATCATCGTCGGCGCGAGCGTAAGCGAGAGCAGTGGCTCGATCATCTCGGCGGCCACCGGGTCGAGCTCGCGCGCGAGCGGCAGCACCTGGTCGGCGGGAACATCCTGACCGGCAACCGTCCGCACGAGCGCCTCGATCTCGGGTATCAGCCGCGGCTCCGGCCGGAATTCGGCGAGCCGCGTGATCAGGCCGGCCGCCTTCACGAGCGCGTTGTCGGCGATGTTGGGCATCGACGCATGCCCGCTGCGGCCGGGGACGCGCAGGCGGATCTCGCAGCTCATCTTCTCCGCGGTCGAGCAGAGGTAGAAGATCCGTCCGCCGAAGGTGACGCGTTCGCCGGCGCCCTCGTTCAGCGCGTAGTCGCAGCGCACTGCGTCCGGATGCGCCTCGCAGAGCCACGAGAGGCCGTAGCCGGTGCCGACCTCCTCGTCGGCGGCGGCGATGAAGATCAGGTGGCCGTTCGGCTCAAAGCCCTCTCGCGCGAGCGAGGCGATCGCAACCGCGCTCGCCGCCACCTGGCCCTTCATGTCGAGCGCACCGCGCCCCCAGATCTCGTCGCCGCGCTTCTCGCCCGACCAGGGATCGACCTTCCATTCGGCCGCATCGGCGAGCACTGTGTCCGTGTGGGAGAGGAAGGCGAGGCTCGGGCCGTCTCCGTTGCCCGGAATCCGGGCCACGAGGTTCGCGCGCTCGGGATCATTCGCGTACAGCTCGCAGGGGACGCCGTGCTTCTCCAGGTACGCGCGCAGATGCTCGGCCACGCGCGTCTCGTTTCCGGGCGGATTGACGGTGTCGATCCGGATCAGCTCCTGCAGGAGCTGCGTCGCCTCGTCGCGAAGCGAGACCGTTGCTGCCATCAGCGGATGCTCCCGCTTCCGGCGCATCGACCGGGCATTTCAGACGGACGCACGGGCGAAGCCCGCACGTCCTGAAATCGACACCGCAAGCGGTGTCTCAACGCCGCGTGCCGAGCACGGTGATGTAGCGCCGTGGCTCGCTCACACCGCCGTCGGTACGAAACATTTCCCAATACTCGAGCATGTCGTGGCGGAGCTCCTCGCGCCGGTCCGGCTCGAGCGAGTCGATGAGCGCCCTCACCGGGGGCGCGCCGTTGCTCATGAACTCCCAGACCGCTTCCGGAGACTCGCCCTCGAGGTGCCAGACGTGCTCGTCGATCGAGAGCTCGAACGCCTCCTCGAGCATGGTCTCGATGAACTCGTCGCGTCCCCAGTCCTCCGCGGGCGCCGGCGTATCCTCAGGCGAGTACTTCGCGTAGATCGCGTGCAGCCCCTCGTGGGGCCGCCAGTTGCACAGGCCCAGGCGCCCGCCCTGCCGGGAGACGCGGGTGATCTCCCTCGCCACCGCTTCCGGATCGGGCGCGAAGATGATCCCGAAGCAGGAGCTGACCACGTCGAAGGAAGCGTCCTCGAACGGGATCGACTGCGCATCGCCTTCGACCCACTCGATGTCGGCGGTCTTCGAGCGGGCCTGCTCCAGCATCTTCGGCGCGATGTCGAGCCCAGTGACGTACGCGCCTCGCCGCGAAGCGCGAATCGCCACCTCGCCTGTGCCGGTCGCGAGATCGAGCCAGCGATCTCCGCGGCGGGGCTCGAGGCGCTCGACGAGCTCGTCGTGGATCCCTGCGAACCGCTGGGCGACCAGCTCGTAGTCGCCGGAGCTCCAGACCTCGGCGGGCGAGCTCAGCGGCGCGTCCCCATCTAGCTTTCCCCCGCTTCCTGCTCCTCGATCGCAAGCTCCGTCAGGCGGTTGCGCGCGTTCCAGAGCTCGGGGAAGAACCGTTGCTTGATCAGGCCGCCGAGCAGCTCGACGGGGGTTCCCTGGGTGCCGATCACCTCGTCGCCGATGATCCGCGCGACCACCTTGTAGTGGCGGAAGCGCCACAGTACGAGCCGCTCGTCCCACTCGGTCAGGAGCTCGGCCAGCTGGTACAGCTGCTCGAACTCGCGTCCGCGGCGGTAGAGCTCGACGACCGTGAGGCCCTCGTCCCGCAGGAGCCGTGCGAATGCCTGGCCGAGCTGCGGCGTCACGCGCCGAAACTCGCGGAAGCCGGGCGAGTCGAAGCCGCTCCCGTGACCGAGCTCCGGGCGCACACCGCTCGTGTACTCCCAGGGCGACATCTGCTCGAGCATGTCGAGCTGCTCCGTGATCAGCTTCAGGCAGAAGATTCCGCGCCGCAGAAGCCGGAGCGCCGGCTCGAGCTCCTCCCGCTCCAGCAGCCGCACCGCCTCCTCGGCCTCGTTCCACGCGAGCTTCAGCCACAGCTCCGACGACTGGTGGACCGTCTGGAACAGGAGCTCGTCGCGGTGGGCCTGCTGCCCTTCGGATTTCTGCAGGGACAGCAGCTCGTCGGTTCTCAGGTACCGCTCGTAGTCACTCGCGCCCGGACCCGGAAGAACCGGCTCGGTGTAGTCCTCCACCTCGCGGCTCGTCACACGCGGAGCATACTTTGGCCCGATGGGGGATCTCTTCTCGGACGCCGCGCAGGAAAAGCTGCCCGGCGTGGCGCCGCTCGCGCTTCGACTTCGTCCGCGCCGTCTGGAGGACTTCGTCGGCCAAGAGCAGGTTGTCGGCGAGGGGACGGCGCTTCGGTTGGCGATCCTCGAGGACCGGGTCGGCTCGATGATCCTCTACGGCCCGCCCGGAAGCGGCAAGACGACGCTCGCGCGGATCGTCGCCGAGACGACCGGAGCGGACTTCGAGGAGCTGTCGGCGGTGTCGGCCACAGTCGCCCAGGTCCGCGAGGTGATCGCGCGGGCTCGCGAGGGCCTCGGAGCCTCGGGCCGGCGGACGATCCTGTTCCTCGACGAGATCCACCGGTTCAACAAGGCCCAGCAGGACGCGTTGCTGCCGGCCGTCGAGGAGGGCTTGATCACGTTGATCGGCGCGACCACCGAGAACCCTTACTTCGAGGTCAACTCGGCGTTGCTCTCGCGGACGCAGATCTACGAGCTCCAGCCGTTGTCGGAGGAGGACCTGGCCGTCGTCGTTCGTCGGGGAGCCCAGGCGCTGGAGCTGGACCTTTCGGACGAGCTCGTCCACCTGATTGCAGCAAAAGCGGGCGGAGACGCTCGCAATTCACTAAATATTCTTGAACTCGCGGCTCAAACGGCCGCGTCCGAGGGTCAGACCCTTGGACCTGTCCAAATCGAAGACGCTGCGCGCAAAAAGCCACTGGTTTATGACAAAGGCGGCGACGCGCACTACGACTTCATCTCGGCGTTCATCAAGTCGATGCGCGGCTCCGATCCCGACGCCGCCGTCTACTACCTCGCGGCGATGCTCGAGGGCGGCGAGGACGCACGCTTCATCGCGCGCCGGATGATCGTGCTCGCCTCCGAGGACATCGGCAACGCCGACCCGCGGGCGCTGCTTGTGGCCGTCGCCGCTGCGCATGCCGTCGAGCACGTCGGGCTGCCCGAGGCGCGGCTGAACCTCTCGCAAGCCGCGATCTACCTCGCCCGGGCGCCCAAGTCGAACGCGAGCTACGTCGCGCTGAAGGAAGCGACTGCGGACGTCCGTGAACACGGGCACATCAGGCCGCCGGACTCGCTCCGTGACACGCACTACCCCGGAGCGAAGAAACTCGGCCGGGGCAAGGGCTACATCTACCCGCACTCGGACCCCGCGGGGTTTGACGTCGACTATCTCCCGGAAGAGTTGCGGGACCGGAAGTACTACCGACCTGAGGGGTCAGGCCAAGAGGAGGCTGAGAATGGCGAATGAGAAGCGAGCGCGCGTGACCTGGGAAGGCGATCTGCTGCACGGCTTTGGGCTCGTCTCGACCGACAGCGGCGTGCTGGACGATGCGCGTATGACCTGGTCGGCACGCGCCGAGGACGTCGAAGGCCCGAGCCCGGAGGAGCTGATCGCCGCAGCGCACGCGAGCTGCGTCTCGATGGCGCTCGCCGCCGGTCTCGCCCGTGCCGGTACACCTCCCACGCGGCTCGAGACCGAGGCGACGACCGCGTTCGACATGGTCGGTGAGGGCTTCAAGCTGACCTCGGTGCGGCTGACGATCCGCGGCGAGGTCGAGGGTCTCGACGACGACGCCTTCGGCGCCGCGGCCGAGGAGGCCAAGGACAACTGTCCTGTCTCCCAGGCGATCAAGGGCAACGTCGAGATTTCGCTCGAGGCGTCTCTGGGCTAGCGACCTCTAGTCACGGCCCTGCTCGATGCGGCGCGCCGCGAACTCGCCGAAGTCGCCGCCCATCGAGCGGTAGCCGGCGGCGGCCTGCTCGACGTCGTACTCGACCCGCCGGAACTCAAGCTCTCCATCACCCCTCCAGACCGCCCAGGCCGCACGCGCGTCGCCGTCGAGCGGCATCCCGACGCTGCCGGGGTTGATGAGGTCGGTGCTGTCCGGTCCCGGCCGCCGAAACTGCAGATGGCTGTGGCCGAAGACGATCGTCCGGTCGTGTTCGCCGGCAAGCATTCGTTCCTCGCCCTTCTGAGGCTCTGCGGCGAAGCTTTCGACGTCGGAAACCGGCGAGCCGTGGACGTAGAGGACGCCGTCGAGCTCGGCCCGTTCAGGCAGCAAGTAGAGGGCGTCGATCTCCTCCTCCGGAAGCCCGCCGAGGAAGAGGTCGTAGGTTTCCATCACCTCCGGCCGGTCCTCCGGCGGTTCGCGCAGCCACCTCTCGCCGTTGCCGCGAATCCACGTCGCGTTCGGCAGCTCGCGCAGGCGCCGGAGCGTCTCCATCGGCCAGGGGCTCGGGGTGCCGTAGTCGCCCCCGAGGAGCCAGCGATAGACCCCCAGCCGCTCGGCGTCGGCGAGCACCTCGTCGAGCGCCGGCATGTTGCCGTGGATGTCGTAAAGGATCCCGAGCACGAGCGGGATAGTCTGCTCCGATGCTGCTCCGTCTGCAGGAGTGGGGCGATGCGTCGGCGCCGCCGCTCGTCTGCGTGCACGGAATCTCGGCCCACGCCGGGCGCTTCCGGCACCTGGTCGAGGACCGGCTCGCGTCCCGCTTCCACGTCCTCGCGCCGGACCTTCGCGGCCACGGCGGCTCCGAGCATGACCCGCCCTGGGATCTCGAAACCCATGTCGCCGACCTCGTCGAGACGATCGCCGTCGGCCCAGCGACCTGGCTCGGACACAGCTTCGGTGCGCGCCTGATCGTCGAGCTTGCGGCGCAACGACCGGAACTCATCGAGCGCGCGGTCCTCCTCGACCCGGCGCTGCAGATCCTCCCCCACGTCGCGCACGACTTCGCCGAGCGTGCCCGCGAGGACGTTGCCTTCCTGTCGATCGAGGACGCGATCGAGGCGCGCGTCGCCGACGCGCCGCTGACCCCGCGCGTGTTCATCGAGGAGGACACACGC
Organism: Actinomycetota bacterium; assembly: GCA_046729795.1. Taxonomy (GTDB): domain Bacteria; phylum Actinomycetota; class Thermoleophilia; order Gaiellales; family Gaiellaceae; genus JBKPFU01. The sequence goes on along the minus strand of JBKPHH010000037.1, from coordinate 12,419 downwards.
GCCCAGCTCGTCCCCGGCAGGGACGGCTCGCTTCGGTTCCGTTATTGCCGGAGCGCGGTGGTGGCGGGCTACAGCGAGCTGGTCACGGCTCCCCCTCCGCCCGACACTCTTCAGGCGCCCACGCTACTCGTGCATGCGCTCGAGTTCGGGCTCGTTCGACCCGAGCAGGTCGAGACCTACGGCGCGCTCCCGAACGTCGAGGTCGTCGCCGTGCCCGGCGCTCACATCGTCTACTGGGACGCCTACGAGCAGACCGCGGACGCGATCGACCGATTCCTAGAGGATTCGCTCCCCCAGCGCTGAGGCGACGAGCTCGACGGCGAGCTTCGCGGTCTCGTTCTGGCGGTCGAGGATCGGGTTCACCTCGACTACCTCGAGCGACGCGGCGAGCCCGGAATCCGCGACGAGCTCGAGCGCGAGGTGCGCCTCACGGTAGGAGAGCCCGCCGCGGACCGGCGTCCCCACGCCGGGCGCGATGTCGGGGTCGAGGGCATCCATGTCCAGGCTGACGTGGACGAAGCCGGAGCCGGCGATGTGCGCGAGCGACTGGCGGACGACCCGCTCGATTCCCAGCTTGTCGATCTCGCTCATCGTGTAGACCTGCGCGTCCAGCTTGCGCAGGAGCTCGATCTCCCCGCGGTCGAGCTTGCGCACGCCGACGAGCGCGACGCGGCCGGGCTCGATAGCCGGCAGGGTCCACTCGGAGCTTTCGAACTCCGATCCGGCCAAGCCCAGAGCCGCAGCGAGAGGCATGCCGTGGACGTTTCCGCTCGGCGAGGTCTCCGGTCGGTTGAGATCGCCGTGCGCGTCGATCCAGAGCACCCCTCCGGGGCCATGTGCTCGCGAGAGCCCTCCAAGCGTCCCGAGTGCGACGGAGTGATCTCCGCCGAGGACGAGCGGCTCGAAGCCCTGTTCGATCGACCTGCCGACGAGCTGCGCTACACGCTCGCAGGCCGCCTTGATCTCCGGCAGGAAGCGAACGCGCTCGCTCCCGACCGCCGTCGCCTCCGGGACCGCGCCCTCGACGTTCCCCCAGTCGACGACCCGGCGACCGAGCCGGTCGATCCGGTCTGCGAGGCCGGCATAGCGGATCGCGGAAGGCCCCATGTCGACTCCGCGACGCCCGGCGCCGAGGTCTAAACTCGCCCCGATCACCGCAACGGGTTTCGTGTCCGCTTGTGCGGCCATAGCAAACAAGGCTACTTTGGGGAAATGGTCGATCAGGAACAGAGGGGCATTCGCGTACTCCTCGCAGACGACGACGAGAGATTCCTCGATTCGCTGCGCGAACTGATCGACCGCCAGCCGGAGCTGGCGGTCGTCGGAGCGGCGCGGAATGGGCTCGAGGCGATCGAGCTCGCCGATGCGCTTGTGCCCGACGCGGCGGTGATCGATCTCCACATGCCGCTTGTCGACGGCGTGACCGCGGTTGCGCGGCTGCGCCGCGACCATCCGCACCTTTGCCTGATCGCGCTCACCGGCGACGAGGCCACCGAGCTGCACGGAGCCGTGCGCGAGGCGGGCGCGGACGAGGTGCTGCTGAAGAACAAGCTCGTCGACGGCCTGGTGGAGCGCCTCTCAGCCGCCAAGTCGCCCGCGTAGCCGCTCGGGAACGGTGATATCAGGGGTGAATGGCCCTTGACATCTGATCAGCGGCAGCACCAGCCCTACTTGAAGATGTTCACCGCCCGAGCGGCGACGAGCAGCACGGTCAGGGACGAGCTCGCGGACTCGACGAGCATCAGCAGCTTCGCCCGGCGGGTGAGAGGCATCGCGTCCGTTGGGCTGAAGGCGATCGAGTTCGTGAAGGACACGTAGAGGTAGTCGACGAGCTGAGGCTGCCAACCCGGCTCGGCGAGTTGCGGGTTCTCCATCTGCGGGAACTGGAAGTCAGGCGGAGGAGGGCTCGGTTCGAGGCGGCGAACCGGGCCACCGCGGTCGATCGCCCAGAACCAGAGGCCAAAGGTGACCACGTTCGAGCCCCAGAGCGTGATCGCCTTGAGCAGGAGCTGCGCTCCGCTCTTCTCGTCTCCGCGGACGAGTGAGGCGATCACCGCGACGAGCAGCAGCGCGTTGGCCAGGCTGACGACCGCAAGCAACGCCAGGGCGACCTCCCGCCGCCGGCCCATCTGCTCGAGCGCACGGCGCGGACGCTGCCACGCGAGCGGAATGAGCAAGGCGAGCTCGGGGACGACCGGGAGCAACCAGATCCACCACGGGAGATCCCAGAGCTTCCAGTCCTGGGAGTAGCTGACGAGGGCCAGGAGGACCTGCGCCCCGATCACGAGCGCGATCGCGGGCGCGGCCTCCCAACGTGATTCGATCTCTTCTTCCCGCAGGGAGCTCGGCTCCACGATCCGGATTGTCGCTTGGCCGGGGCGACGGGGCTTCCGGGACCGCTCGCTACACTGCCGCTCCGAGGCGAGGTAGCTCAGTTGGTAGAGCACACGGCTGAAAACCGTGGTGTCGCCGGTTCGATTCCGGCCCTCGCCACTCGCATCGGCTCAAAAAGAGAACGTCCGGGCCGGTGCTACCGCGCCGCGAACGTTCTCTGTTGACCGCAAGCCTAGTTTCGCCCGGTCTTGCGGGCAAGCAGCGCCGTCGGGCCGTCGGCCGCAAAATCCGCAAAGTCCGAGAAACCTCGGCGCTCGAGCTCGCCCCGAAGGCGCTCGAACGGCACGTAGATCGGCGTTTCCGCCCCGGCCGAGAAGCTGAAGACGACCGCGCCACCTGGCGCCGTCAAGCGGGCGAGCTCGTCGAAGAACGGGATCATGTTCGCGAGGGTCACCAGCTCGAACGACTCATTGGAGTACGGAAGGCGCTCGGCGTCCGCGGTCTCGAAACGCACCCGGGGCTCCAACTCAGCCGGCGTCTTCCGGCGGGCCTCGGCGAGCATCTTCTCGGCCAGGTCGACTCCGACGACCTCGGCCTGCGGAAACCGCCGAGCGATCGCGAAGGCGCCCTCGCCGGTTCCGGTGCCGAGGTCGAGTGCGCGCGCCGGCGGCTCGACCTGCTCGAGCGCGCGTTCGAAGGCCGCCAGATGATTCGGGTTCCGGCCGACGTCCCAGGTCGGCGCGATCTGGTCGAACTGGAGCCGGATCAACCGGCGAAAGAGCGGCCAGAGCGCTGGACGCCGCACGACGACGTCGGTCACGAAACGAGCGAAGCGCCGGCCGATGCGCCGGATCATGTGCGGAGCCGGATCCGGACTTCCTGCCCCGGCGTCGCACCGAACATCGCGGCCGCATTCCCGCCCGAGATCGCCAGCGCGATGTTCCTGTACGCGTCCTCGTAGATGATGATGTCCCCGAGCCGCGCGTCGGCGAACGTTCGGCCGACGACGGCGTAGTAGCGCTCGAGCGCGAGCTCGATCTCCACCTGCATCCCCGGAGTCACCTCCGCCTGCTGAAGTTGCTCGCGGCTGAGATTGAGCTCGATGTTTCCGAAGCGATCGATGTAGAGGACGGTCGCGCGGATCCGGTTCTCGCCGACTTCCGCCGTCGGGAGGTCGATCCGCGCAAGCGCGTCGGGATCGACAGGAGGACCGAGATCGCCGAGCTCGGCGCCCAGAGCCAGGTGCGCCGCCGCGGGAGCGAACAGATCCCGCCCGTGGAAGGTGCGTGAGACGGTGTCGAGCGCGTAGTCGGGGTTCGTGAGCTCGTGGGCCTCTTGAATCCCTCCCAGGCGATCCGCCGCAGGGCAGAGCAGCCCGTTGTCGGGGCCCACGAACAGCCGCCCGTCTCCGCTCCGGAGCGCAAGCGCGCGGCGCTGGCCGCCGACACCAGGGTCGACGACCGCCAGGTGGACTCCTTCCGGCATGTACGGCAAGGTGTTCGCGAGTACGAGCGCCCCCTGGAGCACTTCGTGCGGCGGAATGCCGTGGGTGATGTCGATGATCTCCGCGTCGGGCGCGATCCGCTTGATCACGCCGTGGCAGGTGCCGACGAAGTCGTCCTGGAGCCCGAAGTCGCTCAGGAAGGTGATGAACACGCGCGGAGCGTAACGGCTGCCTCCGCGACGGCTCGGACGAGCCCGTCGAGGTCGTGCGGGTCGGCCTCCACGACGACGGTGAGCCCTCCTTCGTTCGCGGCGCGAGTGGTCTCGGGCCCGATGGAGACGGCGGGGATCGAGCTGTCGAGCCCGGCCCAGACCCGAGCGGCCGAGGCGGAGGCGAGGACGACGAGGTCGCCCGGGGGCGGGCGGTCCGGCGGCGTCGGCACGGTGCGGTAGAGCGGAAGGAAGTCGGCGCCGAGCTCGTCGACCAGGAGGCGGCGGGCGTCTTCGGCGGCGGCGAGCAGGACGCGCCCGGGCAAGCGGGGGAGCTCGGCGAGGAGTCCTTCCTGCGTCGATGTCTGCGGCACGAGGTCCGGCTCGATCCCGTGTTCGGCAAGGGCGCCGGCGGTGCCGGGGCCGATGGCCGCGACGCTCCGAAGGGTGCTGTGGCCGCGGCGGGCGAGCTCGTGCGCGCCGTTCGCGCTCGTCACGATCAGCCAGTCATATGAGGCGGTGTCGATCGGCTCGTCGCCGAGGGGCTCGATCTCGATCAGCGGGCAGAGCACGGGCTGGTGACCGAGGTCGGCGATGCGCCGGGCGAGCGGCTCCGCCTGGGCACGCGGCCGCGTGACGATGACGCGGAGAGGTGCCCCCATCCCTAACCCCCACCCCCCCGGGGTTGTCTCGAGGCTAGCGCCTCTCGACAAACGATTCTGTGGCGGTTTTGGGCCAATTCAGGCGGCGAGGAAGGCGCTGAGCTCCTGTGCGAGCGCGGCAGGGTCGTCCCCGGTTCTGCGTTCGATCCAGCTTCCGTCCTCAGCGGCGATCAATGCCGTCAGCGCCTCGCCGTCGTGGTGCGCGGCGACCGGGGCGAGGCACCCCCCGCCGATCGCGAACACGCACGCCCGCTCGGCCTCGACCCTGCGTCGCGTCTCGGCGTCGTCGGCTCGGCCGGCGAGCTCCTCCTCGCCGCTCCGCACCTGGATCGCCAGCGCGCCCTGTCCGGCCTCGGGAACCATCTCGCCGACGTCGAAGCGGTGTCCAATCTCATCGGCGAGGCCGAGCCGGTCCAACCCGCAGGCGGCGAGGACGACGGCGTCCAGGCCGCGCTCGCCTCGCTTGCGCAGGCGAGTGTCGATGTTGCCGCGCAGCGGCTCGATCTGCAGCTCAGGCTGGAGCGCCAGGAGCTGCGCCCGCCGCCGGATCGAGGCGGTGCCGATCCGCATGCCGGGCCGAAGCTCGCCGACCCCGCACAGCGCATCCCTGGGGTCCTCGCGGGGAAGGTACGCGCCGACGACCAGCCCTTCCGTGTCCGTCGAGGTCATGTCTTTTGCCGAATGGACAGCGGCGTCGATCCGCCCTTAGAGCAGGGCCTCCTCGATCTCCTTCACGAACACGCCGCGGGCCCCGATCTCACCGAAGGGCTTCGAGCGGTCCCGGTCTCCGGCCGTCGTGATCGGGACAAGCGCGATCTCGATCCCGGGCCCGCGCAGCCGCTCGGCGGCGAGCTCCGCCTGCGTCAGCGCCAGCCGCGAGCCGCGCGAGCCGATCCGCAGCAGCACCTACGCGGCCTCGCGCGATTGCCGGGACCGCAGCTGCTCGGTCAGCTCCGTGACCTCCCGCTCGAGGCGGGCAAGCTTCGCGGCCATGATCACGACGTAGGCGAGCACGACCGCAAAGACGACGAGGTAGGCCGCGGTGACGTATTTCTCGGCGGTCGTCAAACGGAGAGCAGCTCCCGAAGCTCGCGCAGCCTTGCGTCGAGCCGCTTCCCGGTCAGCTCGATCCGGTAGAGCGCGCCGGCGAGGGCGAGCATCGCCGCCCAGGAGACGCAGAAGACGAAGAACATCGAGGCCGACATCTGCGGGCCGCGCGAGGTGAAGACCACCGGGTGGACGAGATCTTCGGCGAGCCGGATCGCGAGGAAGCTGATCGGAATCAGCACGACTCCGAACAGCGCATAGACAGCACTGAGATTCGCGCGCGCGGGACCCGGGTCGACCGAGAAGCGCAGCATGAAATACGCGCAGTAGAAGAGGAACAGCACGAGGAACAGCACCAGCTGGCGCTCGCTCCAGACCCACCAGTGCCCCCACGAGATCCGCGCCCAGATCGAGCCCGTGACGAGCGTCATCGCGCCGAAGATGACCCCGAGGTGGATGGCGACATAGCTCTCCAGATCCGCTCCCGGCGGCCGCTTCCACAGGTGCAGGAACGCCTTCCACGCGCCCCAGCCGAAGCAGGCGTACGACGTCAACGCGATTGGAACATGGAAGTAGAAGATCCGCTGCGAGAAGCCCTGGTCGGCGTCGGTCGGGACGTAGTAGAAGATCAGCGCGATCGCCGCGACCATCAGCAGGGCGGCCGTCCCAGCAAGGGTCGTCGTCTCGTTACGGCGGACAAATGCCTGCATGAACACAGAAGGCTAGACTCAAATCGTGAGCCGCAGAGGCAGTCCCGTGCGCCTCGTGATCGCGCTTTCGGTCGCGGCGGCACTCGCGATCTTCCTGCTCTACACGAGCTTCGCGGGCGGCGCGACACCCGCGCTCAAGCCGAGCCAGCTGGCCGGTCACACCGGGAGCGTGCTGCTGGCCGGACGAGTCGTGGGGCCGGTCCGCGGCGACGCTCATGCGGGTGGGCTGCATTTCAAGCTGCGCGATATCGACGGAGCCACGACCGTGCCGGTCGTCTACAGCGGCACCGTGCCGGACCTCTTCCGCGTCGACCGGCACGTCTACCTGAAGGGCAGGCTCAAGCACCAGACCTTCGTCGGCGAGAAGAACTCGCTCGTCACGAAGTGCCCCTCGAAGTACACACCGGAGCGCTAGTGTCACCTCAGGTAATGCGCCCCCGTCTCCGGCGAGCGAAAAGCGAGCCAGGCAAGGACGCAGGAAGCCCGCGTACTGAGCCAAGTACGCGGGCGACCGAGGACGCAGCCTGGCGACGCTTTGCAGCCGCCGGAGACGATGGTGTGTATTGCGTGAGGTGGCACTAAGTGCAGGACCTCGGCCGCGCCGCCCTGGTCGTCGCGCTCGGGCTCGTGCTCTACGCGGCGCTCGCCGGCGGCTACGCGGCGCTGCGACGACGGCGCCGGTTGCTCGAGTCGGCTCGAAGCGCGTTCTTCGCAGCCTTCGCCGCGACCGCGGTCGCCGCGCTCGTCCTCCTGAACGCGTTCCGCGAGCGCGACTTCACGTTCAGCTACGTCGCCGACCACGCCAGCCGCAAGCTGCCGTTCCCGTACATCTACTCCGCTTTCTGGGGCGGCCAGGAGGGATCGCTCCTGCTCTGGCTGCTGGTGCTGACGGCGATCGGCTCGCTCGCACTGGCGCTCAACGGCCGCCTCACGCGCGATGTGCTTCCCTGGGTGACGCCGGTGCTCGGCGGGGTGGCCACGTTCTTCGCCGTCCTGCTCGTCTTCGTCGCCAGCCCGTTCGCGACCCAGACCGCCCCGGCGGACGGCGCGGGGCTCGTGCCCAGCCTCCAGAACCCGTACATGATGATCCACCCGCCGCTGCTCTATCTCGGCTACGTCGGGCTGACGATCCCGTTCGCCTTCGCAGCCGCGGCGCTCCTTTCAGGCCGGACCGACGAGCGCTGGATCGTGGCCACAAGGCGCTGGACACTCGCGGCTTGGATGTTCCTCGGGATCGGAATCTTGCTCGGCGCCAAATGGGCCTACGAGGAGGTCGGGTGGGGCGGCTACTACGCGTGGGACCCGGTCGAGAACGCGGCGCTGATGCCCTGGCTCGCCTCGACCGCCTTCCTCCACTCAGTGATGGTGCAGGAGAAGAAAAACATGCTCCGGGTCTGGAACCTCGTGCTGGTCGCAGGCGCGTTCTGCCTCTCGATCTTCGGCACCTTCCTGACGCGGAGCGGGGTGCTCAACTCGATCCACAGCTTCACCGAGTCGTCGATCGGACCGTGGTTCCTCGGCTTCATCTGCGCGACCGCGGCCTTCAGCGTCGCGCTGATCGTCTACCGGCTGCCGCTGCTGCGAGCGCGGACCAAGCTGGAGTCGCTCGTCTCGCGCGAGGCGGCGTTTCTCTACAACAACCACCTGCTCGTCGCGCTCACGCTGACGGTGCTCTGGGGCGTCGCCTTTCCGATCGTCTCCGAGGCGGTCCGCGGGACGTCCGTGACGGTCGGCCCGCCGTACTTCAACTTCTTCCTGCGCGTCTTCGGCCTGCCGCTGCTCCTGCTGATGGGGATCGGACCGCTCGTCGCGTGGCGACGGACGACGCTGCGGCGACTGCGCTCGATCGTGCTGCTGCCCGCCGCCGTGGCGCTCTTCGTCGGTCTCGCATTGCTCGCGGCGGGCGCCGGCTCGAGCCTCCCCGGTCTGCTCGCCTACACGTTCTCGGCGTTCGTCCTCGCCGCGATCGTGCTCGAGTTCGTCCAGGGAACGCGCGCGCGGAAGGCACTCGGGGTCGGGAGTTGGTGGCACGCGTTCTCCGAGCTCGTCGCGCGCAACCGGAGGCGCTACGGCGGCTACATCGTCCACGCGGCGATCGTGCTGCTCGCCATCGGCGTCGCGGGCAGCGCCTACGGCGCGACGAAGGCCGAGCGGCTCCGCCCGGGCCAGTCGCTGTCGATCCGCGGCTACGACCTGACTTACGGCGGAGCCGTCCCGCAGCAGCGAGCGAACCGCGTCGAGATCCGCGCGCGGCTCGATGTCTCGAGAGACGGAAAGGACCTCGGCACCTATCTGGCCGGAAAGAACAGCTATCCCGCCGAGCAGCAAGTGTCGAACGAGGTCGCGATCCGCACGGACTGGCTCCGCGCGGAGGATCTGTTCATCATCGGCGATCAGTTCAACAAGGACGGGTCAGTCGACCTCAAGGTGCTCGTCAACCCGCTCGTGAACCTGATCTGGCTCGCCGGCGGCGTGTTCCTGCTCGGCTCGCTGATCGCGATGTGGCCCGACGCGCGCGAGCAGCGCCGCCTCGCCACGCGCGCGGCGTTCGCTACTCCGTGACCACGTACTCGAACGAGGCCCACGCGACGAGCGCGAAAACCGCGTCGTAGAGCGCCAGGAAGCCGAGGTACTTGCCCGGCGAGTCGGCCACGCTGGCGCCGACGCCGCCGACGACGACCGGAATCGCGAGCGGGAGGACCAGCAGCGGCAGCAGGAGCTCCCGAGCTCGCCCCGCGGCCGCCATCGCCGCGAGCAGCGTGCCCACGGCGCAGATTCCGAGGTCCGCGAGGACGACTCCGGCGATCGTGGCCGCGTCGATCGAGGTGAAGAAGAGCGCGAAAGCCGGCAGGGCGATCAGCTCCGCGGCGACGAGAAAGGCGAGCGTGGAGACGACCTTGCCGAGCCAGATCGTGCTCCGGTCGCACGGCGCGAGCACGAGCCCGTCGAGCAGCCGCTGCTCCCGCTCGGCGACGAACGCACGCCCGAGACCGAGCAGCGCCGTGAAGAGGATCGCGACCCAGAGGAGCCCGAGCGACGCGCGGCGCGACGTATCGGTCGGGAGCGCAAAGTGGAACACGACCAGCACGGAGACGACGAACAGCAGCATCGCGGGCAGTGTGTCGCGGGCCCGTAGCTCGAGCAGGAGATCCTTCCGCGCCAGCACGGCAGCGTCTCCGAGATACCGCCTCAAGCGAGCGCCAATCTCTCGCTCGGAAGCGACGCGAGCCGCTCTGGCGAATGGCTCGCGACAAGGAACGTCCGCTCGCCGCGGAGCTCGGCCAGCTCGCGGTCGAGCAGGTCGGCGCCGGACGAGTCGAGCCCGCTGAAGGGCTCGTCCAGGACGAGCAGCTCGGGCTCATGGAGCAGCGTCCGGCAGAGCGCGAGCCGCTGCAGCATCCCGCGCGAGAACGCGGACACCCGCTCGTGGCGCGCCTCCCAGAGTCCGTAGCGCTCGAGCAGCATCCCGATTCGCTCCCGCCGCTCGACGACCCGGTAGAGGCGGCCGTAGAGCTCCAGGTTCTCGATCGCCGTGAGCTCGCGGTAGACGAGCGGCTCGTGCCCGAGGTAACCCAGGCGCCCGCGCTCGAGCCCGACCTCGAGCTCGCCGGCGGTGGGTGCGAGCAGCCCGCTGACGAGCCGCAGCAGCGTCGACTTGCCGGAGCCGTTCGGGCCGGTGACGAGCAGAAACCCGTTGCGCGAGAGGTTGAAGTCGAGCCCGCGCAGGACGACCTTGTCGCCAAACCGCCGCTCGAGCCCTCGCGCGCGGATCACGATGCCAGCGCCTGCTGCTCGAAGTACTCGGCGGCCTCCTCGGCCGAGGGTGGCTCGAGCAGCAGCGGAATCGCGGGGCCGTCATACCGCTTTGCCCGCATCGCCTCGACCGCGGCCTCGACGTCGTACTCCGTGCGCCGAAGCTCGACCTCCGGGCCGAGGAGCGCCCAGTACGCGCCCGGGCGGCTCTCGTACGGCATCCCGACGCTGCCGGCATTGACGACGCGGATGCCGTCGACCGTCCGGTCGAACTGGTGATGCGTATGGCCGATGACGACCACATGCTCCGCCACCCCGGCGAGGATCGTCCGCATCCGCTCCTCCGAGGTGACCGCGGTGACGATCTCCTCGTCGCTCCGCGGTGAGCCGTGGCAGAAGAGCGTCCGGCCGAGGCCGTCGAGGTCGAGCGTCTGGGACTCGGGCAGCTCGCGCAGCAGCCGCTGTTGTTCGGCGGTCAGCTCCGGGTCCGGCTCACGGTCCGCATTCCCTCGGAGAAGCAGCGCGCGCTCGCCGAGCGACCGCACCAGCTCGAGCGTCTCGCCCGGCATCGGGCCTGCCGTGATGTCGCCGCCGAACACGATCGCCACGTCGTCCGGAAGCTCGGCGAGAACGGCCTCGAGCGCAGGCAGGTTGCCGTGGACGTCGTTCAGCGCCGCGACTCTCATACCAGCACGTCCACGAGCACGAAGGCGAAGAAGGTGACGCTGATCACGCCGTTCATGGTGAAGAAGGCGGTGTCGAGGCGGCGGAGATCGCCGGGCCGGACGAGGCGGTGCTCGTACAGGAGCAGACCGCCGACCGCGAGCACGCCGAGCCAGTAGAAGACGCCGACCGGGAGGCCGAGCCCTGCTGCAAAAAGCAGCGCGACCGTTGCGACGTGCAGTAGCCGCGCTCCGGCGAACACCCCGCGCTCCCCGAACCGCACCGCGACCGAGTGCAGCCCCTCCGCGCGGTCGATCTCGAGATCGAGGAGCGAGTAGAAGAGGTCGAAGCCGGCCACCCAGCAGGCGACCGCGCCGCCGAGCAGCCAGGACTCCCACGGCAGCTCCCCCGTGATCGCGACCCATGCGCCGACGGGCGCGAGGCCGTCGACGGCGCCCAGCCACGCGTGTGAAAGCCAGGTCCAGCGCTTGAGGTAGGGGTAGATGACGAAGGCGGCGACGGGGATCGGCCACAGCCAGCGGACGAGCGGATCGAGCTGGAACGCGGCGACGAGGTAGACCCCCAGCGAGACGAGGCAGAACAGCGCGACCTGGGAGGCCGAGAGCGCCCCGCTCGGCAGCTCACGGCCCGCAGTGCGCGGATTCCGGGCATCGATGCCGACATCGACGAGACGGTTCAGCCCCATCGCCAGGGACCGCGCGCCGACCATCGCGACGGTGACCCACAGCAGGTCGTGCGCGAACGGGACGCCGTCGACGGCGAGGAACGCCCCGACGTAGGCGAACGGAAGCGCGAAGACCGTGTGCTCGAATTTGACGAGCGAGAAGAACCGACGCGGATACGTCAGCGCGCCCGCGTTCACAGCCGAAGCTCCCGGGCTCCAGCACATCGACCGGTCTGGCGAATTTCAGACGGCCGCACGTGCAAAGCACGCTCGGCCTGAAAGAGACATCGCAAGCGACGTCTCATGTCTGCCGGTGGGCCGTCTCATCGCCGGCGAGGAGCTCGAGCGCGTGGCGAAGCGCGGGACGAAGGATGGCGAAGCCGTCGCGGCAACCGCCGGGCGATCCCGGCAGGTTGACGACGAGCGTGCGATCGCGAGTCCCAGCGGCACCTCGGGAGAGCAGTCCGTGTGGTGTCTTGGCAATCGAGTCGGCCCGGAGCGCCTCGGCGACGCCCGGCGCCTCCCGGTCGATCACGTCGCGGGTAGCCTCGGGCGTGACGTCTCGCGGCCCGAGACCCGTCCCGCCCGTCGTCAGCACGAGCGAGGCGCCGTCGGCGAGCTCCGCGATCGCCTCGGCGATCGCGTCCCGGTCGTCGGGGACGACCCGACGCTCGACCTCGTAGCCGTCTTCGGCGAGCAGGCTCGCAAGCAGCTCACCGCTCTCGTCTTCGCGCTCGCCTGCGGAGACCCCGTCGGAGACGGTGAGCACGGCAGCCTTCATACCGGCCGCTTCTGCTTCTCGAGTAGGCGCACCTCGCCGACGACCATCTCCTTGTCGACGCCCTTCGCCATGTCGTAGATCGTCAGCGCTGCGACCGACGCGGAGACAAGCGCTTCCATCTCGACGCCCGT
>JBKPHH010000036.1:0-30655 GCA_046729795.1 Actinomycetota bacterium | reverse complement strand
TCGGGTGTTCGAAAGGTCAGGACCGACAACACCGGCCCGAAGATCTCCTCCTGCGCGATCCGATAGCTCTGCGCCACGTTCGTGAAGACCGTCGGCGCGAACCAGTAGCCCTTCTCCGGCAGCCGGCACGGAGGCTGGTAGATCTCGGCGCCCTCCTGCTCGCCCGCCTGCACGAGCTCGTGGATCTTGTCCAGCTGCTGCTTCGAGTTGATCGCACCGACATCGGTGTTCTTGTCGAGCGGGTCGCCGACGCGCAGCGTCGCCAGGCGCCGCTTCAGCTTCTCGATCACGGGTTCGTAGATCGACTCCTGCACGAGCAGCCGCGAGCCGGCGCAGCACACGTGGCCCTGGTTGAAGTAGATCCCGTTGATGATCCCCTCGATCGCCTGGTCGAGCGCGGCGTCATCGAAGATGATGTTGGCGGCCTTGCCGCCGAGCTCGAGCGTGAGCTTCTTGCCGGTGCCGGCGAGCTCGCGCTGGATCGCCTTCCCGACCTCGGTGGAGCCCGTGAAGGCGATCTTGTCCACGTCGCCCTTCACGAGCGCGGCCCCGGCGCGACCGTCGCCGGTGACGATGTTGACCACGCCCGGCGGAAGCTCTGCCTGCTGCACGACGTCGCAGAAGAGCAGCGCGGAGAGCGGCGTCGTCTCGGCGGGCTTCAGCACGACCGTGTTCCCCGCTGCGAGTGCCGGGGCGATCTTCCAAGCGAGCATCAGCAGCGGGAAGTTCCACGGGATGATCTGGCCGGCGACGCCGACAGGCCGCGGCCTCCGGTTCGGGAACGCGTACTCGAGCTTGTCGGCCCAGCCCGCGTAGTAGAAGAAGTGAGCCGCCGACAGCGGGAGATCGACATCGCGGGACTCGCGGATCGGCTTACCGCCGTTCAAGGACTCCAGCACCGCGAACTCGCGTGAGCGCTCCTGCAGGATCCGCGCGATCCGGTAGAGGTATTTCGCGCGCTCGGCGGGCGGGCGCTTCGGCCAGCCGTTCTCGAAGGCCTCGCGCGCCGCGCCGATCGCGGTCCCGACTTCCTCCGCCGTCGCCTGGCCGACCACGGCGAGCGGCTCTTCGGACGACGGGTCGATCGTCGTGTAGGTCTCCTTCGGCTCGAGCCACTGACCGCCGACGAAGTGCCCGTAGCGCTCCTGGAGCGTGACGATCTCGCGCGACTCGGGCGCGGTCGCATACTCCCATGCGGAGGGGACAGGCGCCCGTTCGCCTCTTCGCTCGAGCTCAGCCATCAGTCAACGGTGAAGTAATCGGGGCTTTGGTACCGGCCCGTCTTCTCCTTCCGGATCTGCATCAGCACGTCGTTCAGGAGCGACGACGCACCGAAGCGGAAGAGGTCGGGCGTCAGCCAGTCGGGGCCGAGCGTCTCGTGGAGCACGACGAGGTATTGCACGGACTGCTTCGCGGCCCGGATGCCGCCGGCCGGCTTCATGCCGACGCGGCGTCCCGTCTCCTCGTAGACGTCGCGAATCGCCTCGAGCATGACGAGCGTGACCGGGAGCGTCGCCGCGGAAGGAAGCTTTCCGGTCGAGGTCTTGATGAAATCGGCACCGGCGGCCATCGCGAGCAGCGAGGCGCGGCGGACGTTGTCGTAGGTTCCGAGCTCGCCCGTCTCGAGGATCACCTTCAGATGGGCGTCGCCGCACGCCTCCTTCACCTGCACGATCTCGTCGTAGACCTTCGCGTACCGGCCGGCGAGGAAAGCCCCGCGGTCGATCACCATGTCGATCTCGTCCGCGCCCATCTCCGCGACACGCTGAGCCTCGGCGACCTTGAGATCGGTCGGGCTCTGGCCGGACGGAAACGCGGTCGCGACCGATGCGACCTTGACGCCGGTGTCGTGCACGCACTCGAGCGCGGCGTGGACGAGGTTCGGATAGACGCAAAGCGCGGCGACCGAGGGCACGCTGGAATCGGACGGATCGGGGCGGATCGCCTTCGAGGCGAGCGCCGCGATCTTCCCGGAGGTGTCCTGACCCTCGAGAGTCGTCAGGTCCATCATCCGCACGGCCAGGTCGAGGGCGAACAGCTTCGCCTCCCGCTTGATCGAGCGCTTAGCCAGCGTCGCTGCGCGCTCCTCGACCGCCACCTGGTCAATCGACCCGATGCGCGGCAGTCGCGGCTCGAGCGGAAGCTCGAAGCCGGTGCGGAGGGCGGGGGCCTGCGACATGGGTTGAGTGTAGCCCTGTGCGGGCCGCGGGCCGCGCCCAGCGAGGAGCGCGGCCCGGTCTTCTACCTAGCGGCCTGAAGGCCGAAGCGCGGGAACCTCGGGAACGCCTTCTTCGTGCTCCAGCTTCGGCAGCCACTCGAGCCACTTCGGCAGGTACCAGTTCCAGTCGCCGAGCAGCTTCATCGAAGCGGGAAGGAGCACGGCGCGGACGATTGTCGCGTCGAGGAGGACGGCGACCGCCAGCCCCACGCCGAACTGCTTGAAGAAGAACATCGAGAGGACCGCGAAGATCCCGAAGACGCCGACCATCACGATCGCCGCGCTGGTCACCACGCCGGCCGTCGTCTTGATCCCGTGCGCGATCGCATCCTCGGTGCTCTCGCCGTGGTCGTAGCGCTCGCGAATCCGGCTCAGGATGAACACGTGATAGTCCATTGAGAGTCCGAACAGGATCACGAAGAGGAAGATCGGCAGCCAGGAAATGATCCCGCCCGTGTAGTCGAACCCGAGCAGACCCTTCCCCCAGCCGTGCTGGAAGACGAGCACCAGCACGCCGTAGGCAGCCGCCACCGAGAGCAGGTTCAGAACGATCGCCTTCGCCGCGATCACGATCGAGCGGAACGCGACCAGGAGCAGGACGAACGCGAGCGCGAGCACGAATGCGAACACGTACGGCGCCGCCCCCTTCATCTGATCGTTGAAGTCCTTGGAGAGCGCCGTGCTCCCGGCCACTCCAGCTTCGACCTCCGGCAGACGGCCGACCGTCTGCGGAACGATCTCGTTCCGAAGCGCGGCGAGCGCCGCGTAGGACTTGTCGTCGGTCCCCGCCCCGGCCACCGGAATCGAGACTCGGGCGACGGTGCCTTCCTTGTTGATGAACGTCGTGATCGGCTCGAACATCAGATGCGTCTCGAGCGCGCGCCATTCGATTGTGCCGAGCGCGTCCGCCACCTGCGGGTCGCGGACGTTCGGCGCCCTGACGACGACCTCCGCAGGGATCGAGTCGCCGGGGAAGACGTTCTGCAAGCGGTTGTAGGTCTTCATCACCGGGATCGACTGCGAGAACGTCTCTGGGCCGGGAATGGCCGTGTGCATCTGAATCGCCGGGATCGCGAGCGCGAGCAGGAAACCGCCCGCGACTACGATCGAGACAACGGGGCGACGCAGCACGCGTTCGACGATTGCGCCCCAGAAGCGGCCGCCCTCGCTGCCCCTCGAGGCGCGACCGAGGAACGGGACGCGCAGCCGATCGACGTTGTCGCCGAGCTTCGAGAGCAGTGCCGGAAGGACGGTCAGGGATCCGAGCACGGCGACCGCGACCACCATCATCGTCGCGAGTGCGAACGACGAGAAGGTCTTGTCACCTGTCAGGAACATGCCGGCCATCGCCGCCATGACCGTGAAGCCCGAGATCAGCACGGCGCGGCCCGACGTGGCGGCGGCCGCCTCCAGCGCGGCTTCCTCGCTGCGGCCGGCGGCGCGCTCCTCCCGCTCGCGCTTGATGTAGAAGAGCGAGTAGTCGACGCCGACCGCGAGCCCGATCAACAGGACGATCGCGAAGATCGACTGGTCGACCGGCAGCAGCTGGCTCGGTAGCGCGAGCAAGCCGAGGGTGCCCAGCACTGCGGTCAGCGCGAGCAGGAGTGGGATGCCCGCCGCGACCAATGCGCCGAACGCCACCACCAGTATGCCGAGGGTGAGCGGCAGCGAGAGGTAGCCGGCCTTGTCGAGATCCTTGACGAAGGCGTCGTCGATCTGCTTCTCCGAGCTCGCATCGCCGAACTCGCCGATGAAGAAGGCCGGGTGGGCCGTCGCGAGGGTCTCGACCTTGTCGAGGACCGGGCCGATCTTGTCCTTCGCCTTCTTCGAGTCGCCGCGGACGTCGAACTCGACGATCGCGGCATGCCGGTCCGGCGCGATCTGACCGAGATAGCGGTCGTCGAGCGGCGAGCGCAAATTCGTCACCACCGGCACTGAGCTCACGCCGCGTACGACGTCTGCCACCGCAGCCTTGAATGCGGCGTCGTCGACGGTCAGTTGCTTGTTCTGGACCAGGATCGTCTCGCCCGCCGGCTGTTTGAAGTCGTCGTCGAGGATTCGCATCATCCGGCCCGACTCGCCCGGGCCGGCGCGGTCTGTGTCGATGTTCTTCGTCCCGACGAGATTCCCGATCGCGAACGCGACGGCGACCCCGCCGAGCCATCCGAAGACGGCGATCTTGCGGTGATGCGCGCTCCAGCGGCCCATTCGGGCGGCAAGATTGTTGGATCGTTTCGGAGCAGACATCCCCTCTCCCTCTCTCCGATGGCGGCGAGCTTTCAGCCTTTCAACCGATAACGCCCTTGTAAAGGGTCAAATTCCGAGCCGCTCCAACATCGCCTGATCGCGGCGCCACTTCGGGCGAGCTTTGACTTTCAGCTCCAGAAACACCTGGTGTCCGAGGAGGAGCTCGAGCTCGGGCCTCGCGAGCGTGCCGATCTTCTTCACGACCGAACCCCCCTTGCCGACGACGATCTGCTTTTGCGACTCCGTCTCGACGTAGATCGTCGCCCGCACGACCTTGTCGGTGATCTCCTCGACCTCGACCGAGATCGCGTGCGGCACCTCCTCCCGGGTGAGCTGGAGCGCCTTCTCGCGGATCAGCTCGGCGAGCTGCAGCTCCAGCGGCAGGTCGGTTCGCTGCTCGGGAGGAAAGTATTGAGGCCCCTCGGGGAGCAGCTCGACGAGCTCCTCGCGGAGTTCCTCGATGCCGTCGCCCGTGAGCGCGCTCACCGGGTGGAGCGCACGGAAGTCGCCCAACCTGCCTGCGGTCTCCATCTGCTGTGCGATGTGGCCCGGCTTGAGCCTGTCCACCTTGTTCAAGGCGATCACGACGGGAACCCCGAGGCCGAAGACGCGCTCGGCGATGAAGCGATCTCCGGCGCCGATCCGTTCCCGGGCCGAGAGGACGAAGAGGACTGCCTCGATCTCTTCGAACGCGGCGTCGACGGTGCGCTGCATGCGTTCGGTCAGCGGGTCGCGCGGGCGCTGGAACCCCGGCAGGTCCGCGAGGACGAGCTGGTAGTCGTCGCCGTTCGCGATCCCGAAGATGCGCTGCCGGGTCGTCTGCGGCTTGTCGGAGACGATCGCGACCTTGCCGCCGCAGAGCGCGTTGACGAGCGTCGACTTACCGACGTTGGGGCGGCCCGCGACCGCCACGATCCCCGAGGTCACAGCTCGAACGTGTCGGGAAGCAGCTCGGCCGGCGTGCGCGTGACGACGTCGCCGGCCGCGTTCTTGTAGGTCACCCGGTCAACGCGAAACTCGTAGAGCCACTGCCTGCACCCACCGCAGGGCGAGGCCGTGATCGCGACCGCCTCGATGTCGCCGGGCTTGCAGCCCGCGGTGGTCGCGCAGGCAAGCGCCGTCCGCTCGGCGCAGATGCCGAGCGGGTAGGCCGCGTTCTCGACGTTGACGCCCTCGAACACGCGCCCGTCCCGGGCGCGAACCGCGGCTCCGACGAAGAAGTTGGAGTAGGGCGCGTAGGCCCGCTCCGCAACCGCGACCGCCCGGTCGTAGAGCTCGTCGCTCAAGTGAACACCTGGAAGACGACGAGCGCGATCAGCGCGCCGAGCAGGCCCCCGTAGGTGACCTCGAGCGTGGAGTGGATCCCGGATTCGACGCGCGTCTGCGCCACCAGCAGCGCCATGATGAACGCGAGCGACGAGATCAGGAAGCGGTGCGGTTCGCCGACCACGTACGTCGCCGCCATCCAGATCGCGAAGGCAAGCGCCGCGTGACCGGACGGAAGGCCGCCGCGAAGGGGCGTGCCGCGACCGGTGTACGCCTTCGTCGCGATCACGATGATCACCGTGAGGATGAGCGCGATCAGCGTCAGCTCGGCGGGCGCGTCGCGAATCCGCTCGAGCAGGCGAGAGCTCGGATCCGCGATCTCGCCGGAGAAGACGAGGTAGCCGACCGCAACCGCGTTGATGCTGGCGATCAGGACGGCCCCCGCGGCGATGTCCTTCGCGAGCTTGGCGAGCGGATCGAACGATGTCGTCGAGACGTCGATCGCGTGCTCGAGCGCCGAGTTGATCATCTCGGCGATGAAGACGAACGTGATCGCGAGCAGCAACGCGATCAGCTCGAGCTTTGTGACGCCGACCAAGAGCGCTGCGACCAGCACGCCGACCGCGATCAGGAAGTGAATCCGCATGTTCCGCTGCGTGCGGAGCACGTGAATGATCCCTTCGAACGCGAAGTTGAAGCTCTGGATCAGCGAAGGCGTGCTGCGCGGCGTGCTCACTGCTCCCACCTCGCTTCACGCGCTTCCATCTCCTCGCCGTGGTCGTAGCCGAGCAGGTGGAGAAGGCCGTGCGCGAGCGGGCGCCGCCACTCGTCGCCTACGATCTGCGGGCAGAGCACGGCGTCTCCGAGCTGACGCGGCACGCCCTCCGGGAGCTCATCGCGGGAGTCGATCGGGAACGAGAGCACGTCGGTCGGCTCGTCAATGCCCAGGTGCTCGCGCTTCAGGCGCTGCATCTCGTCCGGCCCCACGAAGACGAGCCCGAGCTCTCCGTCGTCGACTCCTTCCTCGGCGAGCACGCGCCGGGCGAAGTCGGCCGCCGCCTCCTCTTCGACCTCCATCCCGCTTCGGTTTGCCACTTCGACCACCACCACGCGGCTACTTCCGGCGCTGCGTCCCGGTCTCCTCCGCGTGCTGCTTGTACGCCTCGACAATTCGCTGGACCAACTTGTGCCGCACGACGTCCTCGTGCCCGAAACGAATGAACGCGATCCCCTCGAGCCGGCCGAGGATCTCCTGCACGTGGATCAAGCCGGAGGCCTGGTCTCGCGGCAGGTCGACCTGGGTGACATCCCCGGTCACGACGACTTTGGACCCAAAGCCGAGCCTGGTCAGGAACATCTGCATTTGCTCGGGGCTCGTGTTCTGGGCCTCGTCCAGGATGATGAAGGAGTCGTTGAGCGTGCGCCCTCGCATGAACGCGAGCGGCGCCACCTCGATCGTTCCCTTCTCCATGTATGCGGCCAAACGGTCTGGCTCGAGCATGTCGTAGAGCGCGTCGAAGAGCGGCCGAAGGTAGGGATCGACCTTCTCCAGCATCGTCCCGGGCAGATAGCCGAGCCGCTCGCCGGCCTCCACGGCGGG
Source organism: Actinomycetota bacterium (assembly GCA_046729795.1). Lineage (GTDB taxonomy): Bacteria > Actinomycetota > Thermoleophilia > Gaiellales > Gaiellaceae > JBKPFU01. The sequence continues at coordinate 23,324 of JBKPHH010000036.1, read as the reverse complement.
CCGGGTGAGGATGATGCGGCCGACTTCCCGGCTCGACAGGGCCGCGACCGCGAGCGCCATCGCGAGGTAGGTCTTGCCGGTTCCGGCGGGCCCGATCGCGAACGTAACCGTGTGCTCCCGGATCGCGTCGACGTACTGCTTCTGCATCACCGTCTTCGGGGCGATCTTCTTGCCGCGGTGCCGCCAGACGACGTCGTCGAAGACCTGACGGATGTCCTCGGTCTGGTCGAGCGCGGTGAGCACGGCGTCGACCGTACCCGGGCCGATCTCGTGTCCGCCCTCGACCAGCTCCGAAAGCTCGTCGACGACGGCCCGCGCCTGCGAGACCGCCGGATCGTCACCTTCGATAGTCAGCTGGTTGCCACGAAGCCGGATCGTGCACCGAAGCCGCTCGCGAAGCGCTTCCAGGACGCCGTCACCGATGGTCGCGAGCTCGGCCGCGACCTCGTTCGACACGGACAGGACTTCCTGCACGAAGCCTCAGTGTAGGCGTTGGCCGATCAGGCGAGCTTCTCGCGGACGAGCTGGCTCACGACCGAGCCGTCCGTCCGTCCCGAGACCTGCGGCATCACGTCCGCCATCACCCTGCCGAAGTCGCGCATGCTCGTCGCCCCGACCTCGGCGATCGCGTCGTCGACGATCTCCTCCAGCTCGTCCTCGGAAAGCGGCTCCGGCATGAACTCCTCGAGCACGCCGAGCTCGAGCTCCTCGCCCTCTGCCTGCTCGTCGCGTCCGGCGGCCCGGTATGCCTCGATCGCCTCGTTGCGGCGCTTGCGCTCACGCTGCAGGACCTGAAGCTCCTCGTCGTCGTGCAGCGGCCGCTGCAGCTCCTTCTCGGCCGCCCGCAGGCTAGAGAGAATCAGCCGCAGGGCGTCACGACGAGCGGTTTCGCCGCCGCGCATCGCCTCCTTCAACTCGTCCTCGAGCCGCGCGATCAGACTCATCCAGGCAACCCTCTCATCGCGCCGCCGAGCAGGTGCCAGTGGAGGTGGAAGATCGTCTGGCCGGCGCCCTCGCCGACGTTGACGACGACACGGTAGTCCTCGAGCCCCACCTCGCGTGCGGTGTCCGCGATGAACTCGAGCATCCGCTTGGCCTCCTCGGTCGGAAACTCGCCGATCTCGCGGAAGGTCGGCACGTGCCGCTCGGGGATGATCAGCAGATGCGTCTCCGCCTTCGGGTTGATGTCGCGGATCGCGACCAGCCCGTCGGCCGCGTGCACATGGTCGCCCTCGCGGACGAGCTTGCAGAAAAGGCAATCGTCAGGCACCGACGATCCCCTCGTCCGTGACGGCCCGCGCCCGCACGCGTACGAGCTCGCCCACGGGCGCATCGACGAGCCACGGCGAATAGTCGTCGCCGTATCCGCGCCCAGGGCGGTCGACGAGCACGACGTCCTCGGCGCCGAGCTTGTCGCGCCAGTGCGCTCGGCAGGCCTCGTCCGAGGCGGCGCGAAGGCGTGCGCCCCGCTCCTTCTTGACCGCCGGCGGAACCGTGTCTTCGGCGGCAGTCGCCGTTCCCGGGCGGGGCGAGTACGGGAAGACATGAACCTTTGTGATCCCCGCCTCCGCGACGAGGCGCAGCGTGTTCGCGAACGCTCGCTCGTCCTCGGCCGGGAAGCCGACGATCGCATCGGTGGTCAGGTTGAAGTCGGAAAGCGCCGCGACCCGGCGCAGATAGGAGCGTGCGGTGTAGCGGCGGGCCATCGCCTCGAGCACACGATCGTCGCCCGACTGGACCGGGACGTGCAGGTGGCGTGAGACAACCGGGGTCTCGCGCAGGGCGCGCACGAGCTCGTCGTTGACGTGGTTGACCTCGATCGAGGACAGACGCAGGCGGGCGAGTCGCGGCGTCTCCCCCGCTTCGCGAATCAGGCGGGCAAGCGTGTAGCCGGCCTCACGGTCGCGGTAGCAGCCGAGGTTGATGCCGGTGAGCACGACCTCCCGATGACCTTGCGCGACCCGACGGCGGATCTCCGCCAGAACCGCGTGCGCCGGGCGGCTGCGCGAGCGCCCACGCACGAGCGGCACGACGCAGAAGTTGCACGAAAAGCTGCAGCCGTCCTGGACCTTGACGAACGCCCGCACGCGGTCGAGCCGGGCGTCGTCCTGCACGCAGGCGATGGCGCCGACGTCTCCGGCCACGAACGCTGCCGTCTCCTCGCTGCGGCGACGGACGACGACGACGTTTTCGGGCAGACCATCGAAACCGCCGCCCGCGAGGTTCGCGCCGCAACCGGTCACGTAGACCCGGTCATGCGTTCGCGCGGCTCGCGATGCCGCCTGCCTCGACTTGCGCACGGCCTCGTGCGTGACGCAGCACGTGTTGACGACCGCGACGTCGGCTGTGTCGCGCAGCTCTCGGTGTCCCTCGCGAAGCAGGCGTTCGCGTACCTCTTGGGCATCCGTCTGCGAGACCTTGCAACCGAGAAAACGGATCGTGAAGCTGGCCACGGCGCGGGAACTCTACTCCCGGCCGTAGAGATCGGCCGCCCAGCCAGCAGCCGTCTTGCGCCTGAGCAAACGGAAGCCGGGCAGGTCGAGCCGGTCGCGTTCCAGGTACCCCGACGCCACGAGCCGGTCGCAGTCGAGACGAGACGCGAGAGCGTGAATCGCGGCCGGCTCGATGTTCGCGAGCGCGACGTTCGCACGCGGGAGCTCGTATGTTGTCGCGTCGAGCAGGCGCGCATCGACGCTCACGCCGTTGACGCGAGCGTTCTGGTCCGTCGCCCCGATCGCCCGTGGATCGTCGTCGGCCGCGGTCACGGGCTCGAAGCCGAGCTTGGCCGCGGCGATGCCCAGGACGCCCGAACCACAGCCGAGATCGAGCAGCGACCCGGGATCGAGCTCGAGCAAGAACTCGGCGCAGAGCCTGGTGGTCGGGTGCGCGCCGGTCCCGAACGCGAGACCGGGGTCGATCACGACGGGGATCGAACCTTCGGGCGCGGCCTCCCAGGGAGGGCCCAGCCAGAGCCGGCCGATCCTGACGGAACGATGGAACTCGCGCCACCGCTCTTCCCAGCCATCCTCGACCGGCTCGACCTGGATCCCGTCGATCCCGCCAGGTATCTCCTCGACGTAGGCGGCCAGCTCGAGTTTGCCGCCGAGCTCGCGTTCCTCGAACCCCTCGGGAAACCGCTCGAGCCATTGCGCCCTCGCACGCTCCGCCTCGGCAATCGGCACGCGCTGAAAGATCCGCTGGAGCGGGCTCAGCGGAAGGCGCTCTTCAGCTTGCCGAGAAAGCCCTCGTCCGCGGCGTAGGTCGTCTCGTCTGCGGAGCGCTGGAGCTCCTCGAGCAAATGCCGCTGCTCGTCGTTCAGCCGTCGCGGGATCGCCACGTTGACGAGCACGCGGTGATCCCCGCGGCCGAAGCCCTGCAGCACGGGCATTCCCCGGCCGCGCAGCACCCGCAGGTCGCCCGGCTGCGTCCCTGGCTCGAACTCGAGCTCGACCTCTCCCTCGAGCGTCGGCACCGAGACCGTCGCGCCGAGGGCCGCTTGCGTCATCGTCAGGTCGACCGTCGAGAAGATGTCGTCGCCCTCGCGGACGAATCGCTCGTCGGGGCGAATCCGCACCTGCACGTAGACGTCGCCCGCCCGGGCCCCGAGCGAGCCGGCGTGTCCCTCACCCGAGATGCGGATTTGCTGGCCGTCGTGAATGCCCGGCGGGATCTCGACCTCCAGCTTGCGCTCCTCGACCTTGACTCCCTGCCCTTGGCAATCGGGACAGGGATGCTCGATCCGCGTACCCGTGCCGCCGCAGATCGGACAGGTCTGCGTGCGGATGAAGTCGCCGAACGCGCTCCGGGAGACCTGTTGCAGCCGGCCGGAGCCGCCGCAGCGTTGGCAGCTCGTCGGCTCGGTCCCCGGGGCGGCCCCGCTGCCGTGGCACGCCGCGCAGGTCACGGCAACCGGAAACGGAACCTCGCGTTTTGCGCCCCGCGCCGCTTCCACGAGCTCGATCTCGACCTGCGCCGCGACGTCGGCGCCGCGCGTCTGGCGAGGCCGCGCGCCGACGCCGAAGAGGTCATCGCCGAAGAACGCCGCGAACAGGTCGGTCAGGCTGCCGAAGTCGAACTGCGTCGGCGTGAAGCCGCCGCCCCGCAGGCCCGCATGCCCGAAGCGGTCGTACAGGTCTCGCGTCTCGGCCTTCGAGAGCACCTCGTACGCCTCGACCACTTCGCGGAACCGCTCCTGGGCGTCGGGCGCCTGGGAAACGTCGGGATGAAGCTCGCGGGCGAGGCTGCGAAACGCGCGCTTGATCTCCGCATCGCTCGCGTCGCGCGAGACGCCAAGCACCTCGTAGTAGTCGCGGTGGGTCGCCGCCATCGCTTCGAAATGTAGCTCCGGGCTCAGTTGTTCTCGTAGACGGACTCGACAAAGCGCGACAGCTCGGAGGCGGCGCTCCGAACCGAGCGAATCGCCTTGTCATAGTCCATCCGAACTGGCCCGAGCAGACTCACGGCACCCAGGGTGCGGTTGGCGAGGCCGTAGGCGGCTCCGACCAGCGCGAGATCCTGCAGGCCCGCATGCTCGAGCTCGTCGCCGACTCGGACGACCGGGCGCCTGGGATCGAGCGCGCGACCGACGATCCGCAGCAGCGCGGCGCGCTTTTCGAGCAGTTCGAGCAGCCGCTGATAGGCCTCGAGCTCCTCCCCACGCGCCGCCTCGAAGAGCCCCGCGGTGCTCCCGATATACAGGCTCTGCCGGTCCTCGACGAGCTCCAAGAACGCCGGCCGGAGAACGGCGAGGAACTCGGCTTCGCGCTCACTCAGGCTCGGGTCGTCGAACCGGTGTCGAACCCCGTGCGTTCCGAGCGTCAGCCCGCCGATCGCGTCGTTCAAGTAGTCGCCCGCCCAGTGGGCGAGCCCGGGGTCGACCGGCTCGTTGAACGTGAACGTCCTCTTCGTCACGCCGCCGGTCGACGTGATCACGACCACCATCACGACGCGCGGCTGCAAGAGCAGGACCTCGACGTGACGAACCGTCGTCGTCTCCAGCGGCGGAGCTGACACGAGCGCCAGCAAGCGGGTTACCTCCGACAGCGCCTCGGTCGTCGCCTGCAGCGCCGTGTCGACCTCGGTCCGAGCGGTGGTGAGGTCGAGCGGGAACGGCGCCGGCTGCGGCTCCAGCCGTTCCAGGAGTGTGTCCGCGTAGAAGCGGTAGCCCGCATCGGTCGGGATGCGCCCGGCGGACGTGTGCGGATGGGTCAGCAGCCCTCGCGCCTCCAGCTCGGCGAGCTCGTTCCGCACCGTCGAGGACGAGACGCCGAGCCCCCTGCGCTCGACCAGGGTCTTCGATCCCACCGGCTGTCCCGTCGCCACATGCTGGTCGACGACGTACCGCAGGATCAGGCGCTGGCGGGCCGTTAGCGCTGGCTGTGCCTGATTCGCCATCTTTGCAGGCAAATTCTAGGTGAGCAGATCCGCCGTCACGCCGCCACCGACGAAGCGGCCGCGCCGGGTGAGAGTCAGCGTCTGCTGGGCCGGACCGAGACCGTTGCCCGCGCGCTCAGCCAGTCCGAGCCGCTCGAGACGCTCGAGCTCCGTGGGGTCGACCGCGCCGCCGACCTCCGCGAGCGGCAACGGCTCGTCGAGCCGCAGGCCCAGCAGCAGCTTCTCGCGCAGCCGGACCGGCTCGCTGAGCGGCTCGCGCTCGCGCGGGGGTTGCCGTCCCGCGGACAGTGCCGAGGTGTACACGGCGAGCCGAGGCGTCGTCTTCCAGCGCACACCGTCGACCGTCGACACGGCACCGATTCCGAGCCCGAGATAGTCACGCCCTCGCCAGTAGGCCAGATTGTGTTGCGAGCGAAGATCGCGCCCGCCGGCCGAGGCTCCCGCGCGGCAGAAATTCGCCGTCTCGTACCAGCGATAGCCCGCTCCCGTCAGCCGCTCGACGACCCGCTCGAAATAGCCCTCCATGCGCTCCGCCTGCCGCTCGAGCTCGGCTCCGTGCGCATGCGTGAACCGCGTGCCGGGCTTCGCCTCGAGCTCGTAGCAGGAGAGGTGCTCCGGTTCCAGCGCGAGCGCTTCGCTCAGGTCGGCGTCGAGCTCGGCGGCGCTCTGGCCGGGAATCCCGTACAGCAGGTCGAAGGAGATGTTGTCAAATCCGGCATCACGGAGATGGTAGACAGCTCGTCGGACGTCGTCAAGCCCGGCAACACGGTCGAGCACTTCGAGCAGTCGAGGCTCGAAGCTCTGCACGCCCAGCGAGATCCTCGAGACGCCGGCGTCACGCAGCAGCAGTCCCAGCTCGGGGGTGACCGTCTCCGGGTTCGCCTCGACCGTCACCTCGTCGGCCTCCGGCAAGGCGTCGAGCAGGCGCGCCAGGTCGGGCGCATCCGTGTACGTCGGTGTGCCGCCGCCGAGGAAGACCGTCTCCAGCCGCGGCTCGAGCAATCCGTGCTCGAGCTCGAGCTCCTTCAGCAGCGCATCGACGTACGAGCGGTGCTGGCCGCGGCGACCGACGACCGTGACGAAGTCGCAGTACCCGCAACGATGGGCGCAGAAGGGCATGTGCACGTAGAGGTGTCGCACGTGGCCGTTCACTTGCGCCCCTCGTCGAGATTGAGCACGGCGAGAAATGCCTCTTGGGGAACCTCGACCGAGCCGACCTGCTTCATCCGCTTCTTGCCGGCCTTCTGACGCTCGAGCAGCTTCCGCTTGCGCGTGATGTCGCCGCCGTAGCACTTCGCGAGCACGTCCTTGCGCCGCGCCTTGATCGTCTCGCGTGCGATCACTCGCGCGCCGATCGCGGCCTGCACGGGGACGTCGAAGTACTGCCGCGGAATCTCCTCACGCAGGCGCTCGACCAGCGCCTTGCCACGGGCGTAAGCGCCGTCGCGGTGCACGATCATCGAAAGCGCGTCCACCTGCTCGCCTCCAATGAGGATGTCGACGCGGGCAAGGTCCCCGTCGCGGAATCCGGCGACGTCGTAGTCGAAGCTCGCGTACCCTCGCGTCCGCGACTTGAGCTGGTCGTAGTAGTCGAGCACGATCTCCCCGAGCGGCAGGTCGTAGGAGAGGAGCACGCGCTCCGGGGACAGGTACTCCATGTGGCCGAAGCGCCCGCGCCGCTCGTTGTTGAGCTCCATCACCGGCCCGACGAAATCCTTCGGCACGATGATCGACGCGCGCACGTACGGCTCTTCCACGCGCTCGATCTCTCGTGGCATGTCGGCGGGGTTGTGCACCTCGACCTCCTCGCCGGTGGGCGTATGCGCGACATAAGCGACCGTCGGCGCCGTGACGAGCAGGTCGAGATCGAACTCGCGCTCGAGGCGCTCGCGGACGATCTCCATGTGCAGCAGCCCGAGGAACCCACAGCGAAAGCCGAACCCGAGCGCCTGTGACGTCTCCGGTTCGTAGAAGAGCGCGGCGTCGTTCAGCTTGAGCCGCTCGAGCGCGTCCCGCAGGTTGGGATAGTCGTCCGAGTCGGTCGGAAACAGACCCGCGAACACCATCGGCTTGACGTCCTTGTAGCCGGGCAAAGGTTCCGCGGCCGGCTCGCGTTCGGTCGTGAGCGTGTCGCCGACGCGCAGCTTGCTCACGTCCTTCAGGCCCGTGATCACGTAGCCGACCTCACCGGCCTCCAGCTGCTCGGCGGGGCGCATCGTCGGCGAGAAGAAGCCGACCTCCTCGGCCTCGAAGCGCGTGCCCTGCGCCATTGCGCGCAGGGCCTCTCGCCTGCCAAACGATCCGTCGACCATGCGCATGAACGCGACGACCCCGCGGTACTGGTCGTAGGAGGAGTCGAAGATGAGCGCTCGGGCAGACGCGCTCGGGTCGCCCGCCGGCGGCGGGATCCGTTCGACGATGGCGTCCAGAACGGCCTCGACGCCCTCGCCCGTCTTCGCCGAGATGCGGAGAACGCGTTCGGGGTCCTCGCCCACGAGCTCGGCGACCTCCGCGGCGGCAGCGTCGGGCGTCGCCTGCGGCAGATCGATCTTGTTGACGACCGGAATGATCTCGAGATCGTTCTCGATCGCGAGATACCCGTTGGCGACGGTCTGTGCCTCGACTCCTTGGGCCGCGTCCACGACGAGCAGCGCGCCCTCGCACGCCTGGAGGGAGCGCGAAACCTCGTAGGTGAAATCGACGTGACCGGGCGTGTCGATCAGGTTGAGCTGATGGCCCTTCCAGATGACCCGCACCGCCTGGGCCTTGATCGTGATTCCCCGCTCCCGCTCGAGCTCCATCGTGTCGAGGACCTGGGCTCGCATCTCGCGTCCCGAGACCGTGTCGGTCAGCTCGAGGATGCGATCGGCGAGCGTCGACTTGCCATGGTCGATGTGCGCGATGATCGAGAAGTTGCGGATGTGGTTCTGGTCCATGCGAAATCAGCGCGGCCGGAAGCGCTCTCGCAAGGCTAGCAACGCCTCGAGCTCGCGAACTCCCAGCAAACGGCAGGAAACGAGATAGGCGAGTGAGCCGAGGACGAGCGCCGATCCGACGGAGACGAGCTGGGGCCAGAAATTCCTCCCGAGGGCCTCGTCCAGTCCCCGCCAGACGAGGTATGAGACAACGCCCAAGACGACGGCGGCGCCGAGGATCCGGAGGGTCGCAGTGGCGATCCGCGCGAAGCCGATCCGCTCGAGCCGGCGGCGCAGCATGATCAGCAGCAGCGCGGTTCCCGCGATGTTCGCGAACGATGTGGCGAGCGGGATTCCCCAGGTGCCGAAGGTGTAGAACGCTGCGTCGAGGAGGGCGTTCAGCGCGAGGGTCGCGAGCGCGACCGCGGTCGGGATCCAGGCCGACTGGAGACTGAAGAAGCCGCGGTTCAGCATCAGCATCGCGCCGTTGAAGGTGAGACCCAGGGAGAACGCGGCGAGTGCCCCAGCCACGACGGGGGTCTGGTCGGAACCGAACTCTCCGCGCTCGTAGATCAGCCGGACGATCGGCTCGGCCAGAACGGCGAAGAAGACGCTTGCCGGAACGAGAAGAAACGCGATCTGGCGGAGGCCCAGCCCGACGGTTCCGCGGAAGCCGTCCAGGTCGCCGCGGGCGGCGAGGCGAGAGAGGGACGGAAACAGCACGGTCGCGACGGCAACGGAGAACATGCCTTGGGGGAGCATGTAGATCCGAAACGCGCGGTCGATTGCGGTGGGCGCGAGCTCGGGATCGATCAACCGCGACGCGAAGACCGAGTCGACGACGGCGTTGAAGTTGATCAGTCCGAGCCCGAGGGTCACCGGCAGCATCAGCACGAAGACCCGCTTGACGGCAGGGTCTCGAAAGTCGATCACGAGCTCGAGCCGACCGTCGCGCCCGCGCAGCCAGGGAATGGGGAGCAGGAACTGGATCACCGTCGCGATCACGATCGCGATCGCGTAGACGTAGAGCTTGGCGTCGATCGTGTCGGCGCGCGGAACGCCGAGCACGAGGCCGAGGATGATCGCGAGATTCCAGAACACCGGCGTCAGCGCCGGGATGGCGAACTCCTCGTAGCTGTTCAGGATCCCGACGACGACGCCCGAGAGGCCGAGGAGCACGACGATTGGAAAAAGCACCCGAGCCAGGCCGACCGCGAGGTCCTTGTCGCCACCTGGATTGCCGAACGGCGTGATCAGCCAGGGCGCCAGCACGATGCAGAGAGCGGTCAGGCCGCCGAGGCCGAGAAGAATCAGCCAGAACAGGCTCGAGGCCACGCGCCAAGCTCGCTTGCGTTCCCCCCTTTCGAGCAGCTCACTGAAGACCGGCACGAACGCCGAGGAGATCGCAGCGTCGGCGAGGAGCGCCCGGATCAGGTTCGGGACCTGGAACGCGACCGTGAACGCATTGATGCGGCCGCGGGCGCCGAAGTAATACGCCGCGACGATCTCGCGGATGAGACCAAGGATGCGAGACAGTCCGGTGGCGAGCGAGAAGATCGCCGTCGACCATGCCAGTCGGCGGCCCCGGGCACGCTCGTCCACGGAAGCGAGTATAGGAACGCGCCCAGCCGTCGCCTGTGTTCGGCGGTAGGCGGGATCACGCTGAATAAGGTTCTCCCGGCCTCCTCCCCGATTTCAGCGTACTTCGGAAAGTCGCACGCGTGGGTGACGGAATCGTCCCGAAAGCGTGAAGCCGAAGGGCCTCTGCTACGATCGCCCGGCCCGCCGGAGCGGGCTTTTTCACGATGCCGAACATCAAGCAGCAGAAGAAGCGAGTGCGAATCGCCGCGCGCGAGCGGCTCGAGAACCTCCGCTACCGGTCGTCGGTCAAGACGCTGACGCGACGCCTGCGCGCCGCCGTCGCCGACGGCGATCGGGGCCGCATCGACGCCGAGCATCGCGAGCTCGTCCGCACGATCGACAAGGCAGCGGCCAACCGCGCTCTGCACAAGAACGCGGCGGCCCGGAAGAAGGCTCAGGCCGCTCGGATCGTCGCCGGCGACCGCGGCTAGGCGGTCGTCGCCACCGGCGTTTGCGGCCGCGTCACGTCGACGAGCGCGCGGGCGAACTCGAGCTCACCCGGTAGTGGGCTCCCACCCTTCAGCGCGAGATCGAGGTCGGCCAGGCGAACGACCGCTCGGCCGAGCTCGTCAGGCGTGAAGTTGCCCGCCTGTTCGAACAGCTTCTCGACGTAGTAGCGGTTCTTTTTCAGGCGCTCCGCGGCGTCCCGTGGCGTGAGGCCCGCGCGGGCGAACGATTGGCATGCGCTGACTCTGCTCACGTGGTTGGTGAGCAGGCCGACGATGCGCGGGAAGACGTCTCGCGGCGGTTGACCCGCCCGCTCGACGAGCTCGTCTGCGGCGGCCACGACGCCCGCCACGTCGCGCCTGCCCCATGAGTCGGTCAGCGCGAACGGTGGGGTCTCGCCCCGCGGGGCAACGAGCATCGAGATTTCCCGCTCACCGATTGGCTCGCCACGGGCCCAGGTGGCGAGCTTGTCGACCTCGGTCGTGAGCTCCTGCGGGTCGTCGCCGACGAGCGAGACCAGGGTTCGAGCAGCATCGGGCGAGAGCTCGACTCCGAGAGCCTTGAACTGTTGCCCGACCCACTTCGGCAGGTCCAGCTTGCGTCCCCGTAACGGCAGGTCGTAGACGAGGACTTCCCCCGCGTCCGCTACCGCCCGTCCCAGCGGCGAGCTCGATTTGGTCTCTGTCCCGACGAGCGCGAGTACGGTCGTCGGCGCCGGTGAGGACAGGTAATCGACGACCGGCTTGAACTCTGCCGCCTTCCAGCCGTCGATCTCCTCGACGACGACCAGCCGCCGCTCGGATACGAAAAGCCCCATGGCGTTGCACGCCGCGACGACGTCCGCACCGCCGGCTTCGAGCGCCGAGAAGACCTCGACCGCCTCCTCGCCGACCCGGTCACGCAGACGACGGAGCGCGCGCCCGATCTTCGGCCGGTCCGTGCCGGTCAGGAGGTAGGCGGGTTTGAGGTCGGCCACGGCGCCAAGCATAGGCAGCGGCCCAGCCGCCGAGGAGCGCGATCAAGCCGACGACCCATCCCGACCTGACCTGCGCGAGCGGCAAGCCGCCGACCGTCCGGGCGCACCAGGCCAGATACGCCGCACAGAACCCGTTCAGCCAGGTGAGCGCGGCGCTGGCGCCGGGTGCGAGTGGATGCGCCGCCGCCGCGGCAAAAGCCAGGGTGAGCAGGGGGACGACCGCGGGGGCGGCGAGCACGTTCGCAGGGACCGACAGCAAGGGAAGGGTGTGGAACTGGAACCAAAGAATGGGCGCGGTCGCGACGCCGCAAGCTGTGGCGACCGCAATGATCGTCGCCACGGGTGCCGGAATCGGGTAGCCCTCGAGCACCCGCTGCAGCGGCGCGACGAAGACGAAGATCGCGGCGACCGCCGTGAACGACAGCTCGAATCCTGGGTCGAGCACCAGATACGGGTTCCAGGCCAGCAGCGCGAGCGCACCGAGCAGGAGGAAGTACCAGCGGTCGCGACCGCGCGCGGTCAGCCAGGCGAGCGAGCACAGCGCGCCGGCGATCCCGGCTCGAATCACGGACGGCTGCGCCCCGACTGCCAGCACGTACCCGGCGATCGCCGCGAGAGCGGCAAGCTCGCCGAGCCAGCGAGGCACGGCAAGCAGCCACGCCAGCAGGATGGCGCCGCCGGCGACGAGCGCGACGTTCTGGCCGGAGACCGCGAGCAGGTGGTAGAGCCCGGAGGACCGAAAGCGATCCCGAAGCTCCTGCGAGAGACCCTGTTCCTCGCCGAGGACGACGCCCATGAGAACGCCGCGCCGCTCGCCGTGCACGCCCTCGCCGATGCTGCCCCCGAGATACGCATGCAGCCGATCGGCCACACCGCCGAGCCCTCCGCGGCGCCCGATCATCTTCCACCGGTCGGCGTGCAGGACCACGTGCACGCCATGGCGCCGCAGCCAGGTTGCCTCGTCGAAGCCGTCCTTCGGGCCTCGGGGAGGGTTGACCTCGACAATCGCTTCGAGCAGTGCTCCCAGAGGCGGAGCGCGGCCGAGCGGAAGCTCCAGCACCGAGGGCTCAGCGAGCGATAGACGCCCGAAGCGGCGCGCCTCCACGGGCACCCGAAGCTCGAATTGGCCACGCCGGGCGGGGCCGGTCACCGCGAGCATCGAGCGCTCCGCCCGTCCGATCTGCGACGAGAGCGGGCTGCGGTCGAGAACGTCGAGCCGCGCTCCGCCCCACCACCAGCCGAGCATGAAGAGCCCGAGCAGAAGGATCGCCGCCCGCGCGACCCCCGCCGCCGCGATCGCCGCGGCGAAGGCGCCGACGCAGAGGAACGCCCCGAACGAAGGCCGGGCGAGATTCGCGGCGGTCAGCCCGAGACAGAGCGATCCGAGCGCGAGATGCGGGCGTCTGCGGGCAATTGCGATTGCGCTCACGGCGCAACCAGCTCGCGCAGTTGCTCGAGGCGCGCGGGTCCGATCCCGGGGACGGCGTCGAGCTCGTCGACCGAGGTGAACGCGCCGTGCGCGTCCCGATAGTCGAGGATCTTCTGGGCAGTCACGGGCCCAACTCCCGGCAGGGCATCCAGTTCCTCGAGCGTCGCGGTGCTCAGGTGCACAGGGCCGGCCGGAGCGCCCCCGGCGCCCGCGGCTCCCCCACCGCCCGCACTTGCCCCGACGGCGGCCCCTCGCGGCGGGACCACGACCTGCTCGCCGTCGGCCAGCGGCGCCGCCAGGTTCACGGCCGCGAGGTCGGCCTTCCGCGTCGCGCCGCCCGCGCGCGCAACGGCGTCGGCGATTCTGGCTCCCTGCGCGAGCCGGTAGAGCCCCGGCCGGCGCACCGCCCCCACGACATGGACGACCACCCGCGCCGAGACGACCTGTGCGGGTACCGGCGGAACCGGCGCGACCGCCGTCGTCGCCTGGGCGGGACGCAGCAAGAGCCTCGCCCCGACGAAGAGCCCGATCATCCCGAGCGCCACGGCCAAGACGACTCTCCTCCGAGCGAGCAGAGCTTCGATCATGTCGCCCAGCGTGACAACGAAACCGTCACGAGTGGGAGACGGTCTAGCGCCGAATGTGTGTCAGACCACGAGGTTGACGAGCTTGCGCGGCACGACGATCGTCTGGCGGATCTCTCGGCCGTTCAGGTGCGGTTGCACGCGCGGCGAGGACTTCGCGCGCTCGACCAGCTCCTCCTCCGAGGCTTCCGCGGAGACCTGCACGCGATCGCGCACCCTGCCGTTCACCTGAATGACGAGCTCGAACGTGTCCTCTTCCAAGAGCGCCGGATCCGCCTCCGGCCACGGCTGCGCCCAGAGCCGCTCGTGCCCGAGCCGCTCCCAGAGCTCCTCTGCGATGTGCGGCGCGTAGGGCTGGATCAGCGATACCACCGTCTCCGCCGCGAACCGCGCGTCCGGATCGTCCGTCGCCGGCGACAGCTCGTTCACGAGCTCCATCACCGCGGCGATCGGCGTGTTGAAGACGAACCGGCGGCCGATGTCGTCGGTCACCTTGGCGATCGTCCGATGCGCCTTCCGCGCCAGCGGCCGGTCGCCCGCGCCGCCCGACCCGCGCTCGGGCGCACGCTCCACGACTTCGTTGATCACCCGCCACAGGCGGCGCAGGAAGCGCGCGATCCCCTCGACGCCCTCCTCGGTCCACTCCATGTCCTGGTCGGCCGGGCCCATGAAGAGGATGTACAGCCGGACGGCGTCGGCGCCGTAGGTGTCCGCCAGCTGATCGGGCCCGGTGACGTTCCCGCGCGACTTCGACATCTTCGAGCCGCCCTGCCGCACCCAGCCCTGGTGGAACAGGCGCGCGAACGGCTCGCGTAGGTCGAGCATCCCCAGGTCGTTCATCACCTTGACGAAGAAGCGCGAATACAGCAGGTGGCCGGTCGCGTGGTCGATCCCGCCGATGTACTGGTCGACGGGCATCCAGTACTCGGCGATCGCCTTGTCGAACGGCGCCTGGTCGTTGTGGGGGTCGGTGTAGCGCAGGAAGTACCAGGACGAATCGACGAACGTGTCCATCGTGTCCGCCTCGCGGCGGCCCTCGCGGCCGCACTTCGGACACGGCACGCGCAGCCACTCCTCGTTGGAGGCGAGCGGCGGCTTTCCCCTCGGGCGGTAGTCCTCGACCTCGGGCAGCAGCACGGGCAGGTCGTCCTCCGGCACCGGCACGATCCCGCACTCGTCGCAGTAGACGATCGGAATCGGGCAGCCCCAGTAGCGCTGCCGTGAGAAACCCCAGTCGCGCAACCGGTAGCTGACCGCGGGCGCACCCTTTCCGCGCCCGCGCAGCCACTCCACGATCGCCTTCGCCCCTTCCGGAGCGGGCACGCCGGAGAACTGGCCCGAGTTGACCAGCACCTCGTTCTCCGTGTGGGCGGAGTAGGCCCCTTCCTCGGGCGACTCCGCGTCGGCGGGCGCGACGACGGTCCTGACCGGCAGGTCGTGCTTCTTTGCGAACTCGTAGTCGCGCTCATCGTGCGCCGGGACGGCCATGATCGCGCCGGTGCCGTAGTCCATCAGCACGTAGTCCGCGACCCAGATCGGGATCTGCTCGTCGTTGACGGGATTCGTCGCAAAGCGTCCCGTGAAGACGCCGGTCTTCTCCCGCTCGGGGTCGGCCCGCTCCTCGGCCGAGCGCGACGCCGTCTTGCGCGCGTACTCGATGACCTCGGCCTCGTGCGGCGTACCCGCAGCGAGGCGTTCGACCAGCGGATGCTCGGGCGCAAGGACGAAGTACGTCGCTCCGAACAGCGTGTCCGGACGCGTGGTGAAGACCGGGATGTCCAGGTCGAGCTCGCCGACGCGGAACAGGATCTCGGCGCCCTCGGAGCGGCCGATCCAGTTGCGCTGGATCGCCTTCGTCCGTTCGGGCCAGTCGATCAGCTTGTGGTCATCCAAAAGGGCGTCCGCGTACGCCGTGATCTTGAAGAACCACTGCTCGAGCAGCCGCATCTCGACCTCCGCCCCGCACCGCTCGCAGCGGCCGTCGATTACCTGCTCGTTCGCCAGAACGGTCTGGTCGTTCGGGCACCAGTTGACCGGGGCCTCCTTGCGGTAGGCGAGGCCGGCCTCGAAGAACTTCAGGAAGAGCCACTGGGTCCAGCGGTAGTACTCGGGCTGGTGCGCCGAGACCTCGCGATCCCAGTCGATCGCCCAGCCGAGGCGGCGCATCTGGCGGCCGATGTTGGCGATGTTGCGCTCGGTGATCTCACGCGGGTGGCCGCCCTCCCGGATCGCGGCGTTCTCGGCCGGTAGCCCGAACGAGTCGTAGCCCATCGGGCGCAGAACGGAGTAGCCGTGACGGCGGCGGAAGTGCGTGACGACGTCCCCCAGCGTGTAGTTGAGGACGTGGCCCATGTGGAGGTGGCCCGAGGGGTACGGGAGCATCTCGAGCATGTAGAACTTCTGGTCTTCAGGCGCCCCCCCGTCGCCCGGGTTCGGGACGTAGAAGGCCCGCGCGTCCTCCCAGACCCTCTGCCACTTCGCCTCGATTGTCTGTGGCTCGTACCGATCCATTGCGACCTCCAGAAACAAAAAGACCTCTCTTGCGAGAGGCCGTCGGGGAGCCGGCGCGGCGTTCTCAGCCGCGTTCTCCCCTGCGTTACTCGAGAAGCTGCTCCACTGCTCCGGACTTTAGCATCACCCGATCCGAAATCGAGGAGGTGCGATGGCCGACTACACCATCCAGAATCTGAAAGACGTCGAGGACCAGGCGCCGAAATTCGGGATGTCCCCGAATCTCGAAGCGCGGTTTGCCCGCGTCCCGCTCGAGGCGGAGCTGATCGGGATCACGTACCAGCGGATCGCTCCGAATTTTCGCCTGCCCTGGGGGCACAAGCACAAGACGCAGGAGGAGGTGTTCGTCGTCGTGAACGGCAGCGCCCGGGTGAACCTGGACGGCGACGTGCATGAGCTGAAGCCCTGGGACGCCGTGCGCGTGCACAAGGACACCATGCGCGGATTTGAGGCTGGCCCCGACGGCGTCGAGCTCATCGCCGTGGGCGCCCCAGGTGGCCCGGGCGACGCCGAGACCGTCGAGGGCTGGTGGAGCGACTGAGCGTCCTCGGCATCAACCACATCGCCTTCCGAACACCGGACACTGCCCGCCTGAAGGCCTTCTATGCGGAACTGCTCGGCGCGGAGGTGCTGGAAGGGTCGCACGATCCCTTGCGTGTGGGCAGCGTGATCCTCGTTTTCTTCCCCTCCGAGAGCACGCCTCCGGACGATCCCGACGAGATCGCCTTCGACTGCGATGCACACGGATTCAGGCGCGCCTACGAGACGGCGAAGCGCCTCCGGGTCGTCACCAAGGATCCAGTCGAGCCGACGCCCTGGTCGAAGGCCTTTCTCGTGCGCGACCCCGACGGCCGCCGGATCGAGATCGTGTACGACGACCACGGCGTCTACTGGCGCGAGTAGCACTGGTCGACCTCTTCCCCGATAGTGCGCGCATCGAGGGCGACGAGTTCTCGGTCGGCGGTGCCACGGCTTCCGCGCTCGCGGAGGAGTTCGGGACGCCGCTCGTCGTCTACTGCGAAGAGACCCTGCGCGCCCGCGCTCGGGCCTACCGCACGGCGGCCCCCGAGGCGTTGCTCGTCTACGGCGCGAAGGCCTTCCCCAACGTCGCGCTGCTCCGGCTGTTCGCCGAGGAGGGCCTGGGCGCCGACGTCTCGACGCTGGGCGAGCTCGAGTTCGCGTTGCGGGCGGAGGTGCCGGCGGAGCGGCTCGTCGTGCACGGGAACAACAAGAGCGATCCCGAGCTGCGCCGCGCAGCCGAGGCGGGAGCCGCCTTTGTCGTGCTCGACGCCTTGGACGAGATCGAGCGGGCCGCGGCGGCGGGGATCCGGCGCGTGCTCGTGCGCGTGACGCCGGGGATCGAGGCGGAGACGCACGAGGCGATCCGGACCGCCCATCACGGCTCGAAGTTCGGCCTGCCGCCGGCGGACGCGGTCGCAGCCGTCGACCGAGCCCGCGCCGCCGGGCTAGACGTGGCCGGGCTGCACGTCCACCTCGGGTCGCAGCTGCTCGATCTCGAGCCCGCCCGCAGCGTGGTCGACTGGCTCCGCGCCTTCGTCGGCGAGCTCGCCTGGGAGCCGGAGGTGATCGATATCGGCGGGGGCCTCGGCGTGCGCTACCTGCCGGGCGACGTGTCGCCCTCGATCGAGGAGTTCGTCGCGGCCGTGCTCGAACGGCTCGGCGACTGGAGACCAAAGCTGATCTTGGAGCCGGGACGCTCGCTCGTCGCACAGGCGGGCTGCACGCTCTACCGCGTTGGCGTGGTCAAGCGGGCGGGCGAGACGACCTTTGCGGCGATCGACGGCGGCATGTCCGACAACCCACGGCCGCAGCTGTACGGCGCCGCCTACTCGGCGCTGCTGGCGAACCGCGCCGGAGACGAGCCGGCCGGGACGTTCTCGGTCTGCGGAAAGCACTGCGAGACGGGCGACGTCTTGATCCAGCAGGTGGAGCTGCCCGAGCCCAAGCGCGGCGACCTCCTTGCGGTTCCGGTCACCGGCGCCTACACGCTCGGGATGGCCTCGAACTACAACGGGGTGCCGCGCCCGGCGGCCGTCCTCGTCGCCGGCGGCGAGGCACGGCTGATCCGGCGTCGCGAGACCGTCGAGGACCTGCTCGGCTTCGAGGCCTAGCCGTGCAATTCCGCATCTGCGACGAGCTCGAGTGGGGATTCGGCTGGGTCGCAGAGGAGCGGATGCAACGAACCTCGCACGCGATCCTGGCGAGCGGCGGCGTCTGGATCGTCGATCCGCTCGAAGGCGAGAGCGTACGTGAGCGAATTCATGCGCTCGGGCGGCCCGTGGGCGTCCTCCAGCTCCTGGACCGGCACGAGCGCGACTGCGCCCAGGTCGCACAACGGGTCGGCGTGCCGTTGCACGTGACGCCGTTCGACGGCGTCGAGGACGCGCCGTTTCGGTTCGTCGAGATTCGTCGCAACCGCTTCTGGAAGGAGGTTGCGCTCTGGTGGGAGGAGCGGCGCGTGCTCGTCTGCGCCGACGCGGTGGGCACCGCCGGCTACTTCCGGGCCAGAAAGGAGCGCCTCGGCGTCCACCCGTTCCTGCGCCTTCGTCCCCCCAGGCAACTGGCCGAGCTCGAGCCCCAGCACATCCTCACGGGCCACGGCGAAGGCGTGCACGGGCCGGAGGCTCCCGCCGTGCTCGACGAAGCGATCCGAACCGGACGGCGACGAATCCCCCTTTGGGTGGCCGGGCTTCCGACCGCAACTCGCCGATGACCAAGGGGTGTCCGTCGCACGGCTGAGCACGTGGTTCGGCGTTGTCGCGATGTTCTGCGGCATCGCGGCGTTTGCGTCTGCGTTCACGGTGCATTTC
This sequence comes from Actinomycetota bacterium, assembly GCA_046729795.1. Classification (GTDB taxonomy): domain Bacteria; phylum Actinomycetota; class Thermoleophilia; order Gaiellales; family Gaiellaceae; genus JBKPFU01. The sequence goes on along the minus strand of JBKPHH010000036.1, from coordinate 4,596 downwards.
GGCGCCTTCTTCCTGCTGGCTCTGCCCGCGGGCCTGCTCGGTCTCGCCGGCTTCGTCTGCGGGATCGCGGGGGTCGTCGCTTCCCGCGGCGACCGCGGTTACGGGCTCGTCGGCGCGGTCACCGCTCTGGTCGGCCTTGGTCTCCCCGTGCTCTTCATCGTCGGGTTGATCGCGGCGTTGTCCGACCTGGAGTAACTCGAATCGACCCTGGGCCGTTGAAGATCAAACGGAAGGGGGTTCGAACTTGAGCATCCTCTGGATCATCCTGATCATCGTGCTGGTGCTCGCGCTGCTCGGCTTCTTTTCGCGCGGGTACTGGTAGGACCTGTAAAACGTCGCGATAGGCCGCCCGGCCCATTGCCGGGCGGCTCCTCGCGAGGCAAGGTGCGGGGGTGGGCGCCCCCGCCTCTCTTTGCGTTTTCGACCGCCGGAGCCTCCCGAGGCTCGGCGGGATGGCGCGTCCCGACGGCGTGACGATCGTCAGCGAGCGCTTCTGGGCGTTCGCGGGAGTCGACGGATCGCTCCGCGAGGGCCGGATGCCGTCTGTGCCCGGCGCCGTCAGGGGAGTCCCGCTTCTCCGCGGGCTCGTCAAGCTCTCGATGGCGGTGGTGCCGTTGTTCCGCCGCGGCGGCGTCGCGCCGACGCGTGAGCGTCTGCTGCTCGCCGGCGCACTCGCGCTCTCGTTCGCACTGCCGGCGCTGCCCGGCCGTGCGGCGCTGTTTGCGGGCCTTGCGCTGACGTTCGTGCTGCTCGCCTGGATGCTGCGCGGGCGGACGCTGTTCCTGCACGGCGCGGAACATCGGGCGATCGCCGCCGCTGAGGCGAACGAGCTCGCCTCGACGTGGAGCGGGCTCAGCCGGCCGACGCGCTTCTCGGAGCGCTGCGGGACGAACTTCGCCGCCCTCGCGGTCGCGGTTTCGATCCTCGCCGACCGACTGGCGCCGCTTCCTGCCAGCATCTATGCCTCGGCTGGGCTCGTGCTCGTCTCGCTTGCGCTGACGATGGAGCTCTGGGTCGCGGTGCAGGCGTCGGCTTCGCGTGCCGCACGCGTCTTGCTCGTCCCCGGCCTTGCGCTCCAGCGCCTGACGACGCGGGAGCCGTCGCTCGCCGAGACGCGGACGGCGCTCCGCGCGCTCGAATCAGTGCTGCAGCGCGAGCTCGCCTAGCTCGGCCAGGCCGGGGCGCACGAGCCGCGGCGGGGCCTTCAAACCGGCGTCGTTGACGCTCGGATTCACCGGCTCCGCAAGCGGGGCGGCGCCGAACGACGCTGACCGGCGCTCCTCCGGCGCCTCGCCGTAGAGCGTCGTCCGCTGGCGAGGAGCGCGGCCGAGCGACCGAATCGTCTCCTCCATCCGCTCGGGCGGAAGCTCCTGCCCGTGCTCGGCCCCCGCCGCCCGCGAGATCGATTCGTTCATCAGCGTCCCGCCGAGGTCGTTCGCCCCTGCGCGCAGCGTCGCCGCCGCCCCGTCGAGCCCGAGCTTGACCCAGGACGCCTGAATGTTCGTGATCCAGGGGTGCAGCGCCAGGCGAGCGACCGCGTGCATGAGCACGGCCTCGCGGAAGGTTGGGCCAGGCCGCGCGCGTCCCTTCAAATATATCGGCGCCTCCATATGCACGAACGGGAGCGGAACGAGCTCCGTGAAGCCCCCGCTTCGCTTCTGTTGCTCCCGCAGCTCGAGCAGGTGTCGCGCCCAGCTGGCGGGACCGTCGACGTGGCCGAACATGATCGTCGTCGTCGAGCGCAGGCCGACGCGGTGGGCCGTGTCGTGCACGTGAAGCCACTGCCGTGTCGTCACCTTGTCCGGGCAGATGACCCGCCGCACCTCGTCGTCGAGGATCTCCGCGGCCGTACCGGGCAGCGACGCGAGGCCTGCCTCGCGAAGCAACTCTAAGTACTCCTCGAGCTCGAGACCCAGTGTCGCCGCGCCCTGCCAGACCTCGAGCGCGGAGAACGCGTGGACGTGCAGCTCGGGCACCGCGGCCTTGATCGCGCGACAGACCTCGACGTAGAACTCGCCGGTGAAGCCCGGGTGGATCCCGCCCTGCAGGCAGATCTCGACCGCTCCTCGCTCCCAGGCCTCCTCCGCGCGCCGAACGATCTCCTCGACCGGCACGAGGTAAGGGCGCCCGCGCAGGTTCTCGGCCAGCTTGCCCTTCGAGAACGCACAGAACCCGCAGCGGAAGTAGCAGACGTTCGTGTAGTTGACGTTCCGCGTAACGACGTATGTGACGGTGTCGCCGCAGACCTCGCGGCGAAGACGGTCGGCGGCCTCCACGACTGCATGAAAGTCGGCCCCGCGCGCGCCGAAGAGCGCCGCGGCGTCGTCCTCCTCCAGCTCGACCTCTTCGCGCGCCTTGGCCAGGGCGCCTGCGACCTGCGTATCCCGTGCGGGTCTTCGGCCGTTGGGAACCGGAGGAATCGGGGTAGTGGCGCCGGCGGCCCAGCTCTCCTCTCTCGCTAGGCCGTCGGCGTCAACCTTTTGGAGCACATGTGATGCAACACAAGCGTCGATCCAGCGGTCGAGCTCGCGCACGTATTCCGGGTAGATCGCGAGGCGCGGAACGAGCTCGAACCCCGCCGCTTGTGTTGCATCACGCAGACGCTCGAGCTCCGGCCACGGCGCCTCCGGGTTGACGTGGTCGATCGTCACCGGTGAGACGCCGCCCCAGTCGTTGATCCCGGCCTGGAGCAGCTCCGGGAAGCGGTCGTAGCTCAGATTGGGCGGGGCCTGGATGTTCATCTCCGGGCCGAGGATGATCCGCGCAGCGGCGCAGGTCCAGAGCAGCTCCTCCAGCGGCGGCTCGGGGGCGTCAGCCATTCGCGTCCCCGGCTTGGCCCGGAAGTTCTGGACGATCACCTCCTGGACGTGGCCGTAGCGCTCGTGGAGCGCCCGGATCGCGAGCAGGGCGTCCAACCGCTCGACCCGTGTCTCCCCGATCCCGATCAGGATTCCCGTCGTGAACGGCACCCGAGCGCGGCCGGCCGCCTCGATCGTCGCGAGCCGCGCTGCCGGAAGCTTGTCCGGGGAGCCGAAGTGCGGGCCACCCCTCGCCGCGAGCGCCGGCGCCGTTCCCTCCAGCATCAGCCCCTGCGAGACGCTGACCTCGCGCAGCGCGGCAATATCCTCCTCCGTCATCACGCCGGGGTTCAGGTGCGGAAGGAGACCCGTCTCCTCGAGCACGAGGCGGGCGCAGCGGGACAGGTACTCGAGCGTCGTGTTGCACCCCAGCTCCGCCAGCTCCTCGCGCGCCACCCGGTAGCGCAGTTCGGGCTTGTCTCCCAGCGTGAAAAGCGCTTCGCGGCACCCGGCCGCGGCGCCCGCGCGCGCCACCTCGAGCACCTCCTTCTCCGTCATGTACGCCCGCTCGCCACGCCGCGGCGGCCTCGCGAACGTGCAGTAGTGGCAGACGTCCCTGCAGAGCTTCGTCAGCGGGATGAAGACCTTGGGCGAGTAGGTGACGATCCGGCCGTGCCCGGCTTCCCGCAGCCGCGCCGCCTTCTCTGCAACCTCCTCCCAGCGCAGCGCGGCGAGCTCCTTCACGCCAGGACTCTATGCGCTTAACGGACGCTGAAGAGGCCGCCGAAGTAGACCCAGCGGCCGTTGTGGTAGCGCTCGAGCTTGGCCTGGTCGAGGGGGAAGCGCTCGCGTGACGTCGTTCTCACGACGATGCCCGGTAGTAGGAATGGGTTGTTGCGCACATTCAGATGCGCGGCTGCGTCCCGGACTTTCGCCCGGGTGAGGTTGCGGCCCGCCTTCTTGAGCACGTCGGTCATCGTGAAGGCGACCGCCATCGCGTACATGTTGTAGACGTCCTTGGGGTTCGCCCGGCCGCCGTACTTCTTCAGGATCGAGCGGTAGAGGCGAACGCCCGCGTCGCGCGACCATCGCGGGTCGGTCGGGTCCTTGACGAAGACGACGCTGATCGAGCCCTCCGTCTCGCGCACGGCCCCGCCGTTCCGGGCGATCCCGATCACGTTCGACGCGCTGCCGACCGCGTTGACGAACACCTGCGGGCGCCACTTGAGCTGGTGCGCGTACACGTAGGCCTGGATGACGAACTTCGGCGTCGCGAACAGCATCAGCGTGTTCGCGCGCTTCGACTTCAGGCGGATGATCTGCGAGCGGACGTTGTCGTCGGTGACGTCGTAGCCGCGCTGCTCGACGATCAGCCTCGTCTTCGCGCCGAGGCCGGCCTTGAGCCCCTTGATCAGATCCTTTCCGTAGTCGTCGTTCTGGTACAGGATCCCGATGCGCGCCTTCGGCTTGACCCGCGCGACGTAGCGGCCGTAGATCTTGCCCTCGCTGAAGTAGTCGAGCTGGAAGCCGATCGTCCACGGGTATCTCTTGTAGTCGCGCCCCCACGTCGTCGCGCCGCTCGCGACGAAGAGCTGCGGCACGTCGAGCTGGTTGAGGTACGAGCGGACGGCGAGGTTCTGCTCGGTGCCGAGGCTGTTGAAGACCGCGAAGACGTGGTCGCGCTGAACGAGCTCCCTCGTCTGCTCGACCGTGCGGGACGGGTCGTAGCCGTCGTCGACGTACTTGTAGTTGATCTTCCGCCTGTTCACCCCGCCGCGGGCATTGACGTACTTAAAGT
>JBKPHH010000035.1:0-14600 GCA_046729795.1 Actinomycetota bacterium | reverse complement strand
CGAGATCTACACTACTAGTCAATCGTCGGCAGCGTCAGATGTGTATAAGAGACAGGGCTGCGGGTGCACCTGCGGATCGCCGTAGATCTCGCTCGTCGAGGCGAGCAGGACGCGGGCGCGCTTCCACTTCGCGAGGCCGAGCGCGTTGTGCGTCCCGTGCGATCCGACCTTGAGCGAGTGCAGCGGCTGCCGCTGCACACGCTGAAGGTCGGCTCGTACGGAACGCACAACGCGCTCGGCCTCGCCAAGTTCAAGCGTGCGCGGATCGTCCTCTTCTCGAGCAGCGAGGTGTACGGCGATCCGCAGGTGCACCCGCAGCCGGAGACCTACTGGGGGAACGTCAACCCGATCGGCCCGCGCGGGGTCTACGACGAGGCCAAGCGATACGCAGAGGCGATGACGATGGCGTACCACCGCCAGCAGGGCGTCGACACCGCGATCGCCCGGATCTTCAACACCTACGGCCCGCGGATGCGCCCGCACGACGGTCGGGCGATCCCGACCTTCATCAGGCAGGCGCGCGACAACGAGCCGCTCACCGTCTTCGGCGACGGCTCACAGACGCGGAGCTTCTGTTACGTCGAGGACATGGTTCGGGGGCTGTACGCCCTCGCCACGAGCGACGAGCACCTGCCCGTCAACCTCGGCAACCCGCAGGAGCTCAGCCTGCTGGAGCTCGCACAAACAGTCATCAAGGTCACGTCGTCGAAGAGCGACGTCGTGTTCGAAGCATTGCCCATCGACGATCCACAAGTCCGACAACCCGACATCACCCGGGCGCGCCAGGTCCTCGGATGGGAACCGGAACTCTCGCTCGAGGAGGGCCTGCGGCGAATGCTCGAGAAGGAGGAGCGACAACCGGTCCATGTTTAGACGAGCGTTACTCATCGGACTCGCGCTGACGGCCGTCGCAGGCCTCGCCGCGACGGGCGCGACCAGCAAGACGAACCGCAAGGCCGCGAGCAGGATGCAGGTCGGCATCTTCGACCCCGCCTTCGTGCGCGTGAATCCGCCGAGGGCGTTCAAGCTGCTTGCGAAAACCCGGGCGCAGGTCCTGCGCTCGTCCCTGGAGTGGGGAGCGATCGTTGCGGCGAAGCGTCGGCCCGTGAACCCTGCGAACCCAGCCGACCGGGCGTACAACTGGGAGATCTACGACGAGATCGTCAAGCTCGCCGCGCAGCGCAGAATCAAGATTCTGTTCAGCATCTACGGCACTCCCCGCTGGGCCAGCGGGAGCCGCGCGCTGAACCGCGCGCCGCGCCGGATGAGTGAGCTGAAGCTGTTCGCCTACGCGGCCGCGAAGCGCTACAGCGGCACATTCATCGCCGATCCGAAGGATCCCGATGCCAAGCCGCTCCCGCGCGTGAGCCTGTGGCTGGCCTGGAACGAGCCGAACAACCCGGTCTTCCTGCAGCCGCAGTTCAAGCGCGTCGGCAGCAAGTACGTCGTCTGGAGCGCGCGTCTGTACTCGCAGATCTGCACGGCGATCTACGCGGGGATCCACAAGGCCGGCGGCCACAACGAGCAGGTCGGCTGCGGCGGGACGGCGCCCCGCGGTAACAACCTGCCGCGCAGCTCACGGCCCTCGGTTTCGCCGCTCGTCTTCCTGCGTTCGCTGAAGGCCTACCACCTGCGCACGTTCGACGCCTATGCGCACCATCCGTACGCAACGAGCGCGCAGCAGACGCCGTTCACGAAGCCGAAGTCGAACGCGATCACCATGGCCAACATCGGCCTCCTGACCGGCGACCTCGTGCGCCGCTTCGGGCACAAGCCGCTCTGGATCACCGAGTACGGCTACCAGACCCGGCCGCCCGACCGCGTCTTCGGCGTGTCCTGGCGCAACCAGGCTCGCTTCATGGCGCAGGCATACGGGATCGCGCGGCGGAATCAGAGCATCACGATGATGCTCTGGTTCCTAGTCAAGGACGAGCCTCGGCTTTCGGGCTGGCAGTCCGGCCTGTTCACCTTCACGGGCCGGGCGAAGCCGGCGTACAACACGTTCCGCCGTCTTCCGCGCTAGCGTAACCGTGTGGCGATAGAACGAGCGCACCGGGGCCGAGCACGGATCCCGGTGCCCAGCGGCGGCCGCCGCGACGGCGGCCGCCTCCCGACTCCGTCGTCAGACGTCCGCGCCGGACGGCCGTACATCCTCTCGGGCAGCCTTCTGCGAACGGTCGCGCGGCGGCTGGCGAGCATCTCCGCGCTGGTTGCGATCGACCTGACCGGGCTCATCCTGGGTCTCTACGTGGCGCTCACGCTGCGCGAGGTTTACTACGGCCGCTCGCCGCTCTGGGGCGTCCTCTGGAAGGCCGAGACGAGCTGGCTGCCGTTCCTGACCGTGATCACGCTGCTCGTGTTCGCGCAGGCCGAGCTCTATGCCGAGCGCGAGCGGCGGCCCGGCGTCGGCCGCGTCGCGGCCTCGCTGCTGCTCGTGGCCGTGATCACGATGATCTTCGCCGTCGGCACCGGCCACGAGTTCTCGACCTACGGGCTCGCGCCCACCGCACTCGTGGCGACGACGATCATCATCGCCCTGCTCCGCGGCAGCTACGACGCGATCACGGCCGAGGTCCTGCGGGTGGCGGGTGTTCGCCGCCGGGCGCTCCTGGCCGGAAAATCCGACAGCCTTGCCCACCTGCACCGGACGCTCGGCTCGGCACGCGGCGGAATCGACTCCGAGTTCGTGGGCGCCCTCGGAAACGGCGGCGGCGGCGGGCTGCCTGTGCTCGGCGATCTCGACCACCTGCCTCAGGTGCTCGCGGAGCATCCCGTCGACGAGCTGATCGTCACCGACGCCGACTTCGCCGAAGTCGAGCTGATCGAGATCGCCGAGCAGGCTCACCGGCGCGCGGTGAAGGTGCTCGTTGCCCCGAAGACGACCGAGCTTCTGACCCAGCGGGCCGAGTACGTCCCCGGTCAGGCGCTGCCACTCTTCGAGCTCAGGACGCCGGCCTTCTCCGGCACCGACTGGGTCCTGAAACGCGCCTTCGATCTCGTCGTCAGCTTCCTCGTGCTTCTGGTCGGCCTGCCCGTGTGGCTCGCGATCGCCGCTGCGGTGAAGCTGACCTCGCGAGGATCCGTCTTCTTCCTCGACCGTAGGATCGGCCTCGGCGAGCACGAGTTCGGGATGCTCAAGTTCCGGACGATGTACGCGGACGCCGCCGAGCGGCTACCCGAGCTCGAGGCCGAGAACGAGGCGCAGGGGCCGCTCTTCAAGATCCGTGAGGACCCGCGCGTCACACCGGTCGGCGCGTTCCTGCGCCGGTTCTCGCTCGACGAGGTCCCGCAGCTCCTGAACGTTCTGCGGGGAGAGATGAGCCTGGTCGGGCCGCGTCCGCTGCCGCTTCGCGACTATGAGCAGCTCCGGCCCTGGCATCGCAAGCGCTACCTCGTCCTGCCCGGAATCACGGGTCTGTGGCAGGTTTCCGGCCGCTCCGATCTCGGGTTCGACGACCTCGTCCGCCTCGACTTCTACTACCTCGAGAACTGGTCGATCTGGCTCGACGTCTCGATCCTCGTCAAGACCATTCCAGCGGTGATCGCCGCCCGCGGCGCCTACTGACCGTCTCCGTCGTCATTCCCGCCTATCGCTCGGAGGGCGGCCTGCTCCGCTGTCTGCGCTCGTTCGAAGGCGTGTTCGAGGCGATCGTCGTGGACAACGGCGAGGACGAGCAGACGATCCGGGAGGCGGAAGCGATGCCGAGCGTTGAGGTCGTCCGGCCGGGCATGAATCTCGGGTTCGCGGGCGGCTGCAACGCCGGGGCCGAGCGGGCGACGGGTGACGTGCTCGTGTTCATGAATCAGGACACGATCGCGACGCCTGCGGCAGTGCGTGAGCTCGCAGCCACGCTGGACGACCGGACGATCGGCATCGCCACCGCGCGGCTGCGGCTGCTCGACCGGGAGGACCGCCTGAACTCGTACGGCACGGTGCTGCACATCAGCGGCCTCGCCTGGGCCGGGGGCTACGGCGAGCCGGCGAACGTCCTGAGCGAGCCGCGCGAGGCGCCGTTCCCCAGCGGTGCCGCAATGGCGGTCCGGCGGGAGCTCTTCCGCGAGCTGGGCGAGTTCACGGACGACCTGTTCATGTACCTGGAGGACGTTGAGCTCGGGTGGCGGGCGCGGCTTCGGGGTCTGCGGGTGATCGCGACGCCCCGCGCCGACGTCTTCCACGACTACGACTTCGCACGCAATCCCGGCAAGCAGTACCTGCTCGAGCGCAACCGGCTCGTGTTCGTGCTGTCGGCCTATCCGCTGCGGCTGCTGTTCCTGCTCTCGCCGGTGCTCGTGGCGGCCGAGGTGGGGTTGCTCGCGCTCGCGCTGAAGGAGGGCTGGGCGAAGGAGAAGCTACGCGGCTGGGGCTGGTGCCTGCGCCGGTTGGGTTGGCTGGCGCAACACCGGCGCGAGACCCAGCGCCTGCGCCGGGTGCCGGTACGGGATGTAGCCAAGCACCTGACCCCGGTCGTGGACGCGAAGATGCTCACCGTGCCGCGTCTCCTCAATGTCGCCAACCCGGTCATGTCCGCCTACTGGTCGCTGGTGCGGAAAGCGCTGTGAGCGAGGATGAAGTCATGACCGAGCCCCGCTGGAAGGTCCCCCTCACGGACGTGATCGTCGACGACGAGCTCGTCGACACGGTGCTCGAGGCGGTTCGGTCCGGCTGGTGGAGCATGGGGCCGCGCGTCGAGGAGTTCGAGCAAGCGTTCGCGGACTTCTGCGGCGCGGGCCATGCCGTCGCCGTCTCGAACGGCACCGCGGCGCTGCATCTGGCCCTGCTCGCGGTCGGCTGTTCCGCGGGCGACGAGGTGGTCGTCCCGTCGCTCAACTTCGTCGCCGCCGCGAATGCGATCGCGCACACCGGCGCGGAGCCGGTCTTCTGCGACATCGTCGGGCCCGACGAGCTCAACCTCGACCCGGACGATCTCGAGGCCGCCGTCACGCCGAAGACGAAGGCTGTCGTCGTCCTGCACTACGCAGGCTTTCCCTGCGCGATGGACGCTGTGAACGAGCTCGCCGAGCGGCGCGGGCTGGCCGTGGTTGAGGACGCGGCGCACGCGCCCGGCGCGACGTGGCGCGGCCGCGGCTGCGGAACGCTCGGTGACGTCGGCTGCTTCAGCTTCTTCGCGAACAAGAACCTGCCGCTGGGGGAGGGCGGGATGATCGTGACCGGTGATGACGATCTCGCCGGCCGTCTCCGCCTGCTCCGCTCGCACGGCATGACCACGCTGACCTGGGACCGGCATCGAGGTCACGCGTCGAGCTACGACGTCGTCACGGCGGGGTTCAACTACCGCCTGGACGAGGTTCGTGCCGCGCTCGGCGTCGTCCAGCTGCGCCGACTGCCGGAGGAGAACGCGGGCCGGGGCCGCATCTTCGAGCGCTACCGCGAGGCGCTGGACGGGAAGGCCGGGCTGTCGATGCCGTTCGGGCGGAGCGTCAGCGAGCGGACGTCCTCTTACCACCTCGCGGTCGTGGTGCTGCCGGAACGCGCTTCGCGCGACGAGGTTCGCGCAGCGCTGAACGAGCGTGGGATCCAGACCAGCGTGCACTACCCCCCGATCCACACGTTCACCCAGTACCGAGCCGTCGGCTCCCGCAGACCGCTGCCGGGCACGGAGGCGATCGCCGAGCGGATCCTGACCCTGCCGCTCTACGGGCGCATGACCGACGAGCAGGTCGACTCCGTGATCGAGGGTCTGCTGGGGAGCCTCTAAACGTTGTAGATCGACGGCTTGTACGAGCCGAGCGAGCCCGTCATCCACTCGATCGTTCTGCGGAGACCCTCGTCGAGGTCGGTTTCCGGCTCCCAGCCGAGCAGTGCCTTCGCCTTCGACGTGTCCGCCACGAGCCGTTCGACCTCACTGTCGGGCGGACGGAGCCGATCCTCGTCGAGCGCAACCGGCAGATCACGGTCGAGCAGCCGCAGCACACGCTCCGTGACTTCGCCGATCGAAGCCTCGACGCCGGTGCCGAGGTTGATCACCTCGCCTTCGACGCCCTCCGCGATCGCCGTCCGCAGGATCCCCTCGGCGGTGTCGCCGACGTAGAGGAAGTCCCGGGTCGTATCCGTCGCCCCGAGCTCGATCACCTCGCGGGAGAGCGCCTGCGCCACGATCGTCGGGATGACGGCGCGCGCGCTCTGGCGGGGCCCGTACGTGTTGAACGGCCTCACAATCACGACCGGCGTCGCGAACGAGCGCTGGTAGGAGAGTGCGATCTGGTCGGCGCCGACCTTCGTGGCCGCATAGGGCGACTGCGGGTGGAGGGGGTGGTCCTCGGAGATCGGGATCGTCTGCGCCGTCCCGTACACCTCGCTCGTCGACGTGTGAACGAGCCTCTGGACCTCTTCGCGCCGCGCCGCCTCCAGGACGTTGAGCGTCCCCGTCACGTTCGCGGTCACGAACTCGCGCGGGTGACGGTAGGAGTACGGGATCGGGATCAGGGCACCGAGATGCAGCACGACCTCCCGGTCCGCGGTCGCTCCGACTACGGCCTCGGGGTTGGCGAGATCGCCACGGAAGACGTCGATCTCCTTGAAGACGTCCGGATCGGCGAGCTCGAGCCAGCCGCAGTCGCCGCGCGAGTTGTAGCGGACGAAGCCGCGGACGGTCGCTCCTCGGCGAACGAGCTCCTCGGTGACGTGGCTGCCGATGAATCCTCCGGCGCCGGTGACGAGCACCGGGCGCCCGGACCACGACAACGAGTTGTCCTCCGTGCTCATCGACCGCACCCGGCAGGCAATCTACTCAGAATGCGGCTGCTTGTGTGCGTCCCGTGGTTCGCGCCGGCCCGCGCGTTCGGCGGCACGGTCACGGTCGCCGTGGCAACCGTCAAAGGCGCCCTCGAGGACGGCCACGAGGTCACCGTCGCGACGACGGACGTGCTCGATCAGCGGTCCCGCGTGCCGGCAGATGCGCCGAGCGAGCCCGCCGGAGTACGCGTTGTGCGGTTCCCGAATGTCTCGCAAAGGCTCGCCGCCACGAACGTCCCGCTCCCGCGGGGACTGCGGAAGTGGCTGCGCCGTCACGTACAGGAGTTCGACGTCGTGCTGCTCCTGGACGTCTACTCCTCCATCAGCGTGCTCGGTGCCCGGGCCGCGGCGCGTGCCGGTGTTCCCTACGTGCTGGAGGCGCTCGGCACATTGCCTGCGACGTCCGAGCGTGGACGGGCGGCGCCAAAGCGGGCCTTTCGCGCGCTGTGGGGGCGGCGGACGGTGCGCGAAGCGGCCGCATGTCTCTATCTCTCCGAGATCGAGCGGCGCGAGTACCTCGCCCAGGGGGCCGATCCCGAGGGGTTGCATCCGATGCCGCCGCCGCTCGACCTGCCGGACCCCGGCGACGTTCCGCGCGCGGCCGAGCCGACGGTCGTGTACCTCGGCCAGCTGCATCCGATCAAGCGGATCGACGTGCTCGTCGACGCGTTCGCGCGGGTTCGCGAAGCCCTCCCGGAGGCGAGGCTGGAGGTGATCGGCGCACCGAGCGCGCATGGCGCGGAGCTCAAGAAGCGAGCCGCGGCGCTGGGGCTCGGCGACTCGGTCGCCTTCCGCGGGCTGATCCCGGAGGACGAGAAAGGCCGGGCGCTCGCGGCCGCTCACGTGTTCGCGCTGCTCTCGGCGAGCGAGGGGCTCCCGGTCACGCCGCTCGAGGCGCTCGCCTGCGGAACCCCGGTCGTGCTCTCGCCCGGCTGTGGGCTGCCCGAGGTCGACGATGTGGCCGGCATCGTCTGCGACGGCACGGTCTCCGGCGCGGCCGACGCGCTTCTCACGCTGTTGCGCGATCCTGAGCGGGCGAGCGCATTTGGCGAGGCCGGCCGCGAGTTCGCCGCGGCCTACCGGCGCGAGTCGGTCGTCCCGAAGTTGGTCACGCTGCTCGAGCGCATCGCGACGGCGTCGAGCAGGTCGGCGTAGCGAGCGGCCATCCGGTCGCGGTCGAAGTCGGCGAGCGCCTCGGGGGGGACCGGCGGCGGCGGCGCCGAGAGCAGACGCTCGATCGCCGCGCCGATGGCATCGGGGTCGTCGGGCTCGGCCAGCCCTGCGTCCTGGCCCATCCGCTCGAGCAACCGGGCACTCTCGCCGCCGCGGCGCGTGAGGGCGAGCACCGGGCGGCCGAGCGCGAGCGCCTCGAACAGCTTGTTCGGCAGGGCCATGTCTCCGCCGGTGCTCGGCGCGTTGATCACGACAGCGATCTCGGCGTCGAGCGTCGCCTGGATCGCCTCCTCCCAGCCGACCGGGGGCCGCACCTCAACGTCGAGCCCTTCCGCGCGCGCGATCGCGCGGCGCGTCCGCGGGTCGATCACGCCGACGAGCAGGAGTCGAGCCCGGCTCCGGAGCTCGGGCCGCGCCAGTGCCTCGAGCAGCGCCTCGGCCGTGCGATCGCCGTAGAGCGCTCCGGCGTGGATCAACGTCGCAGGCTCGGATCCGGGCGGTGCGGTCCTGCGGTCGAGCAAGGCCGGATCGAAGCCGTTCGGCAGCACGTGCAGGCGCGGCGCGATGTTCGGATGGAGCGCGAGGAGTCCCTCGCGACAGCCCTCGGTGACCGTGACGACCGCGGCCGCCCGAACGAGAACGCGCCCCTCGAGCCGCGAAAGGAGCCGGCTGCCCCGGTCGAAGTACGGATTTCCAGCCCAGAGATCGCGGAACTCCGCGACCAGCGGCACGCTGTCCGCGACGGCCGCAGTCGCGACGAGCGCGCTCGGGGGAGGCGCCGTGGCGACGACGACATCCGGGCGCTCACCCGCGATCGCCTCCCGCACGAGGCGCCGCCCGGTCAGCGCCCAGGCGTTGTTGGGCGCTAGCGCCTCGGGTTGCACTCGCAACAGCCGCGCCAGCGGGTCGAGCACACGCCCGGCGACCGCCATGACTTGGGCGCGGCGGGCCGCCAGACGCGCGGCGCGCGGGTCGGTGCTGCTCTCGTTCGCAGTCAGGCCTGCCGGAGGGCTGCACTCGACCACCTTCCAGCCGTGCTGCGGCAGCACGCGGCGCAGGTGGCGCCACCGAACGCTGCCGCCGCCGCCGAGGTCGAGTGGGCGCTGCGAGACGACGAGCAGCGTGCGATCGGCCACGGCGTCAGGTTATGCGTTCGCTAGGTTCACCCTGCATGGAAACCGCCTGCGCGCGAACGTTCTTGCGATGACGGCGGCCCGCCGTCATCTCGGGGCCGGCGCGCTTCTGTCGGTCGTGGTGCAGGGAGCCCCGCTCGTCGCGGGCGGCGTCCTCAGCGTGCTGATCGCGCGGACGATCGGCCCTTCGGGCAGCGGCCGCTTCGCCCTGCTCGCCACGCTCGCCGGACTCACCTCATTGGTCGTCTCGTTCGGTCTGACCGCCGGTATCACGTACGAGGTCAGCCGGCGACGCTGGCCGGTCCGTCACGCCTTCCGCACGAGCTACCTCGCGGCGCTCTGGCTCGGCCTTCTCGGCGTGGCGGGCGGACTCGCGATCTACGGGCTCACCCGCGACTCTGTCTTCCACGACATCAGCCTCGGCCTCGCGCTGCTGGCGCTGGCCAGCGTGCCGCCTGTGCTCGCCTATCAGTTCGCGGACGCGATAATGCTGGCCCGCGAGCGCTACGAGGGCTATGCCGCGCTCGAAGTCGCCCACTCGGCGGCTCTGCTGCTGGTCGGCGGGATCCTGGTGGTGCCGTTCGAGCTGACCGGGGCGGTCGCCGGGCTGGTTGCCGGGGGTCTCGCCGGTGCGGCGCTGGGTGCGGTCCTGCTGACGCGAGAGGCCCCACAGGACACCAGCTCCGGAGGCGTGGGTGCGCTGCCGCGAGCGCTGCGGTTCGGTGTGCAGAGCTGGGGTGCAAACCTGCTCCAGCAGGTCAACTACCGCTTCGACATCCTGATTCTCGGCGGCTTCGCCGCGGCGGCGGACGTCGGCGTGTATTCGGTCGCGCTCACACTGACCGGCGTCGCGTGGGTCCTGCCGCAGGCGCTGCAGATCGTGCTCTTCCCCCGGGCTGCGAGCCTCGACGAGTCGGCGCGGCTGGGAGAGGTGACCGCAGAGGAATCCGACGCCGCGCTCGCGAAGGCGATCCGTCACGGCGTGCTGCTGACGATTCCGGCCGCGATGCTCATCAGCGCGGTCCTGCTCGTCGCAGTTCCGATCCTGTACGGAGACAAGTTCCACGACGCGACGGCGCTCGGCTTCCTGCTGCTGCCGGGCGTCCTGCTGCTCGGGATCGGAAAGATCCTCTCCTCGGCGATCGCGGGGCGCGGGTACCCGCGGTACACGCTCTACATCGCGGCGATCTCGATGCCGCTGACCCTCGTCCTCTACTTCTCGCTGATCCCCGCGTTCGAGGCCTGGGGCGCGGCGATCGGGTCGTCGATCTCGTATGCCCTCAGCGCACTGCTCGCGCTTGTGTTCTTCCGCAAGGTGACGGGAATCGGCATGCGCGAGTCGCTTGTCCCCGTGTCCAGCGACGTGGCGGACTACTTCGGGCTCATGCGGCTCGCGCGCGCCTGGCGTCCGCGGGGAGGGTGAGCCTGCGCGGCCGGTAGCGGCCGGCCAGCCGTTCGAGGCGAGAGAGCGGTGGAAGCTCCTGGTCGGACCGCACCGCGTAGACCGTCATCACGTTTCCGAGCCCGAGCAGCATCGCCAGCCGGCGCCCGACCATCGAGGCAAGCGGGCCTTCGGTCGCGACCATGCCGTCGTAGACGATCCGGCGCAGGCGGAACCCGGCCTTCGCGAGCAGCAGGTCGATCGTCTTGGGCGAGAAGAAGAACAGGTGGTACGGCGGCGACATCAGGTTCCAGTTCCGGAGATCGCGCCGCGCCTGCGGGCCGCTCACGTCGCCGGTGGTGAGCGCGAGCAGCGCGCCGGGCCTGGCCAGCGACGCCGCGGCACGGACGCCTTCGAGCGGATCCGCCATGTGCTCGATCGTGTTCCACATCGTGACGACGTCGAACTGCTCCCCCGCGAGGTCGACCTCGGTGATGTCGCCCGTCAGGACGCGCAGACCGAATTCCTTGCGCGCGTACTCGGCCGCGAAGGGCGAGATCTCGACGCCTGTCACCTCGTAGTACTCAGCCGCGGGCTTGAGGAAGAAACCGGTCGCACAGCCGACCTCGAGCAGGCGCCCACCCGGGACGATGCGCGCAAGCGTCCTTGCGGCCCTCGCCCCGTCCTCGATGCGCTCCGGAGCCTCGCTCACGTAGTCGTGGAAGACCTCGGTCGTGAAGTACGGCTCCCCGTAGATCTCCTCCAGCTCGGCGCGGCTGAGCTGAACGTCGACCTGCACCAGCTCGCAGCGAGCGCAGCGGGCAATCGGATAGCCCTCCACGTCGCAGAGGTGAATCCGCTCCGCCGAGCCGCACAAAGCGCAGGTCTCCCGCGGCTTCACCCGAGCTCCCGGTAGCACCGTTCGATCCGGGCGAGCTCCTTGTCGCGGTCGCGGTGCTCCTCGACCAGCCTGCGCGCGGACGTCACGATCCGTTCCCGGAGCCCCTCGTCGCGGAGGAGCCGCTCGATCGCCGACGCAACCGCGCGGGGCTCCGCGGGAGCGACGAGCGCATCGTGTTCGTTCTCGATCAGCTCGTGCACCCAAGGAAGATCCGAGAGCACCGTTGCGCTTCCGGCCGCCATCGCCTCCCAGACCGACCGGGGCGAGCTGTCGCTCCTCGGGACCGAGACCGTCACCGTCGCTGTGCGGAAAAGGTCGGCCATCTCCTGGGAGTCGAGCCGCCCGACCGCGTGCACGCCGGCAGCCTCGGTCCACTCGCGCCGTAGCTCGCCGGCGCCGCCGTGCTTGAGCACGAGTTGCGCGTCGGGGATCGCCCCCCGCACGCGCGCGAAGGCCTGCAGCACGACTTCGGGGTTGTAGAGCTCCTTGACGCCGCGTGGGCTCAGCACGACCGGGCCCGCTCCGAGCCCGAACCGTTTCTTCAGCTCGTTCCGTTCCGATTCGGTCGGCATGCGGAACGTCGAGAGGTCGACCCCCCAGTTGACCACCATCGCGCGCAGCGAGCTTGGCCCAAGCTCTTCGAGCCGGGAGGCTAGGTCGAGCGAGTCGGTCATTGCGACCCGCGCTCGCCGCAGCGCCAGCCGGATCAGGAGCCGGTGCTTCAGGCCGACGCCGTAGACGTCGGACCCCCACGCGGTCGCGACGAGCGGATCGGCTCCCGCAAGCGCCGCTAGCGCCGCAAAGGGCATCCAGTGGGCGTGGACGACGTCCGGACGAAACGCACGGATGACGCGGCGCATCCAGAGGATTTTCGGCCGGGCCATCTCACGGATCGGTACCCCGTGTTCCGGAAGCGAGCTCGATGGAAGGCCGCCGCCCCAGACCTCGCCGGCCGCCTCGACGACATGCCCTCGCTCGCGCATCGCAATCGCCAGGTCGGCCACGTGCGGCGAGTTGTACGGGCCGACGTACAGCAGGCGAAGAGAGTCTGCGTCGCGCGTCTCGGTCACGGGAGCCAGCCTAAGAGGCGGCTAGGGTTAGCGCCGTGGGAGGCTCCGCGGCGCCCCAGCGAGCTTTGCCGGCACCCGTCCACCGCCTCGGGGTGGGTGCCTTGCGGGCCCGGGCGATGCTCTACGGATCCGTGCGCACGGTTCGGTACTGGCTTGGCGGCATCGCCGCGATCAACCGACGCCTGCTGCTTGCCGACCGCTGCGAGGAGATCCTCGCGCAGTTCGGCGCCGGCGTCGGGGAGGGGTGTGTGCTGCACGGACCGCTCGTCGTCCACAACGCGGCCAAGGATTATCGAAACCTGACGATCGGCCGGAACGTGCACGTCGGGCGGCTGGTGCTGCTCGATCTGGCCGAAGCGCTGACGATCGAGGACGACGCGACCGTCTCGATGGGCGCGACGCTCCTCACCCACGCGGACGTGGGCGATCGCCCACTCGCCGAGCGCTATCCCAGAAGCGCGCAGGCGACGCGTATCGGCGCCGGCGCGTGGGTGGGCGCGAACGCAACGATTCTGGCCGGCTGCGGCGTCGGTGCGCGAGCGGTGGTCGGGGCGGGCGCAGTCGTCCGCGAGCCCGTCCCGGACGGCTCGGTCGTTGCCGGGGTTCCGGCCCAGCCGCTGTCCTAGGAAGCGGCACGCCAGAGGCCGAGCAGGTGGCTTCGGAGGGGCGGAAGCGTCGCAAGCGATCGCAGAGAGGCAAGCTCGAACAGGAGTCCCGCCCGGCGCAGGAGCGCCGGCTCGCCGAAAAGCCGCCGGAGCTCTGACTTGCCGAGCGGGACGAACGGCGTTCCTGCGCTGCGCCTTCGCAGCGGCCCGAGCGAGAGGCCGCGGAGGTCGAACGAGAGGATCCAGCTCCCGGCGACCCTTCGCATCTCGCGCGCGGCGGCGAGGCGCATGTCGGGGTCGAGCATCGAAGAAAGGCACGTGAACTGTGTGACGAGGTCGAATTCGCCGTCGGCATAGGGCAGCTCGGTGGCGCTGCCGACCTGCAGCCGGAGTGTCGGATACCGCTCGCGGCCCTCGGCGATCCGATTCTCCATCAGGTCGATCCCGTGGCACTCGCCGGCGCCGTACTCCCGCAGCCGGTGGAGGAAGTAGCCGCTTCCGCAACCGACGTCGAGCACCCGCGCCCCGGCGAGATCCACGCCCGCGTCCCGGAAGGCATCGAGCAAGCCGCGCTCGAGATTCTGCATGTAGGCGACGTAGGCCGGGTTGTCCCACCGGTAGGGGCTGTGGGCCTCGGAGTCGCGCGCTCGGTAGGCGTCGCGGATACGCTCGAGCTCGGTCTCGCTCACGGAGCGAACACCTCGGGCGCCCGCTCGAATGCCTCGACGGCCCGCTGATGCTCGGCGACGGTGCCGATGTCGAACCACTCGGCGTCGCTCCGGAACGCGGCCACGGTCTCGCCGGCATCGAGCAGCCGCTGGATCAGTTCCGGAAACTGAAATGCGCCCTCGGAAGGCAGGTGCGACAAGGCGCGCTCGTCGTAGACGTAGATGCCCATACTGGCCTCGTAGTCGAGTTGGGGCTTCTCCCGGAAGCCGACGATCCGCTCGTCCTCGATGTCCAGGACGCCCAGCTCGACGTCCACCCGCTTGGCGTGCGTCGCGACGGTCAGCGCGGCTTCCTGGCGCTGGTGGAACGCGACCAGCTCCGCGTAATCGAGGGTGGTGAGGATGTCGCCGTTCATCGCGATGAAGGTGCCCGCGAGGTCGGGCACGATCCTCAGCGCGCCCGCGGTTCCGAGCGGCTCGTGCTCCCAGTGCCAGCGCAGCTCAAGATCGGCCGGGAGCGCGTCCGCCTGCGAGAAGTAGACCTGGATCAGCTCGCCGAGGTGGCCGACGCAGAGGTCGACTTCCCGCACACCACTGCGGTGCAGGCGCCGGAGGATGTGCTCGAGGATTGGGCGCTCGCCGACCGGCACGAGGGGCTTCGGGAGAATCGTCGTGTCGGGGCGAAGGCGTGTGCGGAGCCCGCCGGCCAGGATCACGGCCCTCATCCGCGGGAAGTCTACGCGCAGGGGGTTAACGAAGCCCTGATTTCATCCAGCTAATCTCCGCGCCGGTGATCGAGTCGCAAACCACGACCTCCCCGTCCACGCCCACGGTGCGCGCGGCCGACCTGCGCCGGATCGCGGTCGTCCCAGCCAACAACGAGGCGGCCTCGATCGCCGGCGTGGTCGAGGAGAT
>JBKPHH010000034.1:0-19132 GCA_046729795.1 Actinomycetota bacterium | reverse complement strand
AGGATCGCGACGATGTTCGCGATCTTGATCATCGGGTTGATCGCGGGCCCGGCGGTGTCCTTGTAGGGATCTCCGACCGTGTCTCCGGTGACCGCGGCCGCGTGTGCCTCCGAACCCTTGCCGCCGTAGGCGCCGTCCTCGATCAGCTTCTTCGCGTTGTCCCACGCTCCGCCGCCCGAGGTCATCGCGATCGCAAGGAACAGGCCGGTGACGATCGTCCCGATCAGCAGGCCCCCCAGCATCCGCTCGTTGATGATCCCAACGATGATCGGGATCCCGACCGGGATCAGGGCCGGAATCATCATGCTCTTGATCGCCGAGCCGGTGACGATGTCGATCGCCTTCCCATACTCAGGGCGGCCTGTCCCCTCCATGATCCCGGGGATCTCGCGGAACTGGCGGCGCACCTCGGTCACCACCTTTCCGCCGACACGGCCGACCGCCTCCATCGCGAGCGAGGCGAACAGGAATGGCATCAACCCTCCGATGAAGAGCCCGGCGATCACCCAGGCGTCACTGAGGTCGAACCGGGCGGCGAGACCCTCGTCGGCCAGTCCCGACGTGTAGCTGTCGAACAGCACGAGCGCGGCCAGCGCGGCCGAGCCGATCGCGTAGCCCTTCGTGACCGCCTTGGTCGTGTTCCCGACCGCGTCGAGGGGGTCGGTGATGGCACGAACGGACTCGTCCAGCTCGGCCATCTCGGCGATCCCGCCCGCGTTGTCGGTGACGGGACCGTACGCGTCCAGCGCGACGATCAGGCCGGTCATCGAGAGCTGCGCCATCACGGCGACGCCGATCCCGTAAAGCCCGGCGAAGTGGTTGGCGACGAGGATGCCGGTCGCGATCACGATCACCGGCAGCGCCGTCGCTTGCATGCCGACGGCGAGCCCCTCGATGATGTTGGTCGCGTGGCCCGTCTGCGAGGCGCGCGAGATCGACTTCACCGGCCTCCAGCGCGTGCCCGTGTAGTACTCGGTGATCGAGACGAGCAAGAACGTGACGGCGAGCCCGACGAGCGCTGAGATGTACAGGTCGGTGAAGCTGAACTTCCCGCCGTCGAAGGCCAGCGTCACCGGGATGAAGCCGAGCGCCGAGAGCACCGTCGCCACCGCGACCGCGGTGTAGAGCGCGCCCATGATCGAGCCTCTCCGCCCGACCCGGGCGAACATCGTCCCGATCACGGACGCGAGAATCGAGATCCCGCCCAGAGCGAGCGGATACAGCGTCAGGTCGGTCGCGGGGAACCGCATCGCCGCGATCAGCATCACGGCGACAGCGGTGACCGCGTAGGTCTCGAACAGGTCGGCCGCCATCCCGGCGCAGTCGCCGACGTTGTCGCCGACATTGTCCGCGATCACGGCCGGGTTGCGCGGATCGTCCTCGGGGATCCCGGCCTCGATCTTGCCGACTAGGTCCGCCCCGACGTCCGCGGCTTTCGTATAGATGCCGCCGCCGAGACGGGCGAAGACGGAGATCAGCGAGCCGCCGAAGGCGAGGCCGACGAGGTCGTCGATCGCACCCTCGGTGGACTTGTCGAACCAGTCCGTCAGCACCCAGAAATAGCCGGCGACCCCGAGCAGGCCGAGCCCGACGACGAGCATCCCCGTGACCGAGCCCGCCCGGAACGCGACGCTCAGTGCCGGCCGTAAACCGCGCTTCGCCGCCTCCGCCGTGCGCACGTTCGAGCGTACGGAGACGTTCATCCCGATGAAGCCCGCCCCGGCCGAGAGGACGGCTCCGATCAGGAAGCCGATCGCGGTGCCCCAGCCGAGCTTGTCGTAGAAACCGAGCAGGAGAAACGGCACGATTGCGACCACGGCGATGGTCGTGTACTGCCGGCGAAGATAGGCCGCCGCACCCTCCTGCACCGCCCGCGCGATCTCGCGCATGCGCTCGTCGCCCGCGGGTTGCCGGAGGAGCCACACCGTGAGCCCGATCCCGTAGACGATCGCGACCCCCGAGCAGAGGAGCGCAAACAGCACGGGATGGTCGCTGAAGAAATCGATCATTGGGGTCCGCTCACAAAGTCAGCGCCGAGGATTCCTCGGCGCGGCGGTTTTCTATCACAGCGGCCGCTCGGGAGCGGCTGCTGCGGGGCTAGCGGCGGCCGCGGCTGAGGGTCAGATTGACGCGCGCGCCGACCCGCAGCCGCGTGCCGGCGCGAGGGCGCTGGGCCATGACGAGGCCCTTCCTGACCACACGTGACTTCTTCCGCGTAACGGTGCCGACCCGGCAGCGGCGCGTGCGGATCTTCCGCCTCGCGACGGCGAGCCTGTTGCCGATGACCCGCGGGACGACGCAGCGCGGCGGGGTGCGCGGCGGTGGAGGAGGTGGCGGTGGTGGCGGAGGCGGTGGCGGGGGTGGCGGAGGAGGCGGCGAGGCGGAGCCACACCCACCGAGTGCCTTGCAGGCGTTGAGACGGCCGCCGGTCGTGACGACTCCAGAAAGGTTCCCGAGCGCATCGACGCCGCCCATGATGGCGGCCTTCGCCTGCGCGGCCGTGTAGCCGGGATGCTGCGAGAAGACGAGCCCGGCGACGCCCGCGACATGCGGCGTCGCCATCGAGGTTCCACTCAAAGTCGCGTACGAGCCTGCCGTGCCGCCGAAGTTAAGGCATCTCACGGCCACATCGTCGAGGTTGGCGCCGTCGCCTACATTGGCGTCGCCATCGGAGCGGAATTCGAACCGCAGGTAAAACGGCCCCCCGTCGAAGTTCAATGCCGGAGGAGTGGAAAGATCGAGTGAGTCCGAGAAGCCAAAGAAGCCGCCGGATTGACCGGTCCAGCCGTCTATCACGTGCCACGGACCTGAGGCCGAAGTTGCCCCCTCGATCAAGATCCCGTCGTCGCCGAGCTCGGCGTCGAGTCGGAGCGGATAGAAGACACGACAACCTTGATGGCCAGAAAGGCTCACGGCCGAGTTCGTCTGGATCACCGAGTCGACAATCACATTCGGCAGATATGTCGCTCCGCCGGGAGAATCGCCGAGGCTGTGCGTCCCGGATAGATGTGCGTTCGCATCCCGATCCCACGTGCCATTGATCCCGGAGCGAGCCCAGTTCGTCGTCAGGTTGTTCGTATCGAAGGTGTCCCCGAAGACCGCAGGTCCCCATTCCGGGTATGTGCTGAGGATGCCGACGCCCGGCGCCGCGAGGTCGACGCTGCCCGCGCCGTAGTTCGAGAAGCTTGCCAGGTTGTCGTTCGAGTCCGTGGCGGCGACGCAGATGATGTTGGGAAGCTCGGGGCCTGCCGGATTGGACGAGCCGTAGTTGCACGGGTAGTGAGGGCTCGAGTCGTTGTTTTCGCCGTCGTTTCCGGCCGCGTACACCTGCAGCGTGTTGGCGCACGCGGCGTTGGCCATCGCGTTGTATTGCGTTTGCGAGGGCACGGTGCCGCCGAAGCTCCCGTTGATCACGCGGGCGCCGTTGGTGCAGGCGGCGACAACGGCGTTGGCGATCGCCGCGCTCGGCAGCGAGCCGTCGCCGGTCCCCGCCCTGTAGGCCATCAGGTCGACGTTCCAGTTCGCCCCGGTGACGCCGAGCGCGTTGTTCCCGACGGCGCCGATCGTTCCGGCGACATGCGTTCCGTGTCCGTTGAAGTCGTAGGGCGTGGTGTCGTTCTGGATGTAGTCGTAGCCGATGCCCGCCCACATGTTCGGCGCGAGGTCCTGATGGTTGTAGGAGATCCCGGAGTCGATGACGGCAACCTTCGTGGCCGTGTTGCCGGTGGTGATGTCCCAGGCGGCCGGCGTGGAGATCTTGGGCCAGCCGTACTGCGAGCCGTAGGATGGATCGTTCGGTACCGCGTCGAGGTGAGCGATGTAGTTCGGCTCCGCGTAGTCGACCATCGGATTTCGGCTGAGCGAAACGATCGCGCTCTCTACCGAGACACCCGCCTCGACCTTCGTGAGCTGGGTGCGAGGCAGCAGCAGGTTGCGAACGGCAGAGACCCCCTCGTCGCGCAGAACCGCGGAGCTCGCTGAGGCCGCCACGCCCGGTTTGAACCGGACGATCACCTGCCCCGGCACGAACTCGGCCTGCGCGGGCCCGATCTGCTGCACGTTCCCGCGCGCGGAGGCAGAAGCCAGCGGCAGCGTTGCCGCAAGCACAAAGGCCGCAAAGATGAGCCGCTTCACCGCAATCCCTCGGCCCTCGAAGCTAACAGGTTGTAAGTGGTTTTTCTACCGTTTCTTGCTGGCCTTACGGCCCTTGCTCAGCGTCAGGTGAACGCGGCCGCCGTTCGGAAGGTGCGTCCGGGCCGCCGGCGACTGGCGCATCACGCGGCCTTTCCGAATCCGGTCCGAATAGATGCGGCGAAGGCGACCGACGCGACAGCGGGCGCGGGTGATCATCGGCCTCGCCTTCACGAGCGTGCGGCCCAGGACACGCGGGACGACGCAGTTCGGAGGCGTCCGCGCCGCACCGACGTCGCAGGTTCTGAGCCCGAGGGCCTTGCAGGCGTTCACGCGGCCCCCGCTGACCGTTCGGCCGAGCAGCGTCGGCTTCACGTCCGCGCTCGCGAGCAGGAGGTTCTTGAGCTGCACGGGCGTCCTCGCCGGGTTCTGGGCGAGCAGGAGCGCGGCCACGCCCGAAACGTGCGGCGTCGCCATCGACGTCCCCCGCATCGTCTCGTAGCTGCCGCTCCCTGCCCGCGTGTCGAGGCAGCGGAGGACGACGTCGTCCAGGTGCACGCCGTCGTCGACGAAGTCCGCGGAGTCGCTGACGAAGCTGAAGCGCAGATAGAACGAGCCGCCGTCGAAGTTGTAGCCCTCGAGCTCGTTCGACAGCGCGCTGGAGAACGGCACGAACGCGCCGTTCGTCGATCCGCTCCACCCCGCGAGGAACACCCATGAGCCGGCCGCGCCCGTGGTCGAGCCGTAGACGACGAGGCCCGTCGTCGGCGTCGACGGCGTTTCGAGCATGAGTGGGTAGTCAACGCGGCACCCGAGGCGGCCGGCCAGGTTCTGCGCGAATGCGGTGGTGATCGACGTGTCCGTGTTGGGCGCGTACGGCCCACCGGGTGAGTCGGTGATGCTGTAGTTGCCGGAGAGGTGGGCCTCGGTCGTCAGCTGCCAGGGGGGCGCTCCGGTCGTGGTCCAGACCCCCGCGAGCGCGCCCTCGAAGTTGTCGTTCAAGACGTTCTGGTAGGACGGGTAGTCGCTCAGCACGTCCACCCCCGGCGCGGCGAGGTGAACAGTCGTCGCGCCATAGTTGGAGAAGCTCGCGAGGCGATCGTTCTGGTCCGTGGCCGCGACGCAGACCAGGTTCGGCAAGTCGTAGTCGCAGGGGTAGTGGCCGATCAAATCGTTGTCCTCGCCGTCGTTGCCGGCCGCGAACACGAACAGCGTGTTCGAGCAGGCCGCAAGGGCCTGGCGCTGAAGCTCCGACGGCGCGGTGCCGCCGAAGCTCCCGTTGACGACCCTGGCGCCGTGGGCACAGGCGTAGTTGAAGGCGTCGGCGATGTCCGAGCTGCGCAGAGTGCCGGCGCCCGTCGCCACGCGCAGCGCCATCAGCTGGACGTTCCAGTTGACCCCGACCGAGCCGATCCCGTTGTTGCCGGCGGCGCCGATGATCCCGGCGACGTGCGTGCCGTGCCCGTTGTAGTCGAGCGGCTGCGCGTCTTCGGCGAGAAAGTCCCAGCCGAGCCCGGGCCACATGTTCGGAGCGAGGTCGGGATGGTTGTAGGCGAGGCCGGAGTCGACCACGGCGACGATCACCTCGCGGCTGCCGGTCGTCGCGTTCCAGGCTTCGGGCGCGTCGATGTCGGCATCGCTTGCCTGGTTCAGCCCCAAGAGCCGCGGGAACAGGGGATCGTTCGGGACGGCGTTTAGGTGGTAGAGGTAGTTCGGCTCGGCGAAGGCGACGTTCCGCTGCCGGTTCAAGCGCGCGACCCCGCGGGCGACCGATTCTCCCGGCCGCAGCGTGACGACGGCCACAGGGCCTCCGTGCGGCCCCTTGAACCGGACCACGGCCTCGCCGGAGACGAACTGGCTCTCTGCGTGCGCGACGGCAGGAACGGTCGCAAGAGCGACCGCGAGCGTCGCGAAGACCCGGACGAACCCCCTCATACTCCCGCGTCTGACCGTAGCACCGGGTCTGGCACTTTTCTACGGGCTACGTTCGGCGGACGCGTCGGCGTAGGCGAGCTGCATGTTCGCCAGCACGGCGTTAAAGTCGCGCAGCGCATCTTGCGGCACCTGCCCCTCGAGTACCGGCAGCAGCGCCTTCAGCGCCTCGATTGCGAGCCGGGCCTGCTCGAGATCCTTGTTCTCGCCGGAGAGGCGGTGATAGCCGAGTGAGGAGATCGTGTAGACGGTCTGGAGCAGCAGGTCGGAGACCTTGAGCTTGCTCAGCTCGGCCTGAAGCTGCTCAAGCAGCTCCTGCTCGGTCGGCTCAGCCAACCGGCTCTTTCTCCCGCACGAGCGCGGCGTAGATCTCCTCCATCGTCGCGCCCTGCTCGTGCGCGGCGATCTGGCGCTCGGCCGAATTCGTGGCCGGGATCACGAGCTGATCGGCGAAGCCGAGCTCCTCGGCGACCGGGCGCACCCAGTCGACAAGGCGCTCCAGGTGCGCGCGGGCCGGGCAAACCTCACCCGTTGCGAGGTCGATGAACTCGCCCGAGAGGCCGTAGCGAATCGCGCGCCAGAAGTTCTCCTCGATCTGGCGATGGGGGTAGTTCGGCAGCGGCTCGCCTTCGTCGACCGCCCGCGCGATCCGGCCCACGAGCGCGTACGAGAGCGCGACCAGCGCGCGTGCCTCGCCGAGATCGGGCTGGGCGTCGCAGACGCGGAGCTCGACGGTCGGAAACGCGAGGTGCGGGCGGACGCTCCACCACATCTGCGTGTGCTCGTCGATCGAGCCCGTGTCGTAGAGGAAGCGCACGTACTCCTCGAAGCCGGCCCACCCGTCGTAGGCATCGGGCACCCCGCAGCGCGGGAACATGCGGGTGAAGATCTCCGTCCGCGACGAGTGGAGGTACGTCAAGACCCCCTCGACGAAGGGGGAGCTGGCCGACAGCGCCAGCAGCTCGGGCAGAAAGTTCCGCAGAGCGTTGCAGACGGCAACGGCACGGTCGGCCCCGCGGATCGCGACGTGCACGTGCAATCCGAACGAGTTGTTGCGCCAGACGACGTAGCGCAGGAGCTCGTCGTTTCGGCGGTAGTGCGGCGTGTCGATGATCCGCTGGTCCTGCCAGCGGCTCCAGGGATGCGTCCCGATCGACGCCAGCTCGAAGCCGAGCGAGTCCGCGAGCTCGCGAAGCTGGGTCCGGCGCTCGCCGACCTTCGCGGCGGCCTCGTCGTAGGTCTCGCACCGGCCGGTTCGCACCTCGACCTCCGACGAGATCAGCTCTCCGACCAGGTGCGGCTCCAGTGGTCCTCCCCGGGCCGCCGCCTGGAGCTGCTCGAAGCCGCTCGTGAGCTCCAGCGTCTCGGGGTCGAGGATCGCGAACTCCTCCTCGACCGCGAGGGTCAGGTCGTTCGCGTTCTCGAACTGCTCGCGCGCGAGGGTGATCTGCTCTGCGGGACTAAGTGTCTGCGTATCTCCCACGGGCGCGTCACTTTAGTGATTGAAGCGCCCCCGCCCTAGAAGAGCGCCATCACGAGGAAGAAGCAGAGCACCGCCTCGTTGACGATCCAGGAGTTCTCGTTCATCCAGTCACGGACCGCGGGGAGGATCGTCTCCGCGCGACGGCCCATCAGGAGCAGCGACGTGAGAGGTAGCCCGGCGATGAGCACGGTCAGGACGACGAAACCGAGGCTGTGCCACCAGGGCTCCTCTTGGCGCGCGAGGTAGCCACCGACGGTGGCCATGCTGATCAGGTCGGTTGGCATCAAGGCGTAGAGCAGGAACCCGATCGTCACGGCGAAACGGGCGTTCGCATCCTGGAGCCTCCCCATCCACTTCGGCGGCTCCCTCTCCTTCCGTTTGATGAAGGTCCAGACGATGAGCAGGACGAGCAGCGCGATGATCACCCAATCGAGCTCGGTCTTGCCCGAGTCCGAGTTGTCGCCGAACCCGCCGCCCAGGAGGAAGAAGATCGTGACGCCGATCGTCGTCGCCGCGGCGACGCCGCCGAGGAACGCGAACGAGTTCACCTTTCCGTTCCGGCTGGTCGCGAAGAAGGTCGCAGTGACGATCTGTGGCCCGGCACTCATCACGACGGCCATCGGCAGGACGGTCAGGAATCCCTGCATGGCTAGCGCAGTAGATCGCAGAGGCTAGACGACTTCAAGCAGGCGCTCGGAGACCGATTCCCAGCTCCAGCGCTTGGTCGCCGCCGCTCGCGCCGCCGCCGACAGGCGTTCGCGCTCGTCGTCGGAAAGCGCGAGGATCGTTTTGAGCTTGGAGGCGAGGTCGGCGGCGTCGCCGGTCTGGAAGGAGGACAACTCCCGGTATTCCGGCGGATACGCGGCCTCGAGCCCTTCCGCAACCTCGGCGAGGCCCGAGTGCCGGGCGACGAGCGGCGGACAGCCGGCCGACGCCGCCTCCGCCGCGACCATCCCGAAGGCCTCGGGGAAGATCGACGGCACGACGGTGACGTCACACAGGGGGATCAGGTTGACCAGGTGCCGGTGCTGGAGCGGGCCGGTGAAGACGGCGCGGTCGGGAGCCGTTCGCTCGAGCTCCTCGCGGTAGTCGCCGAAGCCGACGATCAACGCCCGCGCCTCGACGTCCCGCATGGCCTCGAACAGAACGTGGACGCCCTTGTTGTAGAGCAGCTTCCCGAAGTAGAGGACGGTCGGCTCGTCGCTGGCGAAAAAGCGCTCGAACAGCTCGGCGTTGCCCTCGTCCGGAAGGCGCTCGGCCGCGTTGCCCGGATTGGGCGGGTCGTCGCGCGCCTCGGCGAGCAGCCCAGCGAGCGCCTTCTCGCGCGGCTTCGGCGTGAACTCCTCGACGTCGACGCCCGGAGGAACCTCGTGCACGCGCTCGACGTGACCGACCACTTCCTCGAGCACGCTGCGGATGTGCGCCGAACCCACGTACACGGCCTCGGCTCCTTCCAGTGCTTCCCTCCCCCACGCCGCAAGCTCCTCGTTTCCGCGCATCGAGTACTCGAGCTCCGAGCCGTGCGCCTTGACGGCGTATCGCGCCCCCGCGGCCGCGGCAACCGGACCGCCCATCACCACGTGGTTCGCGAACACGAGGTCGGCCGGGAGCTCCTCCCGGATCGCGGCGGCGTTCGCCCCCACGTAGCGCTCACGCTCGGCTTCGGTCAGCTCCTGGACGCGCCGCGGTTCCAGCCCTTCGTAGCGGTCGACGATGAAAACGGGCAGCAGGCCGTCCGGAAGGTCTGGCCGGACGGTCTTCGCACCGGCGAGGTCGTACCGCTCCGGGTTCCGCTCCTGGGAGATGACGACGACCTCGTGGCCGGCGCGGCTCCACGCGCGCGCGAGCGCGCGCGTGTACACATTCGAGCCCGTGCCGTCGAGCAGGTAGCCGTGCCAGAGGACGATCTTCATTCGAATTTGGTTAAGAGCTCACCTGAACGAGGGAAAGAGCGCGCAAGCTCGATTCACGAGGGGCCGATACGTGCGCGTAGCGGCAACTACCTAAGGAGCTTCTCCGAATGATGCTAAGGGAGCAAACCCTGCGTGTGCTTAGCATCGCGGGGCTGGTCGCAGCCCTCGTGCTCATGGACGCGACGGTCGCTTCCGCCGGCTCGAAGAGCGCACAAGAAGATCCTCCCGCGGCCTGCGATCCGGCAGTCGACGAGACCTGGGCGGACGACCCCGCAGCCGAAGACCCCATCCCTGACTGCGACCCCGAGCTCGACTCGACCTGCGCCGAGGAGCCGACGGGTGAGGACGACCCATCGGAGGCACCGGCGACGATGTCATCCACGGCGGCAAGGGCGACGACGTGATCCACGGCGACGCCGGCGACGACCGGGCGTACGAGGCCGGCAACGACCGTCTGTATGGTGACGCCGACGCGGACACGCTGCTCGGCGGCACCGGCGCCGACGTGCTGAACGGCTCCACCGGGGCGGACACGCTCGTCCCGGGGCCGGGCAAGGACGTCGTCAACGCCGGTCCGGACAACGACCGGATCAAGGCGAGGGACGGCAAGCGCGACGTGATCAGATGCGGTGCAGGCAAGGACCGCGTGACCGCCGACCGCTTCGACGTCCTCCGCGGCTGCGAGAAGAAGACCAGGCGATAAGCCTCGGGTCGGTTAACGAACTCGTTCGAAGGAGGGGCCTGCGCTAAGCGGGCTCCTCGCTTTTTCAGGTCAGGTGGAAGTAGAGGGCGTGGAGCAGCTCGACCGCCGGGTTCGACGTATGCACGGTCACGTCGGGTGGCACGTCCAGCAGCGCCTCGGAGTAGTTGAAGATGATCTTGATCCCGGATCCGACGAGGTCGTCGGCGACCTGCTGGGCGCTCGCGGCCGGCACCGCCAGCACGCCCACGATGATGTTCTTGTCACGCACGAGCTCCCCGAGCTGCCGGTAGTCGCTCACCTCGTGCGAGCCGACCGAGCCGCCGACCTTCTCCTGGTCGGTGTCGACCACGGCCGCGATGTTGATCCCGTGCTCCGCGAAGATCGGCGAGCTCGCGATTGCCTCGCCGAGCCGGCCGGCGCCGACAAGGGCGATGTTGTGCTGCCCCTGCGTCCGCAGGATCTTCCGAATCTCGCCGAGCAGCGAGTCGATGTTGTAGCCGACTCCGCGCTTGCCGAACTTCCCGAAGGCCGAGAGGTCGCGGCGGATCTGAGTGGCGTTGATGTTCGTGTAGTCGGCGATCTCCTGCGAGGAGATGCGCTGCTTGCCCATCTTCTTCGCCTGGGTCAGGACCTGCAGGTAGCGGGAGAGCCGGCCCGCGACGCCGACCGTCAGCCGGTCGTTCGTTCCAGCCTGCTCTTGCTCAGGAGCTTGTAACAACGCACAAGGATTCTGCCTGAGCGCTCTCCGCGCCGCAAAACCGTGTCACATACGGGGGTTTTCAGCCCGACTTTGTGCAGTGGAGGGCTTGGCGGAACTCCGCTCGTCGCCGGGGCGCGATGGGCGGTGCGAGGCAAGGACGCAGGGAGCGTTCGTATTGGATCCTGGGAGCGATAGCTGCGACCGAGGACGCAGCATCGCGCCGCTCCGGCGTGGTCCGGCGGCTCAGCGTCGTGTTTCGCCATGTCCTCCTACTACCTTGCGGCGGAAGCCTTCGGGGTCCACGTGGTAGACGAACGCCCGCTCGCCGTCGATCTCGACGACGGGTAGCCATTCGCGGTAGCGAGCTTCGAGCTCCTCGTCGCCGTCGATCGAGACCTCCGAGTACTCGAACTCGAGCTCGCCGCGCAGCTCGGCCAGGGTCGCGCGGGCCCGCTCGCAGAGCGAGCAGCCGTCGGCTGTGTAGAGGACGACGTTACGGATAGAGGCCGCGAGTGACCGTCGCTTCGGCCACCCGTCCGACGGCGAGGCCGTAGGCGGCGAGCCGCATGCTCGTCTGCCGCTGCTCGTTCACGTGCCAGGTCTCGTTGAACGCCCGCGTGGTGATGTCGCGCAGCTTCGAGTTCACTTCGGCCTCCTTCCAGAAGTACTCCTGGAGTCCCTGAACCCACTCGAAGTACGAGACGACGACGCCGCCGGCGTTGGCGAGGATGTCCGGCAGGATCAGGATGCCGCGCTCGTCGAGGATCTCGTCCGCGGTCGGGGTGATGGGGCCGTTCGCGCCCTCGACGACGATCTTCGCCTTGACCTTGTCGGCGTTCTCGCTCGTGATCACCTGCTCGAGCGCACACGGAGCGAGCACGTCGCATTCGAGCAGAAGCAAGTCGTCGTTCGAGATCGAGTCGGCGCCGCGCAGGCCGTCGAGGGCGCCGGTCTCCTCCTTGTGCATGATCGCCGCGGAGACGTCGATGCCTTTGGGGTTGTAGAGGCCGCTGCGGGAGTCGGACACCGCGATCACCGTCGCGCCCTGCTCGGCCAGGAACTTCGCCAGGAAGCTGCCGACGTTGCCGAAGCCCTGGACGGCGACGCGCAGCCCTTCGAGGCTCATCTCCTTCTTGCGCGCCGCCTCCTGCACGCAGTACAGCGCGCCGCGGGCGGTCGCCTCCAACCGCCCGAGCGATCCGCCGACGTTGAGGGGCTTGCCGGTGACGACCCCCAGCACCGAGTGGCCCTTGTTCATCGAGTACGTGTCGAAGATCCAGGCCATCACGGTCGGGTCGGTGCCGACGTCGGGGGCCGGGATGTCCTTTTCCGGACCGATCTCGTTGATGATCTCCGTGATGTAGCGCCGCGTCATGCGCTCGAGCTCCCCGCGGCTGAGCTTCTTCGGATCGCAGATGACGCCGCCCTTCGCGCCGCCGAACGGGATCCCCATCAGCGCGCACTTCCAGGTCATCCACATCGCGAGTGCCTTGACCTCGTCGAGCGTGACGTCCGGGTGGTAGCGGATGCCGCCCTTGGAAGGGCCGCGCGCGATGTTGTGGGTGACGCGATAGCCGCTGAAGGCCGTGACCGTGCCGTTGTCCATCGTGACCGGGACCGAGACCTCCACAGCCTTCTTGCATTCCTGGAGGACGTTGACAAGACGCGGGTCGATGGCGAACAGCTCGGCGACGCGGCGCAGCTGTTCGCGCGCGAGCTCGAACGGGTTTTCCTTCAGATGAGAAACAGGTGCTTCGGCTATGGCCACGGACGCTCCTTCGCTCAAAAGTCGCTGGAAAGCGGCAAGACCCTACCTGATGGTAAGGCGCACGACGCGTATCGTGGCGCGGGAGTTGTCGGGCGGAACGGCGACCAGACGGAGCGTGTAGACACCAGGCTCGAGCGTGTTGCCGGAGGGGTCGCGGCCCGTCAGCCCGAGCGCGTATCGGCCCGGAAGGAGGTCGCGCAGGCGGGCGAGCAAGCCTCGCGAATGCCCATCCGGGTCGACCAACGCCACATCGAGCCGCGCGACCGGTTGGATCTCGAAGCCGTGCGCATCGGTCAGCAGCCTCCCGGCCCGGAAGGCGAGCACGGCGGGCGTCGCATCCGACGGCCGGAAGGACGTAGTGGAGAGCGAAACGTCGGTGAGCAGGCTCGCGGGCCTGGGCCCGAGCATGACCGTCCACGGGATCCGGAGCGGCGTGCTCGCGCGGGGGGAGACGACCACCGACCCCTGTGCGAGACCGACCGGGTTCAGCTCGCCGCGGAAGGAGGCGGCCAGCACGACCTTCGCCGTCGCGCCGCGCTTGAGTCGAAGCTTGCTCGGCTTCGCGGTGATCAGGAGCCCGGCGCCTCCCCCGGCCTCGCCGCGGATCGAGATCCGCAGGCGGCGGGTGGAGATGTTTCGCAGGACGATCGTCTGCCGCGCGCGCCACTTGGCTGTTGGAGCTCGCCCGAAGGCCAGCGTGGTGGGCTCCGCAACGAGCTCGGCCGCGGCGGCCGAGCCGACGTCCACGAGCCCCGCTCCCTGGGCAGTGACGGCCTGCGCGGGCAGGGGCCGGGCGTAGGAAGCGAGCGCGCTCCGCAGCTCATGCGCGTCGAGCGCCGGCCGCGCCTGCGCGAGCGACGCGGCGGCCCCAGCCACGGCCGCTGCCGCAGCGCTCGTGCCGTTCACTGTCGCGTACCGCGGCGATCCGTCCTCGTTCGTCCCCGCGTCGGCCGTCGTGATCGCGACCCCGGGGGCGGTGAGGTCCGGCTTCACACGAGAGTCGAACGCGAGACCGCGTGAGGAGAACGGAGCCACGCGACCGGAGGAGCCGTTCGACACCACGCGCGGCATGCCGATCGACACGCCGAGCTTCTCTCCTCGCTCCAGCGCCTCGAGCGCGGCCTGAGCTTCGTCGGCTCCGATCGAGACCACGGGCACCGCGACGTTTTCGTTCAGGCCGAGCCCACCGGCCGGAACCTCGCTTCCGTAGATGACGACCGCTGCCGCACCCGCTCGTGCCGCGTTCTCGGCGCCGAGCTCGGGGTCACCGCGAGCCGGAACGAGCGCCGCACGGCCCGCGACGAGGTTCCGGCCACGATCGTCGAAGAAATCGTCGAGGCTCGGCGCCGGGAGGCTTCCGCCCTGCCGGATGCCCGTCTGCTCCCGCTCGACCGACGCGGCAAGCTCCAGCTCGATCCGCTTGGAGGGGACGACCGCGCCCGCGAGCGGAACGACGCCGTCGACGAAGCGTCGGAGCCCGCTCCGAAGGACGACGCGGACCTCCTCCGACTTCGCCCGCAGGTCGAGCGCCCCGACCGTGAGGCCAGAAGGTGCGGCGCCTGGGCTCGAGATGCTGCCGTAGCCGGGCCCGGCAGGGCCGTCGTTTCCGGCGGCCGTGACGACGAGCGTGTCGAGGTCGAAGGCGCCCTCGACGGCGCGGGCGTCCGGCGCGTCGGCGAACGCCGCATACGGTGCAGCGAGCGGCACGAGGGCGATCCGCGCCGCGTCGTGCGCGTCGCCGTCGACGTTCGGATCGACGGCGCGCTCGAGCCCCGCGATCAGCTGGTCGGTGCGAGCGTGGACGGCCCAGCCTCCGGTCACGTCGGATTGCCAGCCCGCAACGCGGATCGGTAGCACAGAGGCGCCGGGCGAGACGCCGGCCAATCCGGCCGGCCCGCCGGCACCGACAAGAATGCCCGCCATCTGGGTCCCGTGCCGCTCGAGCCGCGAGGGATCGTCCGGGTTCGCACGCGGAAGCGCGCCGAACGACTCGCCGACGACGTCGATCCCATCCTGAATGCGGCCGCGAAGATACGGATGCGCGCGGTCGACGCCCGTGTCGAGCAGTGCGATCGTGACACCCCGCCCGTCGAAGCCCGGTAGCAGAATCTCGGGGCGGCTGCCCGCACCGCGCGCGAGCCCCTTGCGTGCCAGCAGCTCCGAGGAGAGCGAGGCCGGATATGCGACACGGACCGGATAGACCCCCGCCACATCGGGGTTGCGCTCGAGCAGCGCGATCGCGCGCGCGTCGAGTGCGGCCGAGAACCCGTTCAGCACGCGCGCGAAGCTGAACTCGACCCTCGTCTGGATTCCGTAGGTGCCGAGCGTCGCCAGCACCTGCCGCTGCGCAGCGACGGCCGCGGCCGTCCAGGTGCGCTCCTGTGAGTCGCTAGCCCGCCCGCCGACCTGCGCGACCCGCTGTGCAAGCGAAGGCGACTTCAACACGACGATCGTCCGTTGGCCGACCGACACAGGCGGCCGCTGGCCGACGAGCCCGCGCCACGCCGAAGCCGACGAGGAAAGCGTTCGCGTCCGGGAATCCGTCCCGCCTGCGCCGACGAAGAGGATCAGCGCGACCATCGCGAAGAGCGCGAGCGGGGCCAGCCGGCCCAGGTCAGCCCGCCGAGGCATAGGCATCCAGCGCAAGGTAATGAGGATACGAGACGGCCTTGTCGTACCTCGACGCCGAAGCGATCATCGCCGCGTTGTCGGTGCACAGCGGAAGCGGTGCCAGCGCGGCGTCGGGAAGCGAGGCACGCAGCTCCGAGTTGGCGGCGACTCCGCCGACGACCGCGATCTTTTCCGCCCCGGCCTGCTCGGCAGCCTTCCGCGTTCGCTCGACCAGCGCGCGGACGATCGCCCGCTGGTAGCTCGCCGCCAGATCGGCGCGGCGGCGCTCGAGCTCTTGAGGATCGAGGTCGCGCACGGCGTAGAGGAGGGCCGTTTTGACCCCTGAGAACGAGAAGTCGACCCCACGCACGCGCGCGACGGGAAAGGCGAACGCTTCGGGGTCGCCTTCGGAGGCGAGGATGTCGATCGCGGCCCCGCCCGGGTAGCCGAGCCCGAGCAGCCGCGCTCCCTTGTCGAACGCCTCGCCCGCGGCGTCGTCGAGCGTCGTGCCGAGCACCCGGAAGCCGCCGAGCTCGGGCACGTCGACCAGCATCGTGTGGCCGCCGCTCGCAAGCAGGGCGAGAAACGGCGGCTCGACGGGGTCGGGCTGCAGGTACAACGACGCGACGTGCCCGTGCAGGTGATCCACCGGCACGAGCGGCAGCCTCCGCGACCAGGCGATCGCCTTGGCGGCCGAGAGCCCGACGAGCAGCGCTCCGATCAGCCCGGGGCCCTGGGTCACAGCGACCTGTTCGACGTCGTCCAGGGTCGCCCCGCCCTCGGCGAGCGCCTCCCGAAGCACCGGGAGCACGAGCTCGAGGTGGCGGCGCGACGCGATCTCCGGGACGACGCCGCCGTACTCGGCGTGGAGGTCCGCCTGGGAGGAGACGACGTTCGCAGCGATCTCGCCTTCGGGCGTGACGAGCGCCGCCGCCGTTTCGTCACACGACGTTTCGAGCCCGAGGATCAGAAGCCGAGCGGCTCCTCGGCCGGCAAGGGGTCCTTCCACATGATCAGCGCGTCCTCGCGGTTGTCCGTGTAGTAGCCGCGACGGACGCCGCGCGGCCGGAAGCCGAGCTGCTCGTAGAGCCTGATCGCCTCCGTGTTCGAGACGCGCACCTCGAGCGTGTAGCCGCGCCGCCCCCTGCCGGCGGTGAGCTCGAAGAGCCGCTCGAGCAAGGTCGTCGCGATGCCGCGGCGGCGGTGCTCGGGCGTCACGGCGACGTTCATCACGTGCCACGCGTCGACGTAGCGGGAGATGACGAGGTAGCCGACGAGCCTGTCGGTCTCGAGCTCGAATGCCCCCAGGCAGATCGACGACGGCTTCGCGAGCTCGCTCGCGAACATGGAGCGCGACCACGGCGTCGGGTACGACTGCCGCTCGATCTCCTCGATCGCGTTCAGGTCGCGCATCGACAGGCGGCGCAGCTCAACCCCGGTCGCCATCTTCATCGCGGCTTCTCCACGTCCGGGATGCGCAGGTACAGCGGCTCGACGGCCTCGGCGGGGCCGAAGTCGCGAGCGAGCTGTGCGTGAAAGCGCGCACGCGGGAGATGACGCGCGTCGTCGCGATCGGGGATCTCTGCGCCCTTGGCCTCCAACAGCTCGCGGTAGCGAAGGGCGCCGTCCCCGACGCACAGCGCCCCCTGCTCGACCATGAGGTCCCGCGGAGCGAGCAGAGCCGGCTCGCCGTTTACGAGCGTGAAGACCTCGCGCCGCCCCGCGTCGACCACGGGGATGGCCCCCGGAGCGCCGGCGGCGAGCGCGTCAAGGGTCGAGACGCCCGCGACCTGGAGGTCGAGCGAGAACGCGAGCGCCCGCGCTGCTGCGAGCCCGAGCCGGACGCCGGTGAAGCTCCCCGGCCCGGTGCCGACGGCGAGCGTGGAGACCTCGGCCGGCTGTGCCTCGGCGTCACGAAGCAGCTCGTCCACGTCGGCGAGCACGCGCGCAGCCGTCGAGGCCCGCTCGCCCAACACCTCGCCGTCGCGGACGAGCGCGCTGGTCGCGACGCGGGTCGCAGTGTCAAACGCGAGCGTCAGCATCCCCGAAAGTCTCCTCGATCAGCGGGGGCTCTGGGCTTTCGACGACGATCCTCCTCCGCTCCGGATCCACGTGCTCCAAACGTACCGATACACGGGCGGGCGGCAGCACACCGGCGCCGGCGTCCGGCCATTCGACGAAGCAGATCGCATCCTCAAAGTAGGGCTCGAGATCACCCCATTCCGCCGGCGAGACGCCCTGAAAGCGGAACAGGTCGAGGTGCGAGACGTCGGACGAGGCCGGGTAGCGGTGGCCGACGGTGAACGTCGGGCTCGTCACGGGGACGTCGACGCCGAGGGCGCGACACGCGCCGCGGACGAACGTCGTCTTCCCGGAGCCGAGCTCGCCCGAGACCGTGACGACGTCGCCGGCGCGCAGCTTGGCCGCCAGGCGGCCCGCGATGCGCTCCGTCTCCTCCGGCGACGCGGAGATCAGCTCGACTGGGGCCACGATCTGAGCACTTCCCGCTCGAGCGTTCTCGGTATCTCGACCCCGAATCGCTGCTCCAGCGCCGCGCGTGCCCGCAGATACGAGCCCTCGGCCTCGTCGACCGAAGCCGGCGATGTCTGGATCCCCATCGGCTGCAGCAAGTGAACCCACATCTTTTCCAGCTCCTCGCGGAGCAGCTCCGTCTTCCCCGCGGCTTCCTTGGAGCGAAGCCAGACGAACCAGTCCCAGAAGTGGCGATCGATCGGCTCGAGCGTGTCGGGTCCCACCGACCACGGAGGCCCGAGCTCGTGGGGCTCCTCGAGGAACAACAGGTCGATCTTGACCGCCCCGGGAAGCATGAGCATGTACGTCCAGAACGGGCTGAGCCGATCCCATTGCTGCGCGATCGGGTCGAGGGGCGCGACAAGGGACGGGAGATCGCGCGCGAACGAATCGAAGTCCTCCACCTCGACCGAGAAGTCCCAGTCCGAGAGCTCGGTCGCCGTCCCCTCGGCGCGCGAGCCGATCAACTCGGCCTTCGTGACGCGCGGATCGGCGCGAAGTGCCGAGAGCAGCGCTGTCTCGAGGTCTAGAACAGGCCCAGCTGGACGGCAGGCTCGGGCGCGACCGCGACCAGCTTCGGCCCTGCCGGCTTGGGCGCCTCGAGCGAACGGCCCATCAGCTCCGGCAGGCGGCTGAAGTCTTCCTCCAGCACCTTGAGCATCGCCGGGGTGTAGAGCGCGGCAGCCGGATGGTAGAGCGGATAGAGGAGCACGCGCCGTCCGCCGATCGTCGTCTCCTGCTCCTGGCCGTGCACGCGCGTGATGCCGGTGGGCTTGCCGGACAGGAGCTTTGTGGCGAAGTTGCCCAGCGTGGCAACGACCCTCGGTTCGATCAGCTCGATCTGGCGGAAGAGATGGCCCTCGCACGCCTCGATCTCGTCCGGCTGCGGATCGCGGTTGCCGGGCGGCCGGCACTTGAGCACGTTGGCGATGTAGACCTGCGTGCGCTCGAGCCCGATTCCGGCCAGCAGCGTGTCGAGCAGCCTGCCCGCCTGCCCGACGAAGGGAATGCCCTGTTGATCCTCGTGGAACCCCGGCGCCTCGCCCACGAACAGCAGGTCGGCGTGGGGATTGCCGAAGCCGAACACGACCTGCGTGCGCCCCTCGGCGAGGCGGCACTTGGTGCACGCGGCGGTCGACCGCTCGAAGGCCGCAAGCGCGGCCGGGCGCTCTAGCGGTTCAGCCGCAGCCACAGCTTCCGCCGCAACAACCGCCGCCGGTGGGGCCGCCGAAGCTGGGTTGCTGCTCGGCGGTGCCGTGAGTCGCGAACACGGAGAACTGCTTGCGCACGTTTTCGGCGCCGCAGTCGGGACAGTCTGGGTCGTGACCGTTCCGAACGAGCTCCTCGAAGTGCGCCTCAC
>JBKPHH010000033.1:0-10894 GCA_046729795.1 Actinomycetota bacterium | reverse complement strand
CTCCCACTCGAGCCGCTGGCGCTCGAGCCACCTCCGCTCGAGCCGCTGCCGCTCGAGCCGCTGCCGCTCGAAAGCGTTTCGCTCGTTCCGCTTCCGCTGGAACTCGGTGCACTCCCACTGCCGCTCGAATCGTTTCCGGTGCCGCTCGTCCCTCGCTCGGCACTAGCAGGGCTCGGCGGGGACTCGCTCGACTCTTCGCCTGTGCTTTCACTGGGCCCGCGGCCCCCCTTAGTGCGGCGGACGCCCCTTGCCTCGCGCCGGACCGCTCGTTCGGCGCTTTGGTGACCCTGGTGCGTTCTCCGATGCGGGGTGTCGCTTCGGTCGTCTCGCGCCCTGCGCTCCTGCGTAGCGGCGCCGTCGCGATGCCCCACGGCGACCGCTGCCCGGGCCGGCGCAGGGGTGCGCACGACTTGGTGGTTGGCGAGCCGCGGGCCCACTGAGGCGCCCACAGCCGTCGCTCCTGCCGCGGCCAGAGTCAGCTTCGCTCCAAGCGGTAGAGACACGAGCTTCGCGAGCACCCCAGCCCCGCCGCCCGCGGCGATCGGGGTTCCATCCTGCTCGAAGCCCGGCAGCGCCGCGGCGAGAGTGTCGCGGAGGCTCGCAGGCACCGTAAGCGCGGCAGCCGCCCGCGGAACTCGCCTCAGGCGTTCGCGAAGTCGGCTGCGCGCCCGATAGAGCGAACCGTCGACGGCGGCCGTCGGCAACCCGAGCGCCGCCGCGATCTCTCGATAGGAAAGACCGTAGAAGTCGCGGAGAACGAGCGTCATGCGCTGCCGCGGCGGAAGGGCCGCGATGGCTGTCCGCAGCTCCTCGAGATCGGTGCGCTCGCCGGCGAGGTCGGCCGGGTCGGGCAGGGTTCCGTTCTCGTTGCCGTCAAGGGGCAGCGGCGCAACCGCCCGTTTGCTGAGTCGCCTTCGGCACTCGTTGCGAGCGATCGTGGCGAGCCACGCTGCCGGATGGCGGGGCTCGCGCCCGGAGAGCAGGCTCTGATGCGCCGAAAGGAAGGTCTGCTGTGCCGCGTCTTCGGCTTCTTGCCGATCCCGTAAAAGCAAGAGACAGAGCGCGAACACAGTCCGGCCGTGCTGGTCGAAGAGGCGGCGGGTCTCCATCGGCGCTTCGCCGGCAGGGACCAGGCCTGTCAACTCCTGCCTGCGCTGCATGTCTACACAGCAGGTACCGGTCCGAACGCTCGTCGGTTTCCTAGGCAAACGGATCCAGGACGGCGGCGAGCTCTCGCATTGACGGCCGTAGCGCCGGATCGGGCTCGAGGCAGGCGTCGATCGCGTCCGCAAGCGCACGCGGCAGCCGTCGGTGGGCTCGAATCGAATCCGCCCGCCGGGCGAGCTGTGGGTAGCCCTCCGGCTTCTCGCGTCCTTGAAAGGCCCGGCGGCCGACGGCCGCCTCGTACAGGACGCCGCCGATACCCCAGACGTCGGTTGCTTCCGCCATGAATCCGCTCCGACATTGCTCCGGGGCCATGTAGATCCGCGTCCCGACCGGTCGCCGAACGGGTCCGGGCGGACGCGAGACGCTGAGATCGATCACCCGCGCCTGGCCGGATTCGCAGACGATGTTCGAAGGTTTGAGGTCGAGGTGGAGGAACCCGCGGTTGTGCAGATAGCCCATGGCCGAGGACAGATGCATTCCGAGCGCGGCGAGCTCGGTTGCTGGAAGCCTCCGTTGCAGGCGATCGATCAGGTTCTCGAGGGTTTCGCCCGTAAGCGCCTCCAGCACGAGCACGGGATCGTCTCGCTCGATCAGCTCGTACCCGCGGACGATGTGCGGATGCGACAGTTTCATGACGAGGCGTCCCTCCAGGCGAAGCCGTGTGCGCGAGCGCTTGTGCTGGAGTCGGTCGGGCCGAAGGACCTTTGCCACGCACAGACAATCCCGCTCGGTGCTCCAGACGCCGTAGACGTCGAGCACCCGGCCGCGCGCAAGATGATCGACGACGCGGTAGCCCGGCGCGAGGAGCTCACCCTCGCCGAGCGGCGGGGCGACCTCGTCTGCCTCGAGCTCGGCAACCGCGCTCATCGGAGCGCAGCCACCCGTGCGTACGAGCCTTCGAGGGCGAGGAGCTCGGCGTGCGTACCTTCCTCGGCGACGCGTCCCCGAGCGAGGACGACGATCGACGTGGCGTCTCGAACGGTCATCAGGTTGTGCGAGATGACAATCGTCGCCCGACCGCTCATCAGTCTCCGCAGCGGCTCCTGAATACGTGAGCCGGACTCGGCGTCCAGTCCGGTCGTCGGCTCGTCGAGGATGAGGATCGGCGCATCGCGGACCATCGCTCTCGCGATCGCGATCCGCTGGCGCTCGCCGCCCGAGAGGCGCCGCCCCTTCTGCCCGACGACCGTGTCGTAGCCGTCCGGAAGCGCACTGATGAAGTGGTGGGCGTCCGCGGCCTCGGCGGCCTCGACGATCTCGCTCTCCGTGGCTTCAGGCCGGCCGTAGGCGATGTTGTCCCGGACGCTTCCGTCGAACACGAGCGTCTCCTGGAGGAGCAGGGCCATGTTCGCCCGCAGCGGTCCGAGTGCAAGGCCCCGCAGATCGTGGTTGTCGACCAGGATGCGGCCCTCGAGAGGATCGTAGAAACGCAACAGCAGCTTCGCGGCCGTCG
Source organism: Actinomycetota bacterium (assembly GCA_046729795.1). Lineage (GTDB taxonomy): Bacteria > Actinomycetota > Thermoleophilia > Gaiellales > Gaiellaceae > JBKPFU01. Next base: position 8,274 of record JBKPHH010000033.1, on the reverse strand, counting down.
ACTTGCCGGCTCCGCTCGGACCGACGAGCGCGAGAATCTCGCCCGGGCCGACCGTGAACGACACACCCCTGAGCGCGTCGTCGGCGGCGCCCGGATAGCGGAAAGTCACTCGCTCGAACTCGACCACCCCTCGTGCGCGCCCGAGTGCAGTCGCCCCCGGCCGCTCCTCGACTGACGGCCGCTGCTCGATCAATTCGATGATCCGCTCGGCCCCCGCGGAGGCGGAGTAGATCGTGTTCGAGAGCCTGGTCAGCCCTCGGATCGGGCTGTACAGCTGGCTGAGGTAGGCGACGAAGGCCAAGAGGCCGCCGACCGAGAGCCGGCCCTGCGAGAGCTCCCACGTGCCCACGCCGATCACGAGCAGCGCCCCGGCCAGGTCGATCACGTCGATCAGGGGCGTGAACAGCGCCTTCAGCCTCGTGGCCGCCATCTGCGCCCGGAAGCTGCCGAGGTTCTCGCGATGGAAGCGGGCCACCTCGGTCTCCTCGCGGCCATAGGCCTGGACGAGCGGGGCGTTCGCGAGGCTCTCCTCCGCGACGGCGCTGATCGAGCCGCTGCGGCGCCGTTTCTCACGCGAGGCGTGCTTGATCAGCCGGGAGAACCGTCGAGCGGTCGCGAAGAAGAGGGGCGCCACGATCAGCGAGATCAACGCGAGATCCCACTGCAGATAGAAGAGTGCTCCGGTGAAGAAAGCGATTCGAAGGGCGTAGGAGAGCGCATCGGCGACGCCGGAGAGCACGAAGCTCTCGATCGCCGCCACATCGCCGGTCAGCCTCGAGAGGAGGTCCCCGAGCCGCCTGCGCTCGAAGAAGTCGAGCGAAAGTCCCTGCACGTGGCGAAAGAGGCTTGTGCGGAGGTCGACGAGGAAGCGCTCGCCGATCCACGTGGAGAGGACGTCGTCGGCGAAGGAAACGACGCCTCGAAGGAGGTTCAGGGCTGCGAAGGCGAGCGCGATCCCGAGGAACGGCGAGAAGTTCCCCGGCACGAGCACGTCATCGACGAGGACCTTGAACAGCCAGATCTCCGCGGTTTCGATCGCGGGCACGAGCGCCACCAGCAACAGGACGACCGGCAGCCATCGCCTGAAGGGCCGCGCATACGGCCAGAAGCGGCGGAAGATCTCGCGCAGGGGCACCGGCGGAGCGGGCGCCACCATCGCCTCGCCCTCGACCGCCGGAACGAAGACCCCCCGTAGGCGGGCCCGAAGAGTGAGGTTTGTCGTCATCCGGATCGCAGGACGAGAGACCCCGCCCAGGGCGGGGCCTCCTGCCTTCGGGACACCGTGCGGCTAGGTGTCCGTCGTCGTCTTGGTCGTGGTGGTGGTCTTCGTCGAGGTCGAGTTGCTGCCGCTCGAGCTCCTCTGCGCGAGCACGCGTCTCGAGAACCGCTTCCGACCACGACGTCTCCTTGCTGCTGCCATGAGCGCGTTCACCCCCTTTGGTAGAGAGAGCCGGGACCCGGCGAAAACCCCGCCGCCTTTACGGATTGCTAACCGCTTAGCGCGGTGGCCGGATCTCGATCGGGCTGTTGAACGCCGTGTAGCGGTGCCTCATGAAGTGCGCTGTCGCGGTCATCGAGAGCTCCGACGGCAGCAGCGTGCGGGGGTCGAGCCGAAGCGTGAACCAGGCCGGGATGCCGCGGTCAAGCATCGTCACGACGACGGCACCGTTCTTTCGGCTCAGCACGTGCGCGTTCGTGATCGGGCCCAGCCAGGCTGGAGCCGGCAGGCGAAGCGGCGACTGCGGAGACCTGCGCCACGGTCCCGCGCCCGTGCGATCCCAGCGAACGGCTCCGATCACGATCGCCGAGGAGCCCCCCTTGATGTGGTAGCGAAGCTTGTTCGGGCGCTCCATCACGAACACGGTGTCGACCGCGTTCTGGGGGCTGGAGGCCAAGTGCTCGTCGTAGACGACGGAGCTCGACCGCCGGAACGCGCGCGTCGCGGCGCGCACGATCCCGGCCGCCGAGGGCGCCGGCCACCGCCGCGGCACGGGGAAGGCAAGCGTCGACTCGTTCACGCGGACGAGGGCGCGCCGCGGGTGGCCGGCGGCTCTCGTCGCGTAGCACCCCGGCCCGCACGACGACGCCGGGAGCGGTCCCGAGCCGAGGTCGACAGTGACGTTCAGCCCGTCGAGGCCCCTCCCGTCGGGGCCCAGGACGGCCACCTGCGTCAGGCCGTCCGGGCGGATGGCCAGGGCGACGGCATTTCGCCCCGCCTGTCGTGCCACCACGAAGGCGTCCTGCGGTGGCAGCGGCGGCTTGCCGGGCGTCGCGGGTGCGGCCCGCGCAATGTCCCGGCCGGGCCTCGTGTCGGTGAGGAATGCCACGACGGTGACGATCCCGGCGAGGAGCAGCAGCTCCGCGCCGACGTTTCGTCGTAGGCGCCCGACGGTCGCCGGGTCGTTCCCCAGCCGGGGAACAAGGCGGTAACGGTTCGTCCAGCCGAGCAGCACCAGGACGGCGAGCAGTCCTGACTTGACGAGCAGCAGGCGCCCGTAGCTCGAGCTCCACAGCTGCGAGACCGACGACAGCTCGCCGACCGCCCGCACGACGCCGGCTGTGGCCACCGCCGCCACGGCGAACACGGTGACGATCGAGAAGCGACGCGCCAGCTCGGGCAGGCCCGGGTCGCCGCGCAAAAGCGGCAGGACAAGCGCGAACGAGAGGAGCCCGCCGAGCCAGACCGCCGCGGCCGAGATGTGCACGAGATCGACGACGGCTTGGAACCAGGGCTGTCCCGCGTCGAGCGCGTGCCCCGCGAACGACGGCACTGCGATGAGCGGCAAGCCCACGAGCGCTGCGGGCACGCGAAGGTGCGGATCGACGATCGCGATCGCAGCGAGGGTTCCCGCGACGGTCGCGAGCACCACGCCGACGCTCAGTGCCGAGCCGAAGCGAGTGTCGAAAGGATTGTGGTGGATTAGCGGCGCGACGCCGAAGACGAACAGAATGAACCCGACCGCCATCACGCCCTGCAGCCGTCGCTCCGCCTTTTCGGCTGCCCCGGCTCTGAGCTCAGCGCGTCGAAGGACCACCTGGATGAAGACCGCCGTGCCGACCGCGGCGAGCAGCCCGGCGAAGAGCAGCCAGCGACCGAGCAGATCGCCGAGTGCGCGGCCGTTCGGGGCCGACAGCGCCGCTTGAGGAGGGGCGCGTCCCGTCCCGACGCCGAACGCGACCACGCCCGCGATCGTGTGGCCGTCGTCCGAGACGACCCGCCAGAGCACCGTGTAGTCGCCGTTTCGAAGTCCTGAGCGCAGCGGGAGTACGACGGTGCGGTTACCTTCGAGGCGCGGCTTACCACCGAGGACGGATCCGCCCCCGTTCTCGATCGCCCGCATTCCCGAGCCGGGCCGCACGGCGTCGTCGAAGAAGAGCCGGACCGACGTGGGCGCCTGAATGAGCACGACGCCGTCCGCGGGCTCCGAACGCAAGAGCCGCGCGTGCGCGCTCGCCGCGCCGGCCTGCACGAGCGCCCACGCGAGCGCGAGGGCAAGGATGCCTGTTCGGCTCACTCGGCGTAGTTTGCGCGTCGGGTCGCTCAGTACGATTCCCTGATGGAGCCGCTGTACAGACCGGAGGGCGTCGAGTCGCGCTGGCAGGAGACGTGGGAGGCCGAGGGCCTCTACAACGCCGACCCGGACCCGGCGCGCGAGCCGTACACGATCGCGTTCCCGCCGCCGAACGTGACCGGCGAGCTGCACATGGGGCACGCGCTGAACGGGTCGATTCAGGACGTCCTGATCCGCTGGTATCGGATGCGCGGCTTCAATGCGCTCTGGCAGCCGGGATACGACCACGCGGGCATCTCGACGCAGAACGTGATCGAGAAGCAGCTGGCGGAAGAGGGAAAGACGCGGCACGATCTCGGCCGCGAGGCGTTCGTCGAGCGCACGTGGGCCTGGCTCGAGGCGACCGGACGCACGATCTTCCAGCAGCTGCGGCAGCTCGGCGCCTCGATGGACTACCGGCGCGAACGCTTCACGATGGACGACGACTACATCCGCGCAGTCATGCGGTTCTTCGTCCACCTGCACGAGCGCGGGTGGATCTACCGAGACAACCGGATCATCAACTGGTGCCCGTTTCACGAGTCGACCCTGTCCGATCTCGAGCTCGTCCACGAGCAGATCGACGACACGCTCTACTACGTCCGCTACTCGCTCGCGGATGAGTCGGGTCACGTGACGATCGCGACCGTGCGCCCGGCGACGATCCTGGCCGACGTCGCGGTTGCGGTGCACCCGGACGACGGGCGCTACAAGGAGCTCGTCGGAAAGGAGGTGATCGTCCCGTTCTTCGAGCGCCGCGTGCCGGTGATCGCCGACGAGCGCGTCGATCCGGAGTTCGGCACCGGCGCGCTCAAGGTCACGCCGGGCCACGACCCGCTCGACTTCGAGATCGGCCGCGACCACGACCTGCCCGAGCCGATGGTGATCGGCCCCGATGGGCGCATGAACGACGAGGCCGGCGACCTGGCCGGGCTGACGCAGGAGGAGGCCGGCGGGCGCGTGCTCGACTGGCTCCGCGAGCGTGATCAGCTCGAAAAGCAGGAGCCGTACCGGCACTCCATCGCGCTCTGCGAGCGCTGCAAGTCGCGCATCGAGCCGCTGATCTCGCTGCAGTGGTGGTGCGCCATGAAGGAGCTTTCGAGGCCGGCGATCGAAGCGCTCCGCGAGCGACGAGTCCGCTACCACCCCGAGTCGCAACACCGGTTTGCGATCGAGTCGCTCGAGACGGCGCCCGACTGGTGCATCTCGCGCCAGCTGTGGTGGGGCCATCAGATCCCGGTCTGGTACTGCTCCAACGGGCATGTGACCGTCGCCGAGACCGAGCCCGACGCGTGCGCCGAGTGCGGCTCGCAAGAGCTCACGCGCGACGAGGACGTGCTTGACACGTGGTTCTCCTCGGCCCTCTGGCCGTTCGCGACGCTGGGCTGGCCCGACCAGACGCCCGACCTCGAATACTTCTATCCCGGCGACGTCTCCGTCACGGCGCGGGAGATCATCCGGCTCTGGATCAACCGGATGATCTTCTCCGGCCTCGAGATGATGGGCGACGTCCCGTTTACGGACGTGATCATCACGTCGACGATCCTGGCGCCCGACGGTCGCAGGATGTCGAAGAGCCTCGGCACCGGGATCGACCCACGCGACGTGATCGCGCAGTACGGCGCGGACGCCACGCGCTACGGCCTGCTGAAAATGTCCTCGACCCAGGACGTGCGCTTTTCGTACGGCGCGGTCGAGGAGGGGCGCAAGCTCGCCAACAAGCTCTGGAACGCGAGCCGGCTGATCCTCTCGGCCACGGAGGGCGCCGAGCCCGGGATCGACCCGCAGTCGATCGAGGAGCGCTGGATCCTCGCCCGGCTCGAGGCGACGCGCGCAGACGTCGAGCGTTTCTGGGGCGAGTTCGACTTCGCCCACGCGGCGCATGCGCTCTACCGCCTCACGTTCGACGACTTCTGCGACTGGTATCTCGAGGCGATCAAGCCGCGCCTCTACAGCGGAGACGCGGCGGCGCGCGCAACCGCGGTCGCCGCGCTCGAGCGCCTACTCGAGCTGCTGCACCCTGCGATGCCCCATGTCACCGAGGAGATCTGGTCGAATCTCCCGGCACAGGAGACCAGGCTCATCGTCGCGCCCTGGCCCGAGCCCGACGGGCGGTTCGCGGACGCGGTGGACGCCCTCGAGCGCGTCCAGGACGCGGCCGAGATCTTCCGGCGCAGCCAGGTGGTCGCCGCGCTCGACCACGACGAGCGGCGCATCTTCGACGCCGTCGTCAAGCCCGAGCGCGTTTCGGGCAACGGCAACGCGGCCGCCGAGATCGATCGATTGCGACAAGAGATCGAGCGCGCGGAGAAGATGCTCGCCAACCAGCGCTTCGTCCAGAACGCTCCCGCGGAGGTGGTGGAGGCCGAGCGTGAGAAGCTCGCCCGCTATCGCCGCGAGCTCGATGCCCTCTCAGGCTAAACGCGATCACTCCGGCCACGCCTTCCGGTCGCTGGGCGGCTGCAAAGCTTCGCCATCCGTCGTCCTCGGTCGCGCCCGTATCTCTTCCGATACGCGCGCTCCCTGCGTCCTCGTCTGGCTCGCTTTTCGCGCGCCAGCGAATCCGGAAACGTGACCGGAGCAACCGCCTGGATCCAGTCGCTGTCGCCGTGGCCGGAGGAGTTCGGCCTCGGTCGCATGCGCGCGCTCCTTGCCAAGCTTGGGGAGCCGCAGCGCCGCTTTCCGTCGATTCACGTCGTCGGCTCGAACGGCAAGTCGACCGCGACGCGGACGATCGAGGGGCTGCTCGGAGCCGAAGGCCTGTCCGTCGGCGCGTACACCTCTCCCCATGTCCGCGGCTGGAGCGAGCGGATCCGCATCGCGGGCGAGGAGGCCGACTTCGAGGCTGCGGTCGCCCGCGTGCGCGCGGCTGCGGAGGCGACGAAAGCGACTCAGTTCGAGGCGCTGACCGCGGCTGCGTTGGCCGAGTTCGCGAGCGCGGAGGTCGACGTCGCCGTCGTCGAAGCGGGCCTGGGCGGCCGGCTCGATGCCACCAACGTGCTCGGCGCGCCCGTGGTCTTGCTGACGAGCGTCGATCTCGAGCACACCGATGTGCTCGGAGAGACGCTCGAGCAGATCGCGAAGGAGAAGCTTGCAGTTGCGCATGCGGCGAGGATAGTTGTCTTACCGGACAACACGTTCGCACACCTCGTCCCGCAAGGCGAAATCACAATCGGAGGGGCGAGTGAGGCTGCCGAGGCGTTTCTCGGCCGTCCGGTCCGGCACGAGGTCGAAGTCGAGCTACCGGGCCGTTTCGAGCAGCGCGGCACGGAGCTCTGGGACGGCGCGCACAACCCGGCCGGGGCGCGCTGGCTCGTCGAGCGGCTGCCCCGGAACGACTACGTCTTGGTCCTCTCGATCCTGAACGACAAGGACGCCGACTCGATGCTGCGGGAGTTTGCGAGCGCCGGAGATCGCGTGATCGCGACATCGTCGTCGAACCCGCGCGCGCTCCCCGCGACCGAGCTCGCCGATCAGGCCCGGCCCTACTTTGCGGGCGTCGAGGCCGTAGACGATCCGGTCGCCGCCGTCGCGCGCGCGCGTGAACTGTCCGACGCCGTGCTCGTAACAGGCTCCCTGTATTTACTCGCGGACCTCGACGTCCGATTACAGAGCGTACGATGGGGCAGATAACCGAACGGCTGAGCGTCTTCGCGGTCGCCGGCGTCGTCATTCTCGCGGTCGTCGGGCTCGCGTTTGCCGCCGGCTACGTCGTCGGCAAGCTGCTCCTGTAGACGAGGGGGCTGGATACTGACAGGGACAATCGGCAGCGTTCTCTTCCCCGGCGATTTCTTCAGCTTCTTCAAGTCCGGAACCTGGCCGGTCGTCCGTAACCTCGCGATCTTCTTCGTGGTCGTCTTCTGGCTCGCGGTCGCGGTCTGGGTGTACAAGGACGCGCGGCGCCGCATCGAAGATCCCTGGCTAGTCGCAATGGCCGTGATCATCGGCCTGATCCCACCCTTCCTCGGGGCACTGATCTACATCCTCCTGCGGCCTCCGGAGTACCTCGAGGAAGCGCGCGAGCGCGAGCTCGAGATCAAGGCGATGGAGGAGCGTCTCGCGCGCCGCGACCTCCATTGCCCGGTGTGCCGCGCGCAGGTCGAGGCGAGCTTCCTCGTCTGCCCGGTCTGCACGACGAAGCTGAAACAGGCCTGCCGAACCTGTCAGGCGCCGCTCGAGGCGCTCTGGCAGGTGTGCCCGTACTGCGAGACGCCGATCGACACGCCGTCCTCGATCGATTTCGGCCGCACGCAGCGGCTCGATCCCCCGCGCAGGGAACGACGTCGCGCTGAGTAGACTCCGCCACGCTACGCGTCCGAGTTAGACGCGCATCAACGTCTGCGAGATTCAACCGCCGCGCCGCGCCCGAGATGCTGGAGAAAACTCTTGTCCTGATCAAGCCCGACGCGATCCAGCGGGCGCTGGCCGGAGAGATCCTGGCGCGCTTCGAACTGCGCGGCCTTCAGATCCGCGCCGCGAAGCTCGTCCACGTCGATCGCGATCTCGCCGAGCGCCACTACGACGAGCACCGCGAGAAGCCGTTCTTCGGCGAGCTCGTCGAGTTCATCACGTCTGCGCCGACCCTCGCGCTCGTGCTCGAAGGCGAATCCGCGATCCCGGTCGTGCGGACGACGATGGGCGCGACCAACCCGACCGACGCGGCGCCCGGGACGATCCGCGGCGATCTGGCGCTCGCGATGCCGGACAACCTCGTCCACGGGTC
>JBKPHH010000032.1:0-28948 GCA_046729795.1 Actinomycetota bacterium | reverse complement strand
CAGGGTGACGGTCGGGTCGCCATTTGAGACGGAGACGTGGAAGGTGGCCTGGCCGCTGCCGTTGTCCTTGTCGGTGACCGTGACCGTGACCGTGTACGTGCCGTTGTCCGCATAGGTGTGGCTCTGGCTTCCGAGTGAAGCGTCGGGGCCGCCATCGGTGACCTGGAAGGTCGTCGGCGCGGTGCCGTCGCCCCAGTTGACGTCGACCGTCCACGGGCCGTCCGGGCCGGGATCGGAGAAAGAGCCGAGGGTGAAGGAGTGGAACTCCCCCTCCGCGGAGGACTGGTCGGGAGCGGGGACGACGGTCGGATCTGCGTCGGCCAGGAGCGGGTTGTTGGGGTGGTCCACGAACGTCGGCGGGTCGGGCTTAGCGCTGGTCGTGGCCCCAGCGAGCGGAACGAAAACGGTCAGAGCCACCAGAACGGTGGCGGAGAGACGCACGCCGCTCACGACAACAAACCGATCGCGATACCGAACCCGACGCTGGCGACGATCGCGAGGTAGCCGAAAATCAGCGAAGAACGCCGTTCGTAGATTGCGATTCCGATGGGCCGCGGTAAGGCCGAGGGCCGCATGAGAGCGAAGGCTGCCGCAAGGAGCACGAGCGCGATCGCGATCCCGAGGACGATCGGGGCAAGCTGCGAGGAGCTGGACCCTGTCGCGGAGACCGCCACGGCTGGTGCTCCTCGCTGGATCGTGCGACTCGCGCCGAGCACCGTCGAGGCGCCGAGTGTCGTCTGCGTTTGCCGACGCACCTGAGGTCGCTCGAGGCGCCGACGAGGCTGCGCAGGTGGGGATGGCTTGACGACCGCGGCCCGTGGTGACGGCGGCGGTGGCGAAGGTGGTGGCGGAGGCGGTGGTGAAGCTGGAGGTGACGGTGGTGGTGGCGGCGGGGACGGGGTTGGCGGCTCCGGAGCCGGGGGCGGAGGAGTTGGCGGCGGCGGCGACGCATGCCGAGTCGTCGTCCGCGGCGGCGGGTCCGGCTTGGGAACCGTCGTCGTCGCATTCGAGGCCGCCTGTGACCCTCCGGCGAGGACGTTAGTGGCCATGAATCCGAGCAGCGCGACGAAGGCGAGGAGGAGGAGCCGAATGGAGCTGCTCAACCCTCGCGAGGAATGCGGCGCAGATCGGAAGGTTCCGATGGTTTTGATTTGTGGCCCTGCCCCTGACAGGCTGGAGGCCTCGAACTTAGCACGATTCCCGCGCGATTCCTACTTGCAAGTCAGGTCGTTCACAGATCCCGAGCGCCGAGGCTCCGGTATAGCGTGCCCCGCCGTGCGCTTGCGTCTCCTGCACATCTCCGACCTGCATGCGGGCAGCCGCGCAGAAGCGAGGATCGAGCGCGATCTCGAGCCGCTGATCGCCCGAGTTGAGCCGCAGCTGATCATCGCGAGCGGTGACCTCACGCACCGCGGGCGGCGGGAGCAGCACGAGCGCGCGGCCGAGTTCCTGAAGGCGCTCGGGAGGCCGCTGCTGGTCATCCCCGGGAACCACGACATCCCGTACACGTTCCCGGCGCGCTTCACGCGCCCGTTCCTCGAGTTCGAGCGGCTCTGGCAGACCACCGAACCGGTGTACGACGCGGATGGGCTGTTCGTCGTCGGCCTGAACTCGGTGCGGCCCTGGCGGCATCAATCCGGGGGGATCAGGGAGAGCCAGCTACGGCGCGCCGCCGAGCTGCTGTCGAGCGCGCCGGCGGGCGCGGCCCGTGTGGTCGTCCTGCACCACCACCTGATCGGCGCCCCGTGGCGCTCGCGCAAGAAGCCGGTTGCGCGGCGAAGCCACGTGCTCGCCTCGCTCGTCGACGCCGGAGCCGAGCTGATCCTCGCCGGCCACATCCATCAGGCCGCGGTCGCCGAGCGGCACGAGGTCGAGGTTGCGCCCGGCGCGCTGCGCGGGGTCACTGTCTCGATCGCCCCCGGTCTCGGCCAACCGCGGCCGCAGCGCCGCGGCGAGGCGCGCGGCTTGCACGTCTACGAGCTCGAGGACGAGACGCTCACCGTGCAGACCTTCGTCTGGCGCGAGAACGACTGGGGGCTCACGGCCGTGCGGCGATTCCCGCGGGGCCGTCAGCCCCTCCGTGTCGAACCTGCCTAAACGGTCCGCCCGCGGGCGCCGAAGAGCCGCCCGACCAATGCGACCAGGCCGACTCCGATGACGATCGCGAGGATGAAGCCGAGCACGCCGCCGATGAGAAGCCCCGCGAGAACGACCGCGGCTACTCCGATCAGGAACGTCAGCCCCAGCCCCATCGGATCGCTTCCGGGATGGAACAGGCGCGCGAGCGCGCCGACGACGAGGCCCACGATGATCAGACCGATGATGCGGCCGATCGTGATGTCTGCGATTACTGGATCCATGGGAGCGGTTTGTCCCGCTCGCATTACGACGAAACGCGGCTTGTTTCCTAGATGCGGCTGAGAAGCTCCGCCTTCTTCGCCTCGAACTCCTGGGGTGTGATCGCGCCCGAATCCCGGAGCTCCGCGAGCTTGCGGATCTGCTCGGCCGTGTCCTGCCGCTCGTAGGCGCGTTTCGCCGGCGACTGGAAAATGCTGCTCTTGCGCTGCTGGCCAGGCGGTGGCCTGTACGCCTCGGGCCCCGTGATCGGGCGCTTCTGCACGAACCGTCGATAGGCGATCACGAGCAGCGTGGCGGCGACCACGGAGACGAGGAGCGTCGCGAAGATGTCGCCCGACGTCTCGTCGGCGCCGACGATCGCGGTGGCAATCCCACCGCCGATCAGCGAGCCCGCGACCCCGATCGCGGTCGTGAGCCAGATCGACATCGGATCGGGCCCGGGAACGGCCCACCGAGCGAGCACTCCGATCAGGAAGCCGGAGATCAGAATCGAGAGGATCGCCCCGAGCACGAGGCCCACCGTAACGGACCGGTTGTCGGGGTTGACGCCGGATCGGCTTCGGGCTCGGACTCCGCGCTAGGCGGGCGCCTGTGCCGTGGCAAGCAGCTCACGGCGCAGCTCTTTGATCTCGTCGCGGAGCTTGGCCGCGTACTCGAACCGCAGCTCCTCGGCCGCGGTGAACATCTCTTCCTCGAGCTGGATGATCAGCCGCTCGAGCTCCTCCTGCGACATGCCCTCGACCTCGGTGCGCCCCTTGCGGCGGCGCGTCGGGACGGTCGGCGACTCCAGAGACAGGAATTCGGCGATGTCGGAGACGCCCTTCTGGATCGTCTCCGGAGTAATCCCGTGCTCCTCGTTGTAGGCGAGCTGAACGGCCCGGCGGCGGTTGGTCTCGTCGACCGCCTCCTTGATCGCCTGGGTCAGCTTGTCGGCGTAGAGCAGCACCTTGCCGTTCACGTTGCGCGCGGCGCGCCCGATCGTCTGGATCAGTGACGTGCGGCCGCGGAGGAAGCCCTCCTTGTCGGCGTCGAGGATGGCGACGAGCGAAACCTCGGGCAGGTCGAGCCCCTCGCGGAGCAGGTTGACGCCGACGAGCACGTCGTAGTCGCCCAACCGGAGCTCGCGGATGATCTGGATCCGCTCGAGCGTGTCGATCTCGGAATGGAGGTACCGCGCCTTGACGCCCGACTCGAGCAGGTAGTCGGTCAGGTCCTCGGCCATCTTCTTCGTCAGCGTGGTGATGAGCACGCGCTCGCCGACCTCCTCGCGGCGGCGGATCTCGTTCAGCAGGTCGTCGATCTGGTTCTTGGTCGCGCGCAGCTCGACCTCGGGGTCGACGATCCCCGTCGGACGCACGAGCTGCTCGGCGACGCGGGTCGACTGTCGCAGCTCATACGGGCCGGGCGTCGCCGAGAGGTACACGATCTGCGGGACCTTCTGGAGGAACTCGTCGAAGCGCAGCGGCCGGTTGTCCAGCGCCGACGGCAGGCGGAAGCCGAAGTCGACCAGCGTCTGCTTGCGCGAGCGGTCGCCCTCGTACATGCCGCCGAGCTGCGGAACCGTCTGGTGCGACTCGTCGATGAAGACGACGAAGTCGTCCGGGAAGTAGTCGAGCAGCGTGAACGGGTGTGACCCCGGCGGCCGGCCCTCCAGGATCCGCGAATAGTTCTCGATCCCGGAGCAGAAGCCGAGCTCCTTCAACATCTCCATGTCGTACTCGGTGCGCTGCCGGAGCCGGTGCGCCTCGAGCATCTTGTTCTCCGACTCGAGCTCCTTCACGCGGCCTTCGAGCTCCGCGCGGATCTCGCCGATCGCGCGGTCGATCGTCGGCTTCGAGGTCACGTACTCGGTCGCGGGCCAGATCGCCAGGTTGTCCAGGCGGTCGAGGATCTCGCCCGTGAGCGGATCGAAGTGCGTGATCGACTCGACCTCGTCGCCGAAGAACGAGACCCGGTACGCCGTCTCCATGTTCGCGGGCTGCACCTCGATCACGTCGCCGCGGACGCGGAACCGGCCCCGGCCGAGCACGCTGTCGTTGCGGACGTACTGGTTGTCGATCAGGATCCGCAGCGCCTCGTCGCGGTCGCTCTCCTCCCCCACGTTCAGGATCAGGACGCGGCCGCGCCACTCCTCCGGCGAGCCGAGGCCGTAGATGCACGACACCGACGCGACGACGACCACATCTCGGCGCGTGAAGAGCGACGACGTGGCGTTGAGCCGCAGCCGCGAGATGTCCTCGTTCTGCGACGAGTCCTTCTCGATGTAGAGATCGGCCTGAGGGACGTATGCCTCGGGTTGGTAGTAGTCGTAGTACGAGACGAAGTACTCGACCGCGTTCTCCGGAAAGAACTCGCGGAACTCGTTGCAGAGCTGCGCGGCCAGCGTCTTGTTGTGCGCGATGACGAGGGCCGGCTTGCCGACCTTCTCGATGATCCAGGCCATGGTCGCCGTCTTGCCGGTGCCGGTGGCCCCGAGCAGCGTCTGATGGCTCTCCCCGGCGACGAGCCCCTCGGAGATCGTCTCGATCGCCTTCGGCTGGTCGCCGGTGGCCAAATAGGCCTCGGATGTTTTGAACTCGGCCATCCCGGGACAGGGTATCTGCGGTGTCAGCCCGTCCTGAACAGCCGCCCTACGGTTCCTACGCGGCGATCATGGCCGCTTTCGGAGGCCTGCTCGCGGGCGCCGGCGCGCTCGGCCGCCTTCTCGATCGGGACCCCCAATGCCAGACCCCGCTCGACCTGACGGTGCTCGGCCTGGCGACGTTCAAGGCCGCCCGGACGCTCGCCCGAGACGAGGTCACGAGCTTCATCCGCGAGCCCTTCGTTCGCGGGCCGGCGCACACGGGCGCGGGCGAAAAGCCTGTCGAGGGCGGCATCGAGCAGGCGATCGGCGAGCTCGTCACCTGTTCCCGGTGCGTCGGCACCTGGGTTGCCGCGGGCCTCGCCTCGACCCAGATCCTGGCTCCCCGGTTCGGCAGGCTGCTGACCTGGTCGCTGGGAGCCGCCGCCGCAAACGACTTCCTCCAGGCCGGCTTCAGGGCGCTCTGCGAGAAGGCGAACGCGCTCGAGAGCTAGGCAGGCGCTGGGGTCAGCGCGCGCCGCTCGCGGAGCGTAACCGCGGCGCGGGCGCCCATCGTCAGCGTCTGAACCGCGGCGACGACGGCGAACAGCGGGACGATCCCTGCGTGGGCGAGGATCACGCCCGCTCCGAGGTACCCAATCGGGCCGGCCAAGGTGTCCGCCGCGAGGACCGCGCTCAGCACCTGCGCGCGAAGCGCCTGAGGTGCACGCAGCGTCATCAACGAGTGCAGCGACGGATTGGCGACGCCGTTGGCGATTCCGGACGTAACCAGAGCGACGCCGACGACCCAGGCCGGACCGGCCCCGAGCAGCAGCCACAGCGGAAGTGCCTGCGCCACCACGGCGACGGAGATGAGCGTCAGCGGCTCGACCTTCGGTCGAAGCCGAAACGACACCACATTCCCGATCACCGCGCCGACCCCGAAACAGGCCAGCAGCAGCCCCGCCACCCAGGCGTCGCCGTCGTAGCGCGTGTACGCATAGAACGGCAGGGCGATGAAGAGCGCGTTCCACGCGGCGTCGCCAATCGCCATGCTGATCGTCCACGCGCGAAGCAGGCGGTCGCGTGCGAGGTAGCGAAGGCCGGCGAACACGCCCCGGGGATCGCCCTCGATCGGAGCGGTCGCCGTCTTCGTTCTCGGAACGAACACTGCGATCAGTACAAAGGCGAAGGCGAACGTCGCCGCGTCGATGACCAGCACCGCCGGCGCCCCGATGACGGTGATCAGGACTCCCGCCAGCACCGGACCGACCAGCAGCGTCGCGCGCGTCGCGGCTTGCAGAAGCGCGTTCGCATCGCTGACCTTCGCCTCGTCGTCGTCGAGCAGCTCGGCGAGGGCGACGCGCTGCGCCGCGAACTGCGGCGCCCAGAGCGCGCCACCCGTGAAGACGAGTGCGAGCAAGAGCCCGAAGGACAGGGCGTCGGCCGCATGGAGGATCGGGACCGCGAGGACGGCCACGCCGGCGCCGAGGTTCGAGAGGAGCAGCGTCCTTCGAGCACCGAGTCGCGCGGCGACCGCTCCGCCGGGGATGCCGAGGAGCGCGACACCCGCGACCTCCGCGGCAAGCACGAGCCCCATCCGCGACGCCGAGCCGGTCGTCACCAGTACGAACCAAGGCAGCGCCAGCCAGGTCATCTGCGACCCGGTCGTCGAGACGACCTCGGCGCAAAGGAGCGCACTCAGCCGGCGGTCGCGGAGGAGGTGCCGAACCTTCATCGCTTCAGCTCGGCCCCCACCGCCCGGATGATCCTGATGTCGCCGCTCATCGACGTCGCCCGCAGCTCGACGAGCGGAGCATCGTCCTCGGACGGCGCATCCGAGAGCTCGAGCTCCGAGCTCGTCTGACCGCTCATCGACCGCGCGTCGACCCAGAGGTTCGACCCTTTGCGGATGCCGATCTCGATGTCCCCGGAGGCGGACTGCAGCGTTACGGCGCCTTGGCGCACCGCTCCGATGCGCTGGTCGCCGGAGGCGGTGGCCGCGGTGACCCCGGCGCCGGCATCTCGGATCATCACGTCGCCCGACGCGGTCTTGGCGGCGGCGTCTCCGCCGGCTCGGGCAACCTCGATGTCGCCGGACGCGGTGCTCACGGCCAAGGCACCGCCTACCTCGTCGATCTCGACGTCGCCGCTCGCGGTCTTGATCGCCGCGTCGTCGTCGATCTCGTCGAGCTCGACGTCGCCGGAAGCCGTGTTGACCTCGACCGAGCTTAGGCGCCCGCGGCATTGCACGTACGCGGACGCGGTCTCGGCCCGAAGCTTCGCGCCGTGCGGCGCCCGGACGGTGAGCCGGACGTCCACTCGTCGCCAAAAGCCGAAGCCGATCCGGCGGCGGTCTTCCACGTCGACGATCACTTCGTGGCCGTCGGACGTCTCACGGGCCTCGACGCGCGCGCCCTCGAGCAGGTCTCGAACCTCGTCCTCGTTGCCGCGGGCGTCGAGCTCGATCTCGGTCACGGCGCCGTCGACGGTCTTCACGTCGATGCGCCCTTCGGGAAGACGCAGGTCGAGCGTGAGGCGCCCGGGCGTGTCGTAGCGCTCGCGGATCATCGGTGCTTGCCGCGGACGCGGCGCAGGATGTCCAGCGCCGGGGCGGGCGTGTCCCCGCGGGGGTTCCGCGAGTCGATCTTGACGTCGGTGTGGCCGAACGGCAGTCGGAAGAGCATCTCTTCTCCTTTCAGCCCCGGGCGAAGCCCGTCAGGCGGTTGCCCGGCCCGCGCCCTTCGCGCCCGCCGGAGCTGACGAGCCGGGCGAGCGCGCGGACGAGCCTGGTGTTGACGGAAACGCCTTCCCGGGAGGCGGCGATCTCGACTGCGGCCTTAAGGCCCTCGGGAAGGCGGAGCGTGATGCGGGCCACGAGCGCGTCGTCGGCAGGCGGCGCGGCAGCCTCGCCGGCCTCCTCGACGTAGACGAACGAGGGGTCCTGCCCCGCGACACGGATCTCGACGTGACCTGACGGAAGCTGAGCGTTGAGCTCGAGCGCCGCCTCGGTGAGGGCATCGAGCAGTCGAAGGCCGGCCGAGGCGCCGACCGCGGCGCTCAGACGGCGGGCGGCCTCCGAGACGGCGTCGTCGCCGACGGCCGCGATCTGCTCGAGGTCTGCCTGAAGCCCTTGGACGAATCCCTGGAGTTCCATCGTGACATCATTATGACATCACTCAGACGTCTGTCAAGCATCATGTTGACGCGGGGCCTAGATCGGCCCCGTAACCTCGCCGATAGAGGCGTTTCAGGTCTTCGACGCGGCTCACGTAATGGCGCGTCTCCGAGAACTCGATCTTTCCGCCCTCGCGCCGCCAGCGATCGACGTTGTCCTGGCCGGCGTTGTAGGCGGCGAGCGCCGTCTCCTCGTTGCGGTACTTGTTCAGCAGGTGGCGGAGATACCACGACCCGTACCGAACGTTGATCTCCGGGTTGTAGAGGTCCTGGACGCGGAACCGTGAGCCGCCGGTGTGCACCGCGATCCCCTTCGCCGTGTCCGGCAGGAGCTGCATGAGCCCGATGGCGCCCGAGTCCGAGCGAACGTCCGAGTGGAACTTGCTCTCGGCGTAGATCACCGCCGCGAGCAGCGCGGGGTCGAGCCGGTAGTTGTGCGCGTGCCCGCGGACGATCTGCTCGTACTTGAGCGGATAGCGAAGGCGGATGTACCAACCCGGCTTCTCAGTGAACGCGTAGGCGGCCACGGCGGTGATCCCGGCCATCATCACGAGGAGGGCGAGGCCTCTTCTCACGCCTTCACCGCGAGCTCGCCCATCACCCCGGCGACGAACTCGTCGAGGTCCTCGAGCGTGCCGTCGTTGACGTAGGCGAAGTCAGCGCGGCGCGCCTTCTCCTCCTGCGGGATCAGGCGGTGCTCTCGGTCGGAGACGGGGACGTCGGCGCGCTGCGCGCGGAGCTCTTCCGGCGCCGTGATCGCCACGACGACGTCGAAGCGGGTCTCGCCGCCGGCCTCGTACAGCAGGGGAACCTCGGTGACGGAGACGGCGGGAGGATTGGGCAGGCGGGCGAGCTCTTCCCGCCAGGCGAGGTATTCCTTTACGACGAGCGGGTGGAGCAGCGCCTCGAGCCAGGTGAGCTGTTCGCGGTCGGCGAAGACGACGTCCGCGATTGCCGATCGTTTGATCTGGCCGGCCTCGTCCAGAATCTGCTCGCCGAAGCGCTGCAGCAGGGCCGTCCGGACGTCCTCGTCCTCGCGGATCAGCGTATGGACGATGTCGTCGCTCGAGATCGCTGCCGCACCATGCCGGGCGAACGCTGCCAGCGCCTCGCTCTTGCCGGCGCCGATGCTTCCGGTGATCGCGACCGC
This sequence comes from Actinomycetota bacterium, assembly GCA_046729795.1. Taxonomy (GTDB): domain Bacteria; phylum Actinomycetota; class Thermoleophilia; order Gaiellales; family Gaiellaceae; genus JBKPFU01. The sequence goes on along the minus strand of JBKPHH010000032.1, from coordinate 19,703 downwards.
GACCGGCCGCGCCACGCTACTCCTCGGCTTCGGGCGGAGGAGCGGGTGGCTCGCCTTCGGAATCGCCGGGACCCTGCTCCTCCGGGGCAATCTGGTCGGCGGCGATGCTCTCGTCAGCCTGCTCTGGGGCGACCTCGGGCTCCGACGGAGGCTCGAGGCCGGCCTCGGCCGCCGTGGCCTCCGGGAAAACCTGTTCGGAGAGATCGATCTGCGGCACCGCGTGCACCTCTTCGGCGTCGGGCGGCGGTCCACCGCCGAGCTCCTGACCCTCGACCCGCTTGAGCGAGAGGGAGAGCCGCCGGCGATCCGCGTCGACCTCGATGATCTTGACCTTCACCGCATCCCCCTGCGAGACGACCTCGCGCGGGTTCTCGACATGGTGCTGCGCGAGCTCGGAGATGTGCACGAGGCCCTCGACCCCGGGGAGGATCTCGACGAAGGCGCCGAACGTGACGACCTTCGTCACCTTCCCGTCGACGACGTCGCCCTCGTTGTGCTGCTGGAGCACCTGCTGCCACGGGTCGGTCTGCGTCTGCTTGAGCCCGAGCGAGATGCGCTGCCGCTCGCGGTCGATGTCGAGCACCTTGACCTGGACCCGCTGGCCGATGTCGAGCACCTCCGACGGGTGGTTGACGTGGCTCCACGAGAGCTCGGAGATGTGGATCAGGCCGTCCATCCCGTCGAGATCGACGAACGCGCCGAAGTCGACGATGTTCGAGATCTCGCCCTCGACGACGTCGCCAGGGTTGAGCCGGTCGAGAATCGCCTGGCGCATCTCCTTGCGCTCGTCCTCGAGCACCGCCCGGCGCGAGAGGACGACGTTGTTGCGTGAGCGGTTGAGCTCGATCACCTTGCAGCGAAGCTCCTGGCCGAGGAATTCGTCGAGGTCCTGCACCCTGCGGATGTCGACGAGCGATGCCGGCAGAAATCCCCGCACGCCGAGGTCGAGGATCAGGCCGCCCTTCACGACTTCGATCACCTTGCCGGTGACGGCCTCGCCCGACTCGGCCGCCTCCTCGATCTTCTTCCACGCCATCTCGAAGCGCGCGCGCTTCTTGGAGAGAATCAGGCGCCCCTCGGCGTCCTCCTTGGTGAGGACGAGCGCGTCGATCTCGTCGCCGAGGTTGACCTCGTCCTCCGGGTTGACGGAGCGGCGGATCGACAGCTCGGAGACCGGAATGACGCCCTCGGACTTGTAGCCGATGTCGACGAGGACCTCGTCCTTGTCGACACTGACAACGGTGCCGTGGACGACCTCGCCCTCGTTGATCGTCGGGAAGGTGGAATCGTAGTCCGGGATCAGCTCCCCGTCAGGGCCGGTCGTCCAGACGCCTTCTTCGGCTGTGGGTGCTGTGGGTGCGGTTTCGTTGGCCATCAAGGACGGGTCAGTGTACCCACTCTTTTTCGCAGAAACGCCGTGACGACCGGGAGATAGTCGTCGGGTTTCTCGACGAAGCTCATGTGCCCGGCGTCGCGCACGACATGGAGCTCACTGCCGGGAATGCCGTCGTGGAGGACGCGCGCCGCCCGCGGCGTTGTCGTGCGGTCGTGCTCGCCGACGACGACCAGCGTCGGCTTGTCGACCTCGCCGAGCCTCGGCGTGTAGTCGAAGTCGCCGTAGCCGACGTTGGCGAAGTGGCGCAGGACCTCTGGCGAGCCGACGGTGTCGTCGGCGTAGCCGGGGGGCGGATCGCCGTGGAAATGAAACGGCATCTGGGCGCGGAGCAGCTCCTTCAGCTCCTGGTCCGTTTGCACGGTCTTCTCCTGCTCCCAGGACTCGGCGATGGCGGCGCCTTCATCGCCCAGCGCCTCGAGCGAGGCCTCAACGTCTGCCATCAGCGCTTCGCTGGAGTCGCCGCCGCCCGAGATCACGTACGCGGCGGCCGTGCCCAGCTCGGTCGCATGCCAAGCCGCGATGATCGCGCCGAAGGAGTGGCCGAGCAGTGCGAACTCCTCGAGCTCGAGCGCCTCGGCGAGCAGGTCGACGTCCCGAGCGAAGACCTCGAGCGTGAGCGTCGTGGGGTCGGTCCGCTCGCTTCGCCCTTGCCCGCGCTCGTCCACGTAGAGCAGGCGGAACTCGTCGCCGAGCAGGTCGAGATACGGGCGGAACATCGTGTGGTCGAGTCCCGGCCCGCCGTGGAGGACGATCAGCGGCGGCGCGTCGCCGTCGCCGACCTCCTCGACGAACATCTTGTACCCATCCGACAGCGTGACCTGCACGGAATGGACCCTACTGGGAACAAACCGACACACTTCCGCGACACTTTCCAGGGCCGAAGCAGCCAGGCCCGAGGGTCAGACCCTTTTTTACAAACGCCCTTCCGCGCGGCGCGCGAACGACGAGAGAGCCCTAGCTCTTCGCCTCGCTCCAGTCGTCGCCGGTGCCGATGTCGACGGCGAGCGGCGGGTCGAGCTCGTAGGCGGCGCACATCTCCTCCCGCACGAGATCGCGCACCGCGGAGACCTCGGCGTCGGGCGCCTCGAGCAGCAGCTCGTCGTGCACCTGCAACACCAAGCGCGCGTTCCGCCCCTCGTCGCGCAGCCGCCGGTGGATCGCGATCATCGCGACCTTGATGATGTCCGCGTTCGAGCCCTGCATGACGAAGTTCACCGCGAGTCGCTCCCCGAGCGAACGGGTCTGCCGGTTCGACGCCCGCAGCTCGGGCACCGGCCGTCGCCGACCGAGCAATGAAGTCGTGTAGCCGTCCTCGGCGGCCTGCTCGATCGTGCGCTGGATGAAGTCCTGAACGTGCGGGAAGCGGGCTAGGTACGCATCGATGTAGGCCTGCGCCTCCTCGCGCGGGATCTCGAGGTTCTCCGACAGGCCGAACGCCGAGATCCCGTAGACGATCCCGAAGTTGATCATCTTCGCGATCGCGCGCTGATCCTTCGTCAGCGCAGCCGGCTCGACGTCAAGCACTTCTGCGGCCGTCGCGGCATGGATGTCCTCCCCACGCGCGAACGCCTCGCGGAGCTTCGGCTCGCCGGAGACATGCGCGAGGATGCGCAGCTCGATCTGCGAGTAGTCGGCGGACAGGAGCTTCCAGCCCTGCTCGGCGATGAACGCCGACCTGATCTCGCGGCCGAGCTCCGTCCGGATCGGGATCGCCTGCAGGTTCGGGTTCGTCGTCGAGAGCCGCCCGGTCGCGGCGACCGCCTGGTTGAACGTCGTGTGCAGGCGACCGTCCTCGCCGATCAACCCGGGCAGGGGCCCGAGGTAGGTGTTCAGCAACTTCGAGTATTCGCGCCACTCCTCGATCACCGGAACGATCTCGTGGTCGCCGCGGATCGAACGGAGCACGCGCGTGTCCGTCGAGAAGCCGGTCTTCCCTTTTCGCCCCGGCGTCAGCTCGAGCTTCTCGAACAGGACCCGCGCGACCTGCTGGGTCGACCCGAGCATGAACTCCTCGCCCGCGAGCTCGTGCGCCTTCGCCTCCAGCTCCTCCACGCGGTCCGCAAGGCGCGCGGTGATCTCACCCATCCGATACGTGTCGATCCTCACCCCGACCGACTCCATCGCGGAGAGCACCTCGGTGAGCGGCAGCTCGATCTTGCGGTAGAGCTGCTCTTGATTTCGCTCCCGCACCCGCTCCAATAGCGGATCGCGCAGCCGCAGCGTCGCCGCGGCGTGGCGGACGAGACGAGCCGTGTCCTCGTCTGCGGCCGGCTCCGGCTGCAGCTCGAGGCCGTACTCTGCAGCAAGGTCGTCGAGCTCGTACGAGGCCCGGCTCGGCTCGATCAGATACGCCGCGAGCATCGTGTCGTCGTCGGCCTGCACGCGGAGCGACTTGGCGTCATGGGCGACGACGCCACCCTCGAGCTTCCCGGGTCGGACGCCGAGCACGACCTCGTCGCCGCTCGCCACCGCCCCACGGTCCTCTTCGGCCGAGACCCCGAGCGGACCGGCGAGGCCGTCGAAGTCGCCCTCGCGCCAGCGCACCGGGACGCCGGTCACTTCGCGCGCCGAAGCCGGAACCGCCTCGTCGAGCTCGTCGACGCGGCCGAGCAGGTTCCGGAACTCGAACCGGCGGAACATCTCCTTCAGCTGCGAGCGGTCGGGCGGCGCCAGGACGAGCTCCGTCGGATCGCAGTCGACGTCGAGGTCGGTCCGCATCGTGGCGAGCTCCTTCGCGGCCCGCGTCTGCTCAGCGTGCTCGCGGATCGCCTTCGACCGAGCGGGCGTGAGGTCGTCCACGTGCTCGAGCACCTCTTCCAGCGAGCCGTACTGCGCGATCAGCTGGCCCGCCGTCTTGTCGCCGATGCCCGGGACGCCGGGGATGTTGTCCGACGTGTCTCCCTTGAGGCCGATGAAGTCCGGGACCTGCTCGGGCCGGATCCCGAGCCGCGCCTCGACCCGCTCGGGTGTGTACACGTGCACGTCGGAGACCCCGCGGGGCGTCATCATCAGGCAGACGTTCTCGGAGACGAGCTGGAAGGCGTCGCGATCTGTCGAGACGACCGTCGTCTTGATCCCGGCGTCGTCGGCCCGCTTGGCCAGCGTCGCGATCACGTCGTCCGCCTCCCAGCCCTCGAACTCGAGATTGCGGTAGCCGAAGGCCTCGACGATCGGCCGGAAGTACGGGAACTGCTCCCGCAGCAGGTCGGGCATCGGCTTGCGCTCGATCTTGTAGGTCTCGAGCAGCTCGGTCCGATGTACGGGGCGCGTGTCCCAGGCGACCGCGACGCCGCGCGGCCGATAGTCGGCCAGCAGCTTGAAGAGCATGTTCGTGAACCCGAGCAGCGCGTTGGTCGAGAAGCCCTCGCTCGTCGCCAGCTCCTCGGGCAGCGCGTAGAACGCGCGGTACGCGAGGTTGTTTCCGTCGACGAGGAAGAGCTCGCTCTCGCGCGCGGGCGCGTCGTCGAGCTGAAGCTCGGCTCCGGTGAGCGTTTTCGGCATCAGGCCAACGGTATCGTCCTCCGGCGGTGCCGGGACTCGAAGTTCAGCCATTTTCCGAAGAGCATCTGGACGACTCCGCGCAGCTCCTCGCCGAGCGTCATCGGCGGCATCGCACGGCCGAGCCGCTGCTGCCCGCGGACGTCGACTTCCGCGCCGAGATCGCCGCGCTCCTCGAAGAGGAAGGGACCTCCGGCGCGTTCGCCAGCAGGGACGGTCGCCCGGCCGGCTACCTCATCGGGGGACCTTTGGACGAGGAGATGTGGGGCCCGAACATCTGGGTCGAGACGGCAGGGCACGCGGCCGACCAGGCCGAGGATCTGCGCGACCTCTACGGCGTCGCCGCGCAGCGCTGGGTCGACGAGGGACGCACTCGCCAGTACGCGCTGGTGCCGGCGACCGAGTCCGAGCTCGTGGACGCATGGTTCCGGCTCGGCTTCGGCCAGCAACAGGCCCACGGAGCGCAAGAGATCCCCCCGAAAACCGACGTTCGCATTCCGGAAGGCTTCGAGATCCGGGAGCCGCGGACCGAAGACGTCGATCGGTTGCTCGAGGTCGACATTGCCCTTCCGAAGCACCAGAGCGTAGCCCCGGTCTTCTCGAGCCGCCCGCTCCCCACCGAGGAGGAGCAGCGGAAGGAATGGGAGGAAACGCTTGCCGGCACCGAAGAGCAGGTCTTGGTGGGCTTCCGCGACGGCCGGCCCGTCGCGGTCTGGGGCTTCTCTCCGGCGGAGCTGTCACGCCACCACCGAGGGCTCGCGCGCATCCCCAGCGCCTGCTATCTCGGGTTCGCGGCGACGCTGCCCGAGATCCGCGGCTCGGGGATCGGGGTCGCATTGACGGCCGCCGGCTTTGCATGGGCCGCGGAGCAGGGTCTTGAGGTCATGGTCACCGACTGGCGCGTGACGAATCTGCTCGCGTCTCGCTTCTGGCCGCGGCGAGGCTTCCGCCCGACGTTCCTCAGGCTGTACCGCTCGATTCCGTGAACCGCGTCCCGCTGTTGTCGGGCTCGCGGGTCGCCCTCGTGGATGCGCCCGACGACGCCGTCATTCTCCGCCCACCTCCGCCGGGAGAAGGGATCGCCGACGTCGGCGCGGCGGTACGCGATGCGCTGCGCTTTCCGCTCGAAGGTGAGCCGCTAGAGGCCCTCGTGCCTCGCGGAGGCCGGGCGACCGTCGTGGTCGCGCTGCCGGAGCTTCCGATCCCCAGCGCGCAGCACGACCCACGCGCCAACGCGCTCACCGCGACGGTGGGGGAGCTCTCCCGCATCGGCGTTCCCGTCGAGAACCAAACGCTGCTGATCGCCTCCGGCCTCGCTCGCCGGCCGGCGCAGCGGCAGCTCGACGAGCTGGGAATCGTCTCGCCGGACTTTGCGCGGCGGTTCACCGGCCGCGTGGTCGTCCACGACGTCGAAGATCCGGAGCTCTTCCAGATCGGCGAGTCGGGCCATGTTCCGCTGCGGGTCAACCGCGCGCTGGTGGAGACCGACGTCGTGGTCGTCGTGAGCGCGGCCGAGACCGTCCTGCACGGCGGCCCCGCGACCCTCGTCGCCGCATCCGGACGTGAAACGGTGCGCGCGGCCGGCGCGTACTCGCTGCTCGAGACGACCGCCTCGCAGGGCTGGCGGCTCGGCCTCGCGCTGGAGCGTGAGCTGTCGAAGCGAGTTCCCCTGATTGCGGCCGCGCTGGTGCTCAACAACCCGCGGCTCACGGGGGCGGTCCAGGGCTACCCGTACGAGGCCGAGGCGCTCGAGCGGATCGCGCGCTCGCCGCTCCGCCGCGCATTCGGGCTGCTGCCCGGGCCGGCTCGCGACCGGGTGATGAAGTCGCTCCGCCGGGAGATTACCGTCGCCGCTGCATTCGGCGGGCCGCCTTCGGTCGCTCACGCCGAGGCGTTGCTGCGCGCGATCGAGTCCCGCTCATCACGTCTCGACGGTCAGCTGGACGCGATCTGCATCGGCATCCCGCGCACCACGCCGCACCTCCCCCGCGAGCGCCCGAATCCCTTGCTCGCCGCGTACCTCGGGCTCGCGGTCGCGCTTCGCCTCTGGCGTGACGCCTTTCCGTTGGTCGAGGGGGGAACGGCGATCCTGCTCCACCGCTTTCACCGCCGGTTCGCGCACCCCACCCAGCAGCCGTACCGCGCCTTCTTCGGCGCGACGAGATTCGGCCCGGAGACCGAAGGCCTCGCGGAGGCCGAGCGCCAGGCGGCCGCCGATTCCCGGGCGATCAAGGCCTACCGCGACGGGCGCGCCTGCCATCCGCTCCTTCCCTTCGCCGATTGGGCGGCGTGCGAGCCCGCGCTCGGCCGGCTGGGCGCCGTGCTGGTCGCCGGCTGTCGAGACGCGGTCGCGGCCAAGCAGCTGGGCTTCGTCCCGACCCACGGGATCGGCCCGGCGCTCGAGATGGCGCACGGCCGTGCCGGTGGGCCGCCGCGAATCGGCTTCCTCCTCTCGCCGCCCTATTTCCCGCTGCTCGTCGCGCCCTAGCGCGAGCGCTACATCTCGCCGAGATAGGTCTTGCGAACCTGCTCGTTCTCGCGAAGCTTCTTTGCGTCGTCGGCGAGGGCGATGTTGCCCGTCTCCATCACGTAGCCACGGTGTGCCGTGTCGAGCGCCATCAGCGCGTTCTGCTCGACCAGCAGGATCGGGGTTCCCTGTTGGTTGATCTCGCGCACGATCTCGAAGATCTTCTCGACGAAGAGCGGCGCGAGCCCCATCGAGGGCTCGTCGAGCAGCAGCAGCTTCGGCTGCGCCATCAGGGCGCGCCCGATCGCGCACATCTGCTGCTCGCCGCCCGAGAGGGTCCCCGCTTTCTGCGTCTTCCGTTCCGAGAGCCGCGGGAACAGCGTGAACACACGGTCGAGCGACTCCTTGATCCCGGAGCGGTCCGCGCGCTGGAAGGCGCCCATCTCCAGGTTCTCGAGCACGCTCATGCGCGGGAAGAGGCGGCGGCCCTCAGGCGACTGGGCGATGCCCATCTTCACGATGTCGTGCGGCGACTCGTCGGTGATGTCCCGGCCCTGGAACCGGATCCGCCCTCTGCTCGGGCGGTTGAGCCCGTTGATCGAGCGGAGCGTCGTCGACTTGCCGGCGCCGTTCGCGCCGATCAGCGTGACGATCTCCTTCTCCCGGACCTCGATCGTGATCCCCTTCAGCGCCTCGATCGAGCCGTAGAAGGTGTGAATGTCCTCGACCTCGAGGATCGGCTGCTCGGCGACGGCACTCATCCCGAAGCCGCCTCCGCCGTCGCCCCCGTGCCGAGGTACGCCTCGATCACTCTCGGATCGCGCTGGACGTCCTGCGGCGACCCTTCGGCGATCTTCTCGCCGTAGTCGAGCACCGTCACCCGCTCCGAAACGCCCATGACGACGCGCATGTCGTGCTCGATCAGCAGGATCGTCAGGTCGCGCTCCTCTCGCAGCTTCGACATGAAGTCCGTGAACTCCGCCGTCTCCTGTGGGTTCATCCCGGCGGTCGGCTCGTCGAGCAGCAGAAGCTTCGGATCGGTTGCGAGCGCCCGCGCGACCTCGAGCCGCCGCTGATCGCCGTAGGAGAGATGGCGCCCGAACTCGTCGTCGACACGGTGCAGCCCGCAGTAGCGGAGCAGCTCTCGGGCGCGCTCGTTCGCCGCCTCCTCCTCATGCCTGATCCGCGGCGTCATGAGGATGCTCCCCACGATCCCGCCCTTGAGCCGCGCGTGCATGCCGACAAGCACGTTCTCTCGGGCGGTCATGTTCTGGAACAGGCGGATGTTCTGGAAGGTTCGTCCGATTCCCCGCTCCGTGATCGCATGCGGCGGCTTCGCCGTGACGTCCTCGTCGTCGAAGACGATCCTGCCCGCCGTCGGCTTGTAGACGCCCGTGAGCATGTTGAAGAACGTCGTCTTGCCGGCGCCGTTGGGGCCGATCAGGCTCACGATCGTGCGAGGCGGAATCGTGAAGTCGACGTCGTTGACTGCCACGAGCCCACCGAACTCCTTCCGCAACTGATCAGCGATGAGCAGCTCGTCGGCCATCAGTGCTGGACGTCGTAGAGGGGCTCGTCGCTGACGCCTTCCCGGAACTCGGCCCGGCGGCGCTGGCTGGGGATCAGGCCTTCCGGCCTGAACAGCATCACGAGGACGAGGATCACGCCGAAGATGCCGAACTGGTAGAGCGGCACGTCGATGTTGGTGTTGAAGTGGCTGTTGATCCAGCCGCCGATGTTTCCGAGGCCCTCCTGGTTCAGGTAGCTGAGGAAGGCGCCGCCCACGATCACGCCCCAGATGTTGCCCATGCCCCCCAGGATCACCATGCAGAGGATGAAGATCGAGATGTTGAAGAAGAAGTCATCCGGGAACGTCCCGCTTTTGAAGCTCGCGTAATACGCGCCGGCGATCCCGCCGAAGAAGGCGCCGGCCGCGTACGCCCAGGTCTTGGTGCGCATCAGCGGGACGCCCATCGCGGCCGCCGCCGTCTCGTCCTCGCGGATCGCGATCCAGGCGCGGCCGAGACGTGAGTCCCGCAGACGCACGCTGCAGAAGACCGTGAACAGGAGCAGGAAGAGCGCGGTCCAGTAGAAGACGTCGACCGACGTGATCTTGTGGTCGAAGAGCGACGCGTTGAACGTGAGATAGTCGGCCGGCAATCCCGTCCAGTTGTGCAGCGTCTCCCCGAACCCCGGCGGGTCGATCGGGTTGATGCCCTGCGCGCCGTTCGTCAGGTTGAAACCGGTCCCGAACAGGTCGTCGCCGTTCCGAGCGATCTGAGGCATGATCTCGCCGAAGCCGAGCGTGACGATCGCGAGGTAATCACCCCGCAGGCGGAGAGTCGGCAGCCCGATGATGACGCCGATCATCGCCGTGAGAATCGCGGCGGCGGCGAGGACGAGCCAGATCGAGACGTGGAACCCCGCGGCGTCCGGATTCACTCCGACCGAGCCGATGTGCTTCGTCACCTTGTCGCCGAACTGCGGCGAGGCGAACCACGCGGCCGTGTACGCACCGACGGCGTAGAAGGCGACGTAGCCGAGGTCGAGCAGGCCGGCGTAGCCGACGACCATGTTCAGCCCGATCGCCATCATGATGAAGATCACCATCGTCACCGCGGTGTCGACGGTCGGGAAGGCACCGAACACCGGCATGGTGAAGAGGTCGTCGTGGATGAACGGATAGGCGATGGCAAGGGTCAGTACCGTCGCCGGCAGAACCCAGCGGCGGTGGCGGTCCGGCACCCACCACAGTGCGAAGCCGATCGCGAGCGCCAGCGAGAGGGTCGGCTCAAAGAGGAAGATCAGGACCAGCGCGGCCTGGGCTCCTGCCCGCCAGGGGGTCGGCGGCAGCCTTCGGAGCCAGAACAGGGCGAAGATGAGCGCCGCACCCACGCCGAGCGAGGGCTCGAGCAGCGCCAGCGCGATCACGATCACGACTTCGATCGCGATCGCAACGCCCCAGCGGAGCTCCTGCGACTGCCCGCGCCAGCGCGTCTTCGCGTCCTGCCACTGCGCGCCGATGTTCATCGAGGCGTCGTCACCCTCCTTCCGGCGTCCGCTCGCCGAGCAACCCCTCGGGACGGAAGACGAGGATGAGGATCAGGACGCTGAAGATGATCGACTGGGTCCAGTCGCTCCCGGGCGTGGCCCAGTTCAGGCCATTGTTGAACGACTCGATCATCGCGATCAGGAGACCCCCGAGCACAGCCCCCGGCAGGTTTCCGATCCCGCCCACGACTGCGGCGGTGAAGGCGATCAGGCCGAGGCGGAAGCCCTCGTCGTAGCGGATGTTGGTGATGTAGAGGGCGTAGAGAAGGCCGGCCGCCCCGGCCAGCGCACCGGCGATCAGAAAGGTGAACGAGATCGTCCCGTTGACGTTGATCCCCATCATCGCGGCCGCGTCCCGGTCTTGCGCGGTTGCCCGCATAGCCTTGCCGTGGCGCGTGTACTGGACCATCCAGATTAGGCCGACGAGCACGGGGGCCGTGAAGAGCAGGACGATGAACTTGTCCCACGTGTAGGAGACCCCGGCGATCGTGAAGATGTCGCCCGTCGGGAGGATGCTGGGCACGGACGTCGGGCGAGCGCCTTTCCAGACGAGACCAACGTTCTGGAGGATGAAGGAGACGCCGATCGCGGTGATCAGCGGCGCGAGCCGGGGTGCGTGACGTAAGCGTCGATACGCGACGAGCTCGATCGTGGCGTTCAGGCCCGCACAGAACGCCATCGCGATCACGAGCATGAGCAGGATCAACGGCCAAAGCACGTACGCGGGGTCGCCTGCTTCGAGCCCGAAGCGGACGGTGAGCGTCGCCACGACCATGCCGCCGAGCATGAACACGTCGCCGTGGGCGAAGTTGATCAGCTCGAGGATCCCGTAGACGAGCGAATAGCCGAGTGCAACAAGCCCGTAGACGGCGCCGTTCGTCAGCCCGATCAGGAACAGCTGGTAGAACTCGGCCGGCGTCTTGATGAAGTTGACGACGAGCCAGATGACGAGCCCGATGACGAACAGGATTCCGAGGCTCGGCAGGATCAGCTCGGAGAGTCGAACTCTCCCCGACGGGAGCGGTACTCGGCGCGCCTGAGTAACCATCGGCCTCGGGTGAAGCGCTAGGGGGAGGGCACTGTGGCCCTCCCCCTCGGCGCTACGTATTTGCCTCCTCGACTAGCCCTTCACGAAGTCGAGCTTCGGGGTGATCGTCTTGACGAACTGATCCTTTCCGTTGCGGATCTGGAAGAACGTGACCGTCCCGAGGGTCGTATCGCCGTTCTCGTCGATCTTGAAGTTGCCGAGGATGCCGTCCTTGATGTCCGTCTTGAACAGCTCGGCGGCAACCTTGCTCCGCTCGCCCTTCGCGCGGTCGATCGCGTCGAGCAGGACGACAGCCGCCTGCGCGGCGTACGCCGTGTACGGATCGGGCGCCTTGCCGTGCTCGGCCGTGAAGTCGTCGGCGAACTTCTTCCCGGCGCCCTTCAGCTGGTCGATCGGGATACCGGGCTGGCTGATGTACATCTGGTTGGCAGCCGCCCCGGCGCCCTGGATCGTCGCGGAGATCGGCGTCCAGCCGTCAGGACCGAGGAACGTCACATTCGCGCCGAGCCCTCGGCGCATGTCCTTGAGCAGCTTGCCGCCGTTGTTACAGACGATGCCGCCGAAGAACACCGCGTCCGGGTTCGTGCCCTTGACGCGGCTGGCCACCGAGTCGTAGCTCGACGCCTTCTTATCCCACTTCTGGTTGCCGAGAATCGTGATGCCCAGCTTCTTCGCCGAGCGGACGAACAGGTTCGCGATTCCCTGGCCGTAGGTCTCGCCGTCGTTGACGACGAAGACCTTCTTCAGCCCGAGCTCCTGCGCATACAGCGCGTTCGCCGCGCCCTGGAACTGGTCGTTCCAGACCACGCGAGCGTAGTTGCGCGAGCCGGTCGGGTAGTAGTTGTCCGGCTCACCGGACTCGGTGCCGGGGCCACCGACCGTCAGGCCGGGGTACGTGTTGGACGGGCTGACCATCGCGAGCGGCCCGTTCGAGGCCCGGTTCGTGACCGGAATCTCGAGCTTGGCGCAGCCCGAGTTGAACGTGCCGATCAGGCCGACCATCGCGTCGTTGTTGGCGTACGAGCGCGCGTTGGCCGAGCACTTCGCCGAGTCCCAACTGCCCGCCTGAGCCGTCGAGTCGTCACAGGACTGGAAGCCGATGTTCTTGCCGCCGGCCTTCCAGTCGCGCTGCTTGAGCTCGAACTCGACCGCGTCGGCCATCTCGGTCGTCAGCGATCGGTTCGCTCCCTGCAGCGGAAGGTCCGAGGCGATCAGCAGTTCGGGATCGCCGTCCCCTTCGTAACGAATCGGACCGCAGGACGCCGACGGGAGCGCCGTGGCCTTGCCGCCCCCTCCTCCTCCGCCGCCCCCGCCGCCGCCGCAACCGGTCGCGACCAGTGCCAACGCGCCGACGAGTGCGGCGAGTACTCCAATCAGTACGCGTCTGCTCACTCTTCCTCCTCCGTCGCCCAAATGGGTCTGTTCCTTACTACCCCCGCCGCACGACAGGGGTTCTCGCCTGCTCATTGCGAAGGGCAGTATCGAGCGAACGGCGGCGGCCTGCAAGCCGGAAGTGCCGAAGATGGGAGTAGAAGGTGCCGAAGGTGGGAGTCGAACCCACACGGGGCGCAAGCCCCACTGGATTTTGAGTCCAGCGCGTCTGCCAGTTCCGCCACTTCGGCGCGACCCCATGGTAGCCCCGTCCCCGCATGGAAGACTGCGCGCGTGAAGCGTGTGGGCGTCCTCACCGGAGGCGGCGATTGCCCCGGTCTCAACGCGGTCATCCGCGCCGTCACGCGGCGCTCGCTCCAGCGCGAATGGGAGGTCATCGGGATACGCGAGGGCTGGCTCGGGCTCGTCGACGGCATCTTCTCGGAGCTCGGCCCGCGGCAGATCTCCGGGATTCTCCCGCGCGGAGGAACGATCCTCGGCACCTCACGGACGAACCCGTACACGCTCGACGCCGTCGACAAGGTGCTCGAGCACTTCCGCCGCGAGCGGCTCGATGCGCTCGTCGCGATCGGCGGCGAGGACACGCTCGGCGTCGCCGCGCGCCTGCACGAGGAGCACGACTTCCCGGTCGTCGGCGTGCCGAAGACGATCGACAACGACCTCGCCGCGACCGATTACACGTTCGGGTTCGACACCGCGGTCACGATCGCGACCGAGGCGATCGACCGGCTGCACACGACGGCCGAGTCGCACAACCGCGTCATGGTGGTCGAGGTGATGGGTCGCCACACGGGCTGGATCGCGGTGCTGAGCGGCATCGCCGGGGGCGCGGACGTGATCCTCATCCCCGAGCAGCCGATCTCGATCGAGGAGGCCTGCGAAGACATCCGCCGTCGCCACGAGCGCGGCCTGGACTTCTCGATCGTCGTCGTCTCGGAGGGCTACGAGCTCGAAGGTCTCGGCGGCGAGGACGAGGTCGATCAGTTCGGCCACGTCCGCCTCTCGCAGCGCGGCGTCGGCGACGCGCTCGCCCGGCAGATCGAGGAGCGAACGGGTTACGAAACCCGAGTGACGGTGCTCGGGCACGTCCAGCGCGGCGGCTCGCCGACCGCGCGCGACCGCGTGCTCGCCACCCGCTTCGGCCTGAAGGCGGCCGATCTCGTGGTCGAGGGCCGCTTCGGCCGGATGGCGTCCCTCCAGGGCGACAAGATCGTCGACGTCTCGCTGAAGGAGGCGACGGCGGAGCTCAAGACGGTGCCGCCCTCGTGGTACGAGGTCGCCCGAGCCTTCTTCGGCTAATCCCTCTAGTCCACCAGCAGCAGCGCGTCGGTCGGCGCGTAGTCGTCGGTCAAGAGCGGAACGCCCTCGGTCGAGATCGGGTGGGCATAGCGGTCCATGATCGCCTGGCTCAGATCGATCGCGCGCGGGTTTCGCTTCCGCAGAGCAGCCCAGCGGTCGGCGAGGAAGCCGGGGGACGGCGCGGCGCCGTCGGTCGCGACGACGATCAGATTGCGAACGTCCTCGTCGCCCTCGTCGCCGGGCTCGATCACGGGATGGACGAGGACCGTCGCAAAGACGCTTCGGTAGGTCCGGTACTCGGCTCGGAAGAGCTGCGACTGGTCGCCCGAGATCGCGCCGATCACGTTTGCGACGATCACTCCGCCCGGCGCCAGCCGGTTCCGCGCGAGGTCGAGAAACTCCTGCGTCGTGAGGTGAAACGGGATCGAGTCCGAGAAGAACGCGTCGATCGCGATCACGTCCCAGCGCTGCTTGTGCTTGGCGAGAAAGCGCCGGCCGTCCTGCACGTCGACCCGAAGGCGAGGGCTCCGCGGCAGCGCGAAGTACTTCCGCGCGACGTCCACGACGACGGGGTCGAGCTCGGCGGCGCGGAGCTGGAGGCGCGGGAAGTCTCGCCAGAGGCGCTTGGGCGCCGAAGCACCGCCGAGGCCGATGAACAGCACGTTGCGCGCCTGCGGGTTGTACGCCAGACCGAGCGCGAGATAGTCCGTGTATCGGAAGCGCGTGCGGAACGGATCCCCGAGATACATCGCGCTCTGGAAGGAGCTGTCGAACCGCAGGTACCGCGTGTCCGGATCGTCGGCGACCGTCAGCCGGTGGTAGCGGGTCTCCTTGCGGTACACGAGCCGAAGGCCTTCGCTGCCGACGTCGACCTCCTGGCCCGCGCGGTCGCGCTGTAGGCGGTAGACCGGCGACCAGTTCCGCGCTTGCGCCGCCGGGAGCTTGCCGCCGGTCTCGGGCGCGAACACGATCGCGGCGACAATTGCGGTCGCGGTCGCCGCAACCGCTCCGAGCGAGGGGACGAACAGCCGCTCCGAGAGCGCGAAGGCCGCCGCGGCGGCGAACAGGACCGCCGCAGCCGCGGCGAAGAGCTCGTCGATGCCCAGCTCGGGGACGAGCCAGAACGCGGTCGCGAACGTGCCCACGATGCTCCCCGCCGTCGAGACGGCATAGAGGCGCCCGGCTGTTCGGCCCACACGTTCCACCGCGCGCGCCAGCAGCCGGACCGCGATCGGGCTGACCATGGCGAGGATCACGCTCGGCGCGCCGAACAGGATGATCGACGCCAGTAACGGATCCAGCCTCGGGCCAGGATCCCAGTCGACGAGTGCCTCCAGGACGTGCTCGTCGACGATCGGAACGAGCAGGACCGATAGGCCGCCCGCGGCCAGGACGGCGACCAGCAGCCAGGGGCGTGGGACGGCATCGGCGAGCGCGCCGCCACACCAGTAGCCGATCGACAGCCCGGCGAGGACGACGCCGATCAACGCGCCCCAGACGTAGAGCGAGTTCCCGAAAAACGGAGCGAGCACGCGGCTCGCCGCGATCTCGATGCTGAGGACGACCGCGCCCGCGACGAAGGCGGCGCCGCCGAGCGCGACGCTTCGTCTCACCGAAGCAGCTCGACGAGCGGGAACGAGCGATGGCGGCGCGGGGGCACGAGGAAATTCTGCCGGTGCGTCGTGCGCAGGACGGAGTTGATCCCCTGACCACGGTCACGCGGCGGGAACGGCAGGCGAGTCCCGTTCGGCAGCACGCCGTCCATCGCGAGCCGGTTGCGATGGAAGTCGTCGCTCGTCGGGTTGAAGACGACGAAGTGCAGGCCGGCGGACGGCTCGTCCTTGAAGTTGTCCCGCGCCGGGTTCGCGCTCCAGAAGAACGGGTTGTCGAGCGTGTTGAAGTCGGCGCGGTGCGGGATCGCCGTGCCCTTCTCGTACAGCTCGCCGTCCGCGCCGCGCACGTCCGCCTGCAGCCGCGAGCTCGGCTGGATCGCCGAGCTGTGCCCGATCGCGCCGAAGCGGCGGAAGTCGCGGGTCACCTGACGGTTCGACGTCGTGTCCTTTGGGGCCTGGCGCACGGTCTGGGTTCCGTCCGGGACGTCGAGCTTCGGACGGAAGATCGTGTCTATGCGCTCGCCGAAATCGAAGTTGAGGTACCAGGCCTCCAGGTCCTCGTCGATGTGCGAGGCGTGCATCGACGTCCCGTTGCGGAAGTAGCCGCCGCGGGTGTAGCGGAGCGTCTCGAAGTTGGCGATGCGCGGCGGGCCGAGCCCCTGGCGCTGGGTCGACGTGAACCCCAGGAAAAGCTCCGCCTTCTCCGGGATGAGATCGGCGCCGGGAACGCCGGCAGCCATCGCCATCCGCTTGGGCAGGCTCGGCGCGCCGTGGAAGCCGCCGCCGACGAAGCCCTTGCGGATGCTCGTGACCCGAAACAGGTCGCCCAGCTCGCTGAAGATCGCGTCGTGGCCGGCATCCACGTTGCCGGCGGCGTCACTCCGCAGCAGCAACGCGAACTCGTTGTCCTCGAGAATCGTCTCCGGCGGATCGCTGGGAAACCGGATCGCGTCGACGACTGCCCGCACCGGTCGTCCCTTCGCTTCCGACGCGCGGAGGTCGAGGGGGATGTGCTTGTCGGCGAGGCGCGGAACGTAGCGGCGGAAGTACGGCAGGCCCCACCCGACGGTGACGCCGAGACCGGCGGGGGTGGGCTCGAAGCGCTCGTCGAGGCGCCGCAGCGCATCTTCGAGTGTCGCCTGAGTGGCCTGGAGCTCCGCGCTGCCCTCCCCGACCCGTAGCTTGGCGGTCACCAGCTGGTGATGCAGCGGGGGCACAAGCACCTCGACGTCGTTGTCAGTCACGACGTCCATCGACTGCAGGAGATGCTGCTCGGGCATGAGCCCCGCCGCGGAACGCCGCGAAGGCGAGTCCGTGAGCCGGTCGACCAGCTCGTAAATGCCGGCGGCGCCGAGCGCGCCGGCCGCGGCGCCGGCGAGCAGATCTCTTCGGGTCAGGCGCACGTCAGGCGGTCGGTTCGATCACCGTGAGAGTGCGCAGCAGGTGGTCGAGGTTACTGACCACCTTGCCGTAAGTGAGCGGGAAGGCGACGTGCTCGCTGACGGTGTACAGCGATCCGTTGCGCCGCCAGGCGTAGAGGACGTGCCATTGATCGACATCCTGGTTGACGGTGTAGACGGTCGCCGGGATCCCCTTCACCGTGCGGGTGCCGCGCGGATCGGCAAAGCATGGGATCGAGCTGCGGTGCGTCACGCCGCCGACCTGTTCCGCCTTCTGACAGCGGGGAATGGCCGTCCGTCCCGGGTAGCCGCGGAAGTTGACGTGCACGTCTCCTCCGCGGGGCTCGTGCCAGAGGAAGCTCACGAGGTAACTCCGATCCTTGTCGACCGACACGCCGTTGTCGAACTCGCCCCCAATCTCACCTGTGAGTGGACTGGGCATCCACCCGGGGCAGTAGACGGGCGCGTCTATCCTGTTCGCGAGCTTCTGCCAGCCGCTGCGCCAACCGGACGGGCACGACTGCGGCTTCGCGTTCTCGCCCGCGGAGGCGTTCTTACCCTCGGAGCATCCTGCCGCTAAAAGCGCGCAGAAGAGCCCGATCGCGACGACCCCGGCCTTCACGTCGCATCAAGCTTAGCGCCGCAAAAGCGGCGTTAGACCTCCGGCGGTTCCCCGCCCACGAGCTCGGCGATGTTGCCGAAGTTGACAATGACCCCGTCGATCCCGGCGCGCTCGAGTGCGAGCACGTCCTCGCGCGTCGTGACGGGGAGCTCCGCGATCGCGAGCTTCCCGGCCGGGACGTCCGGCAGCAGGTCGAGGACGGCGTCGAGCGGCTCGTCCTCCTCGCGGTCGTCCGACGCCGCCAGGATGAAGAGCTCGGGGTCGAAATCTTCGAGCACGAGCTCCAGGTGCTCCTCGTCGTCGATGCGGAGCGCGAGCTCGAATCGGTCTGCGAGCTGACGGTGGACCTGTTCGAGCCATTCGCGATCCCGGTCGCGGCCGGCATCGATCGCACACGCGTCGACGCCTTCGAGCGACGTCGGCTGCTCCCCGGCCCAGGGGAAGAGGATCGGCAGCGAAGTCGCCTCGCTGATCGCAGCGACTCGGCCGGCGCCGCCGCCGGCGAGAAGTGCGTCGGCGCCGTCCTGCTCAGCGCGCCGCGCAGCCTCGGGGCCGTCGACCTCGGCGATGACGGAGATCCCCTCGCCTTCGGAGATCGCCTCGCTGAAGCGCCTGCCGGTCGTCACGGTTTGCAATTTTGGCGCATTGCGTTTCACACGTGCGCGGATTTCCCGCGTAGGCTCGACGCGGGGAGGAGGTTGGCTGTGCCGTTAATAGAGCCGCTCCTCAGACACCGATCGGATGCCAAACGGTCTTCAGCTCCAGGAAGGCGGAGATGTCCCACGGGCTCTGGCCGTCGGCCGACCCGCGCACGATCCGCTTGACGTTCTCGGCGGCCGCGGCCTCGAGCTCTCGAGCCGAGCCGTCGCCGTTCACGCCCGTGAGGTCGATCGCGTTCACGTCCATATGCGACGCGAGCACGGGAGCGAGCTCCTCCATGTGGCCGGTCAGGATGTTGACCGCGCCGCCCGGCACGTCGGACGTCGCCAGCGCCTCGGCCAGCTCGATCGCCGCGAGCGGATGCGCTTCCGAGGCGACGACGACAGCCACGTTGCCGCCGACCAGGACCGGTGCCAGGCGCGAAACGAGCCCCTCGAGCGCCGGCTCCTGCGGCGCGACGACTCCCACGACCCCGGTCGGCTCCGGCACGGTGAAGTTGAAATAGGGGCCGGCGACGGGGTTCGACGAGCCGAGCACCTGCGGGAGCTTGTCCGCCCAGCCCGCGTACCACACGAGCCGATCAATCGAGCGCTCGACTTCCTCGCGCCCTGACGACAGCTCTGCGAACTCGGCCGCCCGGGCCTCGATCATCTCGGCTACTCGATACAGAATCTGGCCGCGGTTGTACGCGGTCATGCCGGACCACTTGCCGAAGGCGCCCCGTGCCGCACGCACCGCGTCCCGCAGATCCTTTCTCGACGCCCGCGCGACGTTCTGGCCTTCGGCCAGGTAGGTCCGGCCCGACTCGGAGCGCGGGAACTCGCCCCCGATGTAGAGCTTGTAGGTCTTCCGGACCGGGAGCCGGCTCATCCGCCCATCGCCCCCGCCCCCTCGAACTCGAGATACGGCTCGAGACCATGCCGGCCGCCCTCGCGGCCGAAGCCCGACTCCTTGTAGCCGCCGAACGGCGACGCGGGGTCAAAGCGGTTGTAGGTGTTCGCCCACACGACCCCGGCGCGCATCTGCTGCGACATCCAGAGGATACGCGACCCCTTCTCGGTCCACACACCCGCCGAGAGCCCGTAGGGCGTGTTGTTCGCCTTCTCGACCGACTCTTCGGGTGTTCGAAAGGTCAGGACCGACAACACCGGCCCGAAGATCTCCTCCTGCGCGATCCGATAGCTCTGCGCCACGTTCGTGAAGACCGTCGGCGCGAACCAGTAGCCCTTCTCCGGCAGCCGGCACGGAGGCTGGTAG
>JBKPHH010000031.1:0-24149 GCA_046729795.1 Actinomycetota bacterium | reverse complement strand
CTGCGGTGCCAGCGCACTGGGCGTCGTCACGGCCGTCGGTCGGGCCGTCGGGGTCAAGACCTGTTCCTGCCCCGCGGCCTGCGTCGTCGTGTTCGCATTGCCCGCCTGTGAGCTGGCGGCGGCGTTGTTCTGCTGCGAGACCGAGCCCTTATCTCCCGGGCTCAGCACCCGCACCGGAACGTTGGCGTTGCTCGCCCCCATCTGGACCGCGAGCGCCCCGGAGTTGGCCTCCTGGGCGTTCTGGTTCGACTGACCCGCGGCCTGGATCCCGGTGTTGCCGGTGCCGCCGGCAGCGCCGGTCTGGCTTTGCCCGGCCGCCTGATTGGTCGCGTTCGTGTTGCCCGCCTGCGATGTGGCGGCGGCGTTGTTCTGCTGCGAGACGGCGCCGTCATTCCCCGGGCTCAGCACCCGCACGGAGATGTTCCTGTTGCTGGCGCCGTTCTGCGCGGCGGCCGCCCCCGAGTTGGCCTGCTGGGCGTTCTGGTTCGACTGCCCCGCGGCCTGGATCCCGGTGTTGCCGGTGCCGCCGGCAGCGCCGGTCTGGTTTTGCCCGGCCGCCTGATTGGTCGCGTTCGTGTTGCTGGCCTGCGAGCTGGCGGCGGCGTTGTTCGCCTGCGCCCTGGATCCGCGGTCGCCGGGACTCAGCACCCGGGCTGGAAGATTCGCGTTCGGGATTCCTTGCTGCTGCGCGAGCGCCGCCGACTGAGCAAGCTGTTCACTCTGGGCTACTTGCCCGAGGATCTGGCTGGCAGACGGAGGGCTTGCTGTCGCAATCCCTGCACGCAGCGGCAGGAGGAACAGCGTCGCAACGAGGATCACGAGAGATCTTCGTTTCATCTGGCCTCCTTCCGGTTTGGGAGCACTTTCGGCGAATTCATCCTTCGGCTGGTTGTCGAAATCATTGGCGTTACCTTCGAAAAAGTCGGGGAGACGTAAAAGCGCCCAGCCGCAAGGGTCGTAGCGGCGGAACGAAGACGTACGACACTGCAAACGTCGCGATGAGCGCGATCAGAAGGGCTTCCACTCCGAACCCCGACCCGCCATCACCTGCGAGCGACGAGCGGCGCGGAAGACTCGCGGTGTGGCGATCGAGTCGCGGGGTCGAGATCCTCTCTGCACGGTCCATGCCCGCGGTCGCGCCTGCGGGGGAAGATCCGACCGGCTTCGAGGCGCGAACCGGCACTGTCGCTCCAGCACTTGATTGCACCGGCTGGGACTGCGCGTGCACGGATGCGGGGTGCGGGGAAGCGGTCTTTGCCGGAGCTTGCGCCGGCCGCCGGGTCCTGCCTAGATCGAGCGGGCGGATTCCGACGCCGGCAGTATGCCTCCGGCGGCTCGCGGTCGAGCCGGCCTCGGGCGCTGGAGCACCGGCGAGGGCGGCGGCGCCCGCAGCGCTGGCCTGTGAGACGGCGCCGTTGTCGCCAGGGCTGTTGATCCGAACCGAAATGTTCGTGTTGCCCGCACAGTGACCGTCACCGGCCGCGGCCACCGGGGCGTCGACCTGGGTCACCTCGCCGTCATCGCCCGGGCTCGAAATCCGGATCGAGATGTTCGTATTTCCGCACCAAACGCCAATAGTGGGGAGGACGTCTGAGCCCGGAGCCCCGACCAGGGCAGCCGGCCGGTTGTGCGGAGCAAGTTCAGCCGTATTTCCGTTGACATTATTGCCTCGGTCGACGTTAGAGACGTCAGGGACAACAATTCCGGCTTGTTGGCACGATATCGAGGCGCAGATGGGTCGAACTATCGGGCGGTCGACCCGGTCGCGAATCGGTGTCGGTGTTCGACGTTTCTGTCTCGGAATTCGATCGCTTACATTGCTCGGGATTGCCTGAATGTGATACCGATGAGCTGGATCGTGATACTGCCCTCCGTGGTTTCGGCCGACCGGGCCCGCGACTTGCCTCGAGATGCGGGGGAGGTCATTTTCGGGAGTCGGGAGCTTGCCGATTCGGGAGCGACTTCCACGCGCAAGATCGCTGACACCGCTGCCCGCGCCGAACTCGGTCCCGACTGGACTTCGTTCCTTCGTGTCGTGAATCGCGGTGCCCGGCGTGGCGATATCGCCGGCAGGCTGCGGTACTGCGGGCGATATCGCGGTCTTCGGAGCGGTATCACCGCTATCAGCGCTGTCTCCAGGCCCCTCCAGCGCCTCAGAAACGGGCGTGACGAGGGCTGTTCTGTTGCCATTTATGTGCAAAGTCGGCGTCGTGGCCGCCTGGTGGGCCGTGGCGCCGGCTGCTGTCGGTAGCCCGTCCAAGCCCGAAGCGAGGGCCGCGTCGTCCCACAAGGCCCTCGGGTCCCGCATCGACGCGTCCCGTGATGCGCCGGTCGCCGGTGCGGCGACAACGAGCAGCACAAGCGAGGTAGCGACTGCGACAGCGCGTCCCGTCATTCGGCGCCCCTCCGTGGTTAAAAGACCACGCGTCGTCGCTTGGCCGCTCGTGCGCCGGATCGCTCCGAAGCCGCAGGAATAGAAGCGCGAACGCATCTATGATGTTATTTACCCAATGCAATCCGAATTTAGACAAGAGAGTTCGTTGTTGCTTTTCAATGCCCAACGGACATAAGATCAACGAACATTTTTTTGCGCGCTAAGCGGGGGGTAAATATTACGGCTGCGGCTACTGAGTGCTCAAACAGACCACCGCGTTGGCTCAGCGAATCGGAAGCACGCGTGTTGATCGGCGCCTTCGTACGTACTGGCGACTTGGCGGCGCGGGAGCGGTTGATCGAGGGCTATCTCCCGCTCGTTCGGATGCTCGCGCGCCGATTCGCAAATCGAGGTGAGCAGCTCGAGGATCTCGTCCAAGTCGGGACGGTGGGATTAATCGCCGCGATCGATCGCTTCGACTCCAGTCGGAGCGTGGGATTCACGACATTTGCGGTTCCCACCATCGTCGGCGAGATCAAGAGGCACCTTCGGGATCACACGTCGACCGTTCGACTCCCGCGCCGCGTGCAAGAGCTCGCGCCGTCTGTCCGACACCATGAGCTGAAGCTTTCGGCTCGCCTCGACCGTTCGCCGACGCTCTCAGAGGTCGCCGCAGACATGGGCGTCTGCGAGCATGACGTCCGTGAAATCATCACCGCGGGCTGCTCGCCAATTTCGCTGTCGTTCGGGGCTGCGGAAGGATCCGGAACAGAGTCTGTTGCCGATGACTTCAGCGTCGATGTCTATGAGACTGTCGAGAACCGCCTGGTGCTGTTGGCGAGCTTGCGCGCGCTGACGCATCGGGAGCGTTGCGTCCTGCACCTCCGCTTCGCACGTGAACTCACGCAGGCGGAAATCGCTGACGTCCTGGGCATATCTCAGGTCCACGTCTCGCGTCTCATTCGCGGCGCGCTCGACCGGCTCCGAGAGCTGCTGGCCGATCGCGGAACCCCAAGCCGACAATTGGTCGGCGACGCCGCGTTCATCTGAGCCGCGCTAGAAGAGTTGGTTCTCGCCGGCGAAGATGGCGGAGACCGATTCGTCGCCGAAGACGTTCAGAATCGTCTCGGCGAGGAGGCGCGACACCGGCAGCACTCCGATCTTGTCGGGGCGGTTGACCGGGTCGATCGGGACCGTGTCCGTCACCGTCACCTGGGTGAGCTCGCTCGCGGCGATCTTCTCGAACGCGTTGCCCGGGAAGAGCCCATGCGTCGCGCAGGCGTAGACGTCGGTCGCGCCCGCCTTCAGCAGCGCCTGCGCGCCCGCGAGCAGCGTGCCGCCGGTGACGATGATGTCGTCGCTCATGATCGCCACCTTGCCCCGAACGTTGCCGATCACCTCGGTGACCTCGGCGGTGTCGTGGTCGGGGCGAGTCTTGCTGAGGATCGCCAGGTCGGCCTCGAGCATCTGCCCGAAGCGGCGCGCCATCTTCGCGCGGCCGGGATCCGGCGAGACGGCGACGACGCCTTCTCCCTGCAGGCCCTTGTCGCGGTAGTACTGCGCGAACAGCTGCAGCGCGGTCATGTGGTCGACCGGAATCGTGAAGAAGCCCTGGATCTGCCCCGCGTGCAGGTCCATCGTCACGACGCGGTCAACGCCGGCCACCTCGAGGGCGTCGGCGACGAGCTTCGCGGTGATCGGCTCGCGCGGAGCCGACTTCTTGTCCTGCCGGGAATACGGGAACCACGGGATCACCGCGGTGATCCGCTTCGCGGACGCGAGCTTGGCCGCCTGGATCATGATCAGCAGCTCGACCAGGTGGTCGTTGACCGGCTGGTTGCCGGACTGGACGATGAACACGTCGCAGCCGCGGATCGACTCGACGTAGCGGCAGTAGGTCTCGCCGTTGGCGAACGTCTTCAGCATGACCTCGCCGAGCTCGATTCCGAGCTGGGAGGCGATGTCCTCGGCGAGCTTGCGGTTCGAGCGCCCCGAGAAGAGCATCAGGCGTTTGCCCGGCGGGCGCTCGATGAAGCGCTCGGGGCTCGGCTGGGCGCTGGTGCCCGCCACCTCGAGCCCGGGGATCGTTGCGGCCTCAGTCATCGTCGTCTCGCTCTGTGTGCCTGCGGTAGACGTAGCCTTCTTTGGTGAGCTGGCGCGGCGGGAACCCCGCGAGGGATCCCGGGGGGACATCATCCGTGATGACCGATCCCGCCGCAATCCAAGCATCGTCGCCAATCTCGACCGGAGCAACGAATGCATTCTGGACTCCGGTCCTGACGTTCTTGCCGATCTTCGTCCGCCCTTTCTCGCGCCCGGGCTCATGTGGGTAGTTGACGGTGATCCCCCCGGCGCCGATGTTCGTACCCTCGCCGACCTCCGCGTCGCCGAGGTACGAAAGGTGCGGAACCTTCGTCCCTTCGCCGATCGTCGAGTTCTTGAGCTCGACGAACGCACCGGCCTTGACGCGTGCCCCGAGCACCGTGCCGGGCCTGAGGTAGCAGAAGGGCCCGACCAGAGAGCCCTCTCCGATTTCCGCGTCGACCGCGACGACGTGGGGCCCGACTTCCGCGTGCGCGCGCACCCGTGTTGCACCGCGCAGGACGGTGAACGGATGGATGACCGCTTCGGGCTCGAGCTCGACGCTTGCCTCGATCCAGGTGGCAGTGGGATCGACGATCGTGACGCCCGCGACCATGTGCTCCTCGTTGACGCGATCCCTCAACACCGCCGAGGCGGCGGCCAGCTCCGCGCGGGTGTTCACGCCGACCGGCGCCCTCGAGTCTTCGGCGAGGTGGGCGGAGACGCCGTGCCCGGCGCCGACGAGCTGCCCGATCGCGTCGGTCAGATACAGCTCGCCCTGGGCGTTCTCGGGGCGAACGCGCTCGAGCGCCTCCCAAAGAGCGGGCGCCGAGAAGACGTAGGTGGAGCTGTTCAGCTCGCTGATCGCGCGTTGCTCGGGGCTCGCGTCCGCCTCCTCGACGATCGCCGTCACGCCGCCGTTGGCGTCGCGGACGATCCGCCCGTACGGCAGGGGCCGGTCCGGCTCGAACGAGAGCACCGTGGCCGCCGCATCGCCTCGCCGATGCGCCTCGACGAGCGCGCCGAGGAGCTCGGGCGTGAGCAGTGGGCTGTCGCCGGAGACGACGAGCACGTCGCCTTCGAAGCCGTCGAGTGGGCCGCGCGCGGTCGCGAGCGCGTCAGCTGTCCCGCGCGGCTCGTTCTGAACCGCGACGTCGATCCCGTCGAAAGCGCTCGCCGTCTCGGGTGAGGAGACGACGACGAGCCGCTGCGGATCGAGCGGCCGCACCGCGTCCAGAACCCAGTCCACCATCCGGCGTCCGAGCAGGGGATGCAGGTGCTTCGGCGTGGCCGACCGCATGCGGGTGCCGAGGCCGGCGGCCATCACGACGGCGGCGAGTGGAGTCGTCGTCACGGAGTGAGGTATGGCTGGGGCGCCAGGATTCGAACCTGGGATCGCGGGACCAAAACCCGCTGCCTTACCACTTGGCTACGCCCCACCCTGCGAATTCTAGCCCTGCTCCGCTCTCGTCTAGCTCCGCTCTGAGAACAGCGCAATCAACGCGATGACTGCGAGCACGACGACCGCGATCACCGCGAGCGTGCCGATGACGACAACGAGGACCGGCACGAGCGCGACGAGCGCCTGCGACGCCGCGGCGATCCAACTGACGTGCCGGGCGGTGTCGGAACGAAGCCGTCGCCCGACGAGGTAGTAGAACCCGACGAGGATGATCGCCACGGCGATCGCCCCCCACCACGAGATCGCGTGCAGAGCGACGAGGAGGCCCTCGATGACCGCGATCCAGAGCGCGATCCGAACCCGGCGCACTCGCAGCCACCGGCCGGAGCGGCTCGTGCCGTGCTCGATCACGTCCACGCCGGCCATTTGGCTCAACCGTACCAAGCAGGGACCGTGATCCAGACACGGCCGTGCCGCTTCACAGCGCGGGCCGCCGCGCGGGCCTGCGCGCGGTGGTGGAAGAGGCCGTAGACCACTGGTCCCGCGCCGGTGACGTCGGCGCGCAAGGCGCCAAGCGCCCTGAGCTCGTCGGCCAGCGGCGAGGAGGCGAGATCGCTCGGAGGCAGCGCGGCGAGGTCGCGCGGCCGTCGCACCTCGGCGAGGGATCGCTTCAATGCCTCGCGCCGCTCGGCGTAGCCGTCCGGTCCGTTCCGTTTGTCGAACGCCTCGTAGACGGCGGACGACGACTCCTTCGCCGCGTTCCGTGGCTGCAGCAGGAGGACGAAGTAGTCCTGCGGCAGCCTGAGGGGCGTCAGGTGCTCACCGACGCCTTCGCCGAGCTGCGGCCCCGTTGAGAGGAAGAACGGGACGTCGGCGCCGAGCTCGAGTGCGAGCGCCTGGAGAGCGGCGGCCTCGAGCGGCTGCTCGAGCGTCGCGTTGGCCAGACGTAGCGCGGTGGCGGCGTCGGAGCTACCACCGCCCAGGCCGGCGGCGACCGGAATCCGCTTCCAGATGCGCGCCTCCCAGCGCGGCTCCACTCCAGCCGCCTCAGCCAGCGCTTCGAGCGCGGAGCGGACGAGCGTGTCGTCCCGGAAGCCGCTGACGCGAAGGCTCGGCGCCGGCTCGAGCGCGATCCGGTCGCAAAGGTCGATCCGCTGGTAGACCGTCGTCAGCTCATGCCGGCGCTCGTCGACCAGCGGGCCGACGACGAGCGCGAGGTTCAGCTTCGCGGTCGCGGGAGCGCGGTTCACGCCAGGGCGTCGGTGAGCGCGACGAACTCCGGTGCGGTCAGTTCCTCCGCGCGCAGCGACGGCGACTTGCCGAGCTGCTCGAGCGCCGCGATGGCTTCAGTGCGCCCGGCCAGCCCTGCGAGCTCGAGCGAGTTCGGGAGCATCTTCCGCCGGTGCGCGAACGCCGCGGAGACCACCTGCTTCACGGCGGCGAAGTTCTCGGGTAGGCGGGTGCGCCGAAACGCGACGAGCGCGGAGTCGACGTTCGGCTGCGGCCGGAAAACCGTGCGGGAGACGGGATGAAAGCCCGTGCGCTCAGCGACGAGCTGGACGAGCACCGAGACCGCGCCGTACGCCTTTGTCCCGGGAGCGGCGAAGAATCGGTCGGCGACCTCCCGCTGCACCATCACGCACCAGCGCTCGAGCGCGGGCAACGAGTCGAGCGACTCGACGACGAGCGGCGTGGCGATGTTGTACGGGAGGTTTGCGACGAGCTTGGTCGCGGGCGGGTCCAGTGCCGCCAGGTCGATCTGGAGCGCGTCGCCGAACGTGAGCTCGACGTTGCGGGCCTCACCGAGACGCTCCCGGAGACGGGGCTCGAGCGAATGGTCGAGCTCAATCGCGTGAACGAGTTGCACGCGCTCGGCCAGAAACGCGGTGAGGACGCCGAGGCCGGGACCGACCTCGAGCACGACGTCCTCACGGTCCAGCTCGGCCAGACGCTCGATCACGCCGAGGATGTTCTCGTCGACGAGGAAGTGCTGGCCGAGCTCCTTCTTGGCCGGCACGCTCACAGGGAGAACGCCGCGGTCGCGTTGGCGTCGATCTGCGCCGCCAGCTCGTCCACCTCCTCCTCGCGGGCCTCCGCCAGTGCGGCCACGGTGTGCACGACGTTCGCCGGCTCGTTCGGCCGACCGCGGCGCGGCTGGGGGGCGAGATAGGGACTGTCCGTCTCGACCAGGAGCCGCTCTCGCGGAACCTGGCGGGCCGCATCCCGGAGCTCCCCGGCCTTTGGGTACGTGACGTTGCCGGCGAATGAGACGTAGTAGCCGCGCTCGAGCGCGACGGTCAGGAGCTCGGGGGCGGAGAAACAGTGCAGGACGACGACGCCCTCGAAGCCCGTGAGGGCCGCCGCCGTCTCCTGCTCAGCGGACCTCGTGTGGACGACAACGGGCTTGCCGAGCTGCGCCGCGAGCGCGAGTTCCTCGTCGAAGAGCTTGCGCTGGCGGTCCCGCGGGGCGTAGTCGCGGTAGAAATCGAGCCCCGTCTCGCCGACGGCGACCGCCCGTTCGTGGCCCAGCAGCTCGCGGAGTTCGTCGACCCGCTCGGCATCCGCGCCTCCGGCCTGGTGCGGATGGATTCCGAGCGCCGCGTAGACGCCGTACTCGCGCTCGGCGATCTCCAGTGTCGCGCGGCACGAGTCGATTCCGGAGCCCACGGAGACGACTCGATCGACGCCCGCCTCGCGCGCGCGCGCGAGAACCTGGTCGGCGGGCTCGGAGCAGGCATCGAGATGCGCGTGGGTGTCGATCAAGGCCCGGCCTCGATCAAGCGGCGGCCTGCTCCATCCGCGCCAGCTCGTCGGCGACGACCTGGTCGGGATCGAGCTTGCGGAAGAGCGGTTTCGGCTCGCCCAAGCGTTGACCGGGCTGCAGCTCGCTCGGCTGCCATTCGCCGACCGAGCTCGTGTAGTCGCCTGTCAGCACCACGTGCTCGGCGCCACCCTCCTCGGTGACGGTCTCGGCCACGGGCAAACCGGACAGCACGCCCTCGTAGCCGAGCAGCTCGTGCACGGTCTGCGAGCTGAACGGCAGAAACGGCGCGAAGAGGGTCTTGAGCGAGTCGATCAGGCGCAGCGCGAAATAGAGGACCGTCGCCGCCCGCTCCTTGTCGGTCTTGACGAGCGACCACGGTGCCTGGTCGCTCACGTACTGGTTGGCCAGCGCGGAGAGCCGCATCACCTCGCCGAGCGCCGCCTTGAAGCGCGCGGCCTCGATGTGCTCGCCGACCGCCGCGAAACCAGCTTCGACTTCCGAGAGCACGTTTCGATCCTCGTCGCTCAGCTCGCCGGGCTCGGGGACGGCGCCGAAGTTGTCGTGCGCGATCTTCAGCGTTCGATTGACGAGGTTGCCCCAGTTCGCGAGCAGCTCGTCGTTGTTTCGGCGCACGAATTCGGACCAGGTGAAGTCGGTGTCCTGGGTTTCCGGCCCGGCGGCGACGAGGAAGTAGCGCAGCGGGTCGGGCTCGTAGCGGCTGAGGAAGTCCCCGACGAGGATGCCCACACTGCGGCTGGCCGCGAACTTCTTGCCCTCCATCGTCAGGAACTCGCTCGCGACGATGTTGTACGGCAGCTGCAAATCACCCTTCCCCGCGCCGTACTCGCCGCCCGAGCCGTAGCCGAGCAGGATCGCCGGCCAGATCACCGTGTGGAAGACGATGTTGTCCTTGCCCATGAAGTAGTGGTGGCGCGAGTCCGAGTTCTGCCACCAGTCGCGCCACGCGTCGGGCTCGCCGCGGTTCTGCGCCCACTCGATCGCGGCCGACAGATAGCCGATGACGGCGTCGAACCAGACGTAGATCCGCTTCGAGTCCTCCGGATAGCCCTCGACGGGGACGGGTACGCCCCAGTCTAAGTCGCGGGTGATCGCGCGCGGCTTGAGATCGCGGACGAAGCCGAGCGCGAAGTTCCGAACATTCGGGCGCCACTGCTTCTGCCGCTCGATCCACTCCGCCAGCTGCTCCGCGAACTGCGGGAGATCGAGAAACAGATGCTTGGTCTTACGGAAGACGGGGGGCTGACCGTCGATCCGGGAGCGCGGGTTGATGAGGTCGGTTACGTCGAGCTGGTTCCCGCAGTTCTCGCACTGATCTCCACGCGCACCCTCGTAACCGCAGATCGGGCAGGTCCCTTCCACGTAGCGGTCGGGCAGCGTTTTCCCCGTCGTGGCGGAGAACGCCCCCTCCAGCTCCCGTTCGACCAGATAGCCCTTCTCGTAGAGCGTTCGGAACAGATCCTGGACGACGCGGTAGTGGTTGTCGGTCGTCGTCCGCGTGAAGCAGTCGTACGTGAGCCCGAGGCTCCGCAGATCCTCGACGATGATCCGGTTGTAGCGATCTGCGAGCTCACGCGGCGAGCTTCCTTCGTTGTCGGCTGCGACCATGACCGGCGTTCCGTGCTCGTCGGTGCCGCTTACCATCAGCACGTTGTTCCCCTTCAAGCGGTGGTAGCGGGCGAAGATGTCCGCGGGCACGCCGAACCCCACCACATGGCCCAGGTGCCTCGGACCGCTCGCATAGGGCCAGGCGGGCGCGACGAGGATGTTCTCGGGCTTCGGCATGGTCGAAGTCGGGCTCCCGGGCGGGATCCTTCGACATCATACGAGCCGCTTTCCTCCCCATCCCGCGGCGAAAGACGAGCAAGCAAAGGGCGAGCAAGGCCGTGACCGCCGGAACCTTCCAGAGACCGAAGGGCCGCTGCTTCGGCCCCCGCACGAGCGCCGTCCCATGGTCCTCCCACGGGATCCGGACAGCGTCGGCCGCAGGCTTCGTCGAAGAGGTCGCCTCATTGGTCTCCGGCAGGCGGCGTCGAGTCGA
Source organism: Actinomycetota bacterium (assembly GCA_046729795.1). Taxonomy (GTDB): domain Bacteria; phylum Actinomycetota; class Thermoleophilia; order Gaiellales; family Gaiellaceae; genus JBKPFU01. The sequence continues at coordinate 13,468 of JBKPHH010000031.1, read as the reverse complement.
TCGGAGTGGACGCGCGGAAGGCTTTACGCCCCGGTCGGCGCGGACAACCGACGCAGCCGGCCGATGGCGCGGTGCGAGGCCGGGCACGTCGGCCGAGGGCCTCTCCGCGGGATGCGCGACCACCGCGGGTGCAAGCGGCTGGACCACAGTCGGAAAGGCGACCGGGGACCGAACCGACGCGGGTGCTGTCGCGGGCGCGGGCTTCGTGAGCACCGGCTCTGGCTCCGGCGCCGGCGGTTCCTCCGGCAACGGCTCCGCCGGGAGCGCCGGCGGCTCGGGCGTAGGAGCCGCGGGCGCAGCCGGCGACTCGACCTTCCCCGGCGCCGGGGCCGGCGCCCTCGGCGGCAGGGAGAGCAGCGGATCGAGATAACCCTGCGGATCGTCGGCCTTGCGGACGCCGAGATAGACGTACGGCTCGGACAACTCGACATCGCCGCTCGGCCCGACCGTTCCAACGGAATCGCCTTCTCCGACCTCGACGCCCTTCTTGACCCCGTAGGAGCCGAGATGAACGAGCGTGACCGCGTAGCCGTCTTGCGTCTGAATCGTCACGGTCTTGCCACTTTTCGGCACCGTCCCGGCGAAGGACACGACCCCTCCCGAGGGAGCGCGCACGGGCGTTCCCGTAGGCGCGCCGATGTCGATCCCCCGGTGCTGGCCCGCCGCGTACGGGTCGTCGCGATTGAAGGCGAACCCGCGCAGGACAGGCCCGTCGACGGGCCAAGTCCAGGCAAAACCCGCGGGCGCGAGCGCCAGAGCGGTGACCAACGCAGCTGACCAGAGTAAGGGTCGCATTACTCCTCCTGTTGTCACTTTCGTCAACGTCGCGCTCGAAGCTAACAGCGCCGGCGGCTGTTGTCAATTCAGGCTACAACGAAGCGCGGTAGAGGCGGTTCCGGGCCACGCCGGTCAACCGCGCGACCAGATCGGCCGCCGGACGCCGCCCAACTCCCGCGGCCACCAGCTCGGCGACGGCCTCGAGGGCGGCGTCTTCATCGGACCCGGCCGTCTCCCCCGGACCGAGGACGAGCGTGATCTCGCCTTTGGGAGCCTCGCGAAACCGCTTGGCGACCTCCCCCGCGGGCCCGCGCACGACCTCCTCGAACACCTTGGTCAGCTCCCGGCAAACCGCGACGCGGCGGTCGGGCAAGACATCGGCGAGCGTCCGCAACGCCAGCGGCAGTCGCTGCGGCGACTCGAACGCGACGGCCGCGTGCGGCCAGTTCGCGAGCTCCGACCAGAGCGTCGCCAGGCGCCGCTCCCCCCGCGGGAGATAGCCGAGAAACTGGTACCGCTCCGCATCGAAACCGCTCGCCACGAGCGCGGTGTCGATCGCCGAAGGCCCGGGGAGCACGACCACCGGCACCCCGGCTTCGAGCGCGGCGTTGACAAGGCGCGCTCCCGGATCGCTGACGCCGGGCAGGCCAGCGTCGCTCGTAAGCGCAACGCGTTCCCCCGCCTTCAGCCGCGGCAGGATCTCGTCGGTTCGCTTCGCCTCGTTGTGCTGGTGGTAGGAGACGAGATTCGCCGAGATCCCGTGCCGCTCGAGGAGCCCGCGCGTGCGCCGCGTGTCCTCGCAGAGGACGACGTCCGCCTCGGCGAGCTCGCGGAGCACGCGCAGCGTGATGTCCTCGAGGTTGCCGATCGGCGTCGCGCAGACGGCGAGCGGCATGCGCGGCTACGCGGCCTCGAGCGCCACGAGGCCCGCTCCGATCACACCAGCAGCAGTCCCCAGCTTCGCGGGGACGATCTCGAAGCGGTTCTTCGCCGCCGCCAACGCCTCGCGGCGCGCCACGTCCAGGGCCGACGGAAACAGGTGCTTGCCCGCGGCCGTGCCGAAACCTCCGCCGATCACCACCAGGTCCGGATCGAACAGGTTGACGAGCGTCCCGATGCCCGCGCCAAGCCGTTGGCCGATCCCCTCGAGGATCGAGAGTGCCGCCGCGTCGCCTTCGTTGGCGAGCCGCACCAACCGGTGGGCGTCGGCGGAGGGGCCGAACTCGGCCTGCGCGAGCTTCTCGGCCGCAAGACCCGTCACGTACGGCTCCAGGTGACCGCGCCCCGTGCAGGCCCCCTGACAGGGGATGCCGTCGAACTCGATCACCATGTGGCCGAACTCCGCCCAGCCGCGGTAGAGCCGGTCGTCGATCACGACGCCGCCGCCGCAGCCGGTACCGAGCGTCAGCATGACCATCGTCCTCGCATCGCGGCCCGCGCCCGCACGAGCCTCCGCGAGAGCCGCCGCGTTCCCGTCGTTCTCGACCGTGACCGGAATCCCGAAGCGCCGCCTCATCTCGCCCGCGAGATCCAGGTCCATGAGCGGGATGTTCACCGAGGTCTCGACTCGCCCGGTCCGGTAGTCGATCGTGGACGGGACGCCGAACCCGATCGCGGCCACCCCCTGGCCGAGGAACTCGGCGACCGCGGCTTCGAGCGCGCCCAGGAGCTCATCCTGCGAGCCGGTCGGGGTCGCACGCTCACGCCGGTGCTGGACGGCGCCGTCGGCCGTGACCACACCGGCCAGAATCTTCGTGCCGCCGACGTCGAGGCCGATGACCGGTTTGGCTGACAAGGCCGACGGCTACCATAACCCGCCGGATGCCGCCGCCCCGCGGAGACAAGCCCTACACCGTCTACCGAGGCGGACGCGTCAAGGGGAAAGTCCCGACGCTGCCGAAGCCGGAGCGGAAGAAGCCCGAGACCGACGGGCAAGGCCGCGTGCGCTATTCCGGTCCCGGCCCGAAGCCGACGCGCGAGGGCTGGAGCTGGAAGCGGAAGATCGCGCTCGGGGTCCTTGTCCTCGTCCTCTTCATGTTCGTCTGGATGCTCGCGGCGTACCTGTCCTTCCGAAGCGGGGTGTCCGAGGCGAACGACCGGCTGCCGGACGCGGCCCGCCGTGCGCTGACCAAGCAGGACGGCCTGCTGCTCAACCACGCGACGGACATCCTCCTGCTCGGCACCGACCATTCGGCGGCCGCCTCGCGCGCGGGTGACCGCCACTCTGACTCGATCATGCTCGTCCGGACCGACCCGGACCACCACCGGCTCGCCTACCTCTCGATCCCGCGCGACCTGCGCGTGAACATTCCCGACCACGGGTTCGACAAGATCAACTACGCGTTCCAGAGCGGCGGCCCTCGGCTTGCCGCGGCGACCGTGCGCTCGGCCACCGGCCTGCCGGTCAACCACCTGATCGTCGTCGAGTTCGCGAGCTTCAAGGATCTGATCGACGAGCTCGGCGGCGTCGACATCTACGTCCCCTATCCGATCCGCTCGAAGTTCGACTGTCCCTACGGGACGCAGGAGCGCTGCGCGCGCTGGCCGGGATGGCGCTTCCCCAAGGGCAAGCAGCACATGGACGGCAGGCGCGCCCTGATGTACTCGCGCGTCCGCCACAACGAGCTCAATCCCGGCGACAACGACGTCACCCGCGCAGCCCGTCAGCAGGCGGTCGTCGAGGCGATCATCGGCAAGCTCACGAGCGCCGGGACCTTCTTCAAGCTGCCGTTCGTCGGCGGCGACCTGCTGAAGCCGCTCGCCACCGATCTCTCGGCGAATCAGCTGCTGCAGATCGGCTGGATCAAGCTGCGGGCGAGCAAGGTCCTGCACTGCCGGCTCGGCGGCGACTGGGACGGCCAGTACATCCAGCCGAGCGAGGAGAACCGCAACGTGATCCTGATGGTGACCGGCAAGTCGGCGCCGCAGCCGCCCGCGCCGTCGAACGAGGGGTTTCCGCCCGGCTGCTTCGTGGGCAAGCAGCTGCCGGGCGCGCGCTAGAGCGCTAGCGCGCTAGTCCGCCGCTTTCTCCTTCGGCTTCGCGTCCTTCGAATCGGACGGCGCGCCGCCGTCCTTCGACGCTTCCTCTTTGCCCTTGCGGGAACCACGGCCGTAGTCGGTCGAGTAGAAGCCCGATCCCTTGAAGTGCACCGCTACCGGGTAGAGCACGCGCTCGACCGGGCTCGCCTCGCAGACCTCGCAGACCTCGGGAGGCGGCTCGTCCATGCGCTGGAAGAGCTCGAACAGGTGCCCGTTCGGACAACGGTACTCGTAGATCGGCATCGCTTCGAACCGTAGCAGCGGCCTAGGAAGTTCCTAGTCCCGGCGTTCTTTCTCGACGATCTCCCGGAAGCAAGGAGCGTCCTCGAAGGCGGAGAGGCCGGCACGCGTCGGCGGTCGCTCCCGGCGCCGGCGGCGGCGCGCGGCGGCCGCGAGCGCGGCGGAGGCGCCGACGAGCCCGCCGATGACGAACGTCTTCAGCCGACGGGCCTGGTTTTCTCCGTCCATGGGAGGATTTTAGATGTGCTCGTCTGCACCCTCGGCGACCTGCTCCTCGACATCGTCGTGAAGCTCGAGGAGCCGCTCACCGACGGAACCGACGCGCGATCGTTGACCCGCGCCGGGCCGGGCGGACAAGCAGCGAACGTCGCGGCGTGGGCGGCCGAGCTCGGCGCGCACGCGCGGCTGATCGCGAAGCGCGGCTCGGATCCGGCCGCCCGCTTGCTCACCGGTGAGCTCGAGCGGCGGGGCGTCGAGCTCGCCGGGCCGCAGGGCGACGGACGGACCGGAGTCGTCGTCTCGCTCGTCCGCGTGGACGGCGAGCGGGCGATGGCGTCCGACCGCGGCGTGGCACCGACATTCGCCCCGGACGAGCTCGACACCGCCTGGCTCGACGGCGCCGACTTCTTCCACGTCTCCGGCTACGCGCTCCTCGCGGAGCCGATCGTCGAGACGGCCGTCGCGGCCACGGCCGCCGCGCACGACCGCGGCGTACGGGTGAGCGTCGACCTCGCCTCGTGGCGGAAGCTTCAGCAGGTGGGAACCGATGTCCTTCGAGGGCGGCTGGAGAAGATCCGCCCCGCGCTCGTGTTCGCGAACGAGGAGGAGCGGCGGGCCCTCGGCGACGCGCCCGACGGCGCGGACTGGGTAGTGAAGCGCGGCGCCGCCGGAATCGAGGCCGGCGGCCGCGAGTACCCAGCGGTGCGGGCGGACGTCGTCGACTCGACGGGAGCAGGCGACGCATTTGCCGCCGGCTACCTGCTGGGTGGCCCGGAGCTCGGGCTCGAGGCGGCGGCCCGGTGCGTCGCGACGCTGGGGGCGATGCCGTGATCCGGCTCGCACCGGAGGTCGAGACCGCGCTCGCGATCGGCCGGCCGGTCGTGGCGCTCGAGACGACACTGATCGCCCATGGGCTTCCGGGCGGCGAGGGGATCGCAATCGGCCTCGAGTCCGAGCGGCTCATTCGCGAGGCCGGCGCTGTTCCCGCCACGGTGGGGGTACTCGACGGCGCCGTTCGGGTCGGCCTCGAGCGGGCGGAGCTGGAGCGCTTCGACGGCTCGGTCCGGAAAGCCGGCCCGCGCGACCTCGGCGCATGCGTGGCAAGCGGCGAGGTCGGCGCGACCACCGCCGGGGCGACAATGGCGGCCTGCCGAGCGGCGGGGATCCGGTTCATCTCGACCGGAGGTCTCGGCGGCGTGCACCGCGGCTTCCCGGTTCCGCCGGACGTTTCCGCAGACCTGACTGAGCTCGCGCGAACGCAAGTGCTCGTCGTCGCCGCCGGGATGAAGTCGCTGCTGGACGTGCCCGCGACCGCAGAGGTGCTGGAGACGCTCGGCGTTCCCGTGGTCGGCTGGCAAACCGACACGCTGCCGCGCTTCTACGTCGCCGCCGGCGGGCCGCGGGTCTCCGCACGCGTCGAATCCGCGGAGGAAGCCGCGCGGTTCGCCCAGGCGCACTGGAGCCTCGGCCTCGGCGGCATGCTGCTCGCGCGCCCGCCCGACACGAGCATCCACGACATCGAGCCGATGGTGCACAAGGCGCTCGAGGCCGCCCGCGCGCAGGGGGTCTCGGGGCAAGAGCTCACGCCGTTCGCCCTCGCCTATCTGCACCGCGCGAGCGACGGGCGCACGGTCGAGGTGAACAAGGAGCTCGTGCTCGCGAACGCGACGCTGGCAGCCGAGGTGGCCGTCGCGGCCGCGAACGCCTAGGAGGGCTTGGCGGAACGGTGCTCGTCGCCGGGGCGTGATGCTCGTTTCGAGGCAAGGACGCAGGGAGCGTTCGTATTGGATAAATACGGGCGCGACCGAGGACGCAGCATCGGGGCGAGCAGCGCGGCCTGGCGACCCAGACACTGTTTCGTCAAGCCCTCCTTTAACTACTCGAGCGCGCCCAGGAACTCGTCGATCGTCAAGGCGGGCAGCGTCTGGAGCCGCGCGCTACCGCGGGCACCGAGGGCAACCGAGACGCGCGCGATCGTCGCTTCGTCGGGCGCCTCGACGACGTTTACGAAGTCGAAGGCGCCGAGCGTGGCCCATTGATGGATGACCTTGGCGCCGAGCTCCTCGACGTCACGGTTGACCTCGCGGAGCCGCTCGGGGTTCGACTTCAGCGTCTGCACGCCTTGGACGGTCAGGTTTGACAGCAGGATGAAGGTCGGCATGGCGCGACTCTAACCTGGCGCGTTGGTCGAAGTAGAGCAATGCCGTGCCGACGAACAGGATCGGCGAGATGACGAGGTCGGCGAGGAATGCCGCCACATGCTTCGTCTGATTACCCGAGCCGTGGAGCGCGATCACGAGACTCCCTTTCGTCACGAAGACGAGGATGACCAGCGTGGCGATGCCTCCCAGGACATGGACGTAATCGGCGAGCGCCAACTCTCTCGCGCGACGGATAGCCGCCATCGGCCCGAGTGGCTCGCACAGGAGAACTGGGACGGCAAGACCAACCAGCGCGAGCCACGCGAGCGCCGGCAGCACAAAGAGCAACGCCAAGAAGGCCGCGGGCAAGAAGAGGGCGGCGCCGACGGCGACAGCGGTCGAGAGTCGCAGCACGGAGGGACGCACCTCGAGCACGAGCATCGAAGCCCGTACGTACGCTGCCGCCATTAGCGGCGAAGCAGCGGCAACGATAAGCGCGTCGTCGACGGTCGAGCTATTCCACGTCAGTTGATTGATCACCGCGACGCTCAGCCCGAGCGGAAGAACCTTCCAGAAGTGGCGGCCGTAGAACCGAATCGTCTCCGCGACCAGCTGGCCGACGGTGCGGGTCTCGGGAGGCAGCGGCGGCGGAAGCTTCTCGGCCACCCGCCGAACGCTAGCTCCTGTACTGAACTCCGTTGTAGCGCAGCGTCAGCTTCTCGGTGCCTACGCCGCCGAGCCGATCTCGTGGCCGACGGAGCTCACGAAGACGCCGGTGAGCGAGTAGGTGGCCAGGTCCGTGCCGTTCTGAAGACGGAGCCGAATGCAAGAATCGTCCGGTGGACTTCGCCGTCTTCCGCCCGGACGAGCTCGAGTTCGCCGACCGCGGCGACGGCAGCGGCCGGATGCTCGCGGGCATCTCCGACGACCTTACGCAGACAAGGGCGCGCTTCTGGCGCTACCCGCCGGGGACGAAAGGGATGCGCCACGCCGAACGCGACCAGGAAGAACTCTTCGTCGTGCTCGAGGGAACCGCTGCGATCGACCTGGGCGATCCGCCCGAGCGGCTCGAGCTCCCGCGCGGCAGCGTGTGCGCGGTCCAGCCTGGGACGCCGCTCCAGCTGCGGAACGACGGCGACGAGGACGTGCTGTTCTTCATCGTCGGCGCGCCCGCCGTCGAGGGCGAGGCCGATTATTTCCCGGACGTGGACTAGGCCGCGGCCGGCTCGGCCGGCTTCGCCTGCTCGAAGCCGAGCTCCCCGTCGATGGCGTCGACCCGAACCGTGTCGCCTTCCGCGAAGTCGCCCTCGAGCAGCCGCAGCGCGAGCGGGTTCTCGACCAGCCGCTGGATCGCCCGCTTGAGCGGCCGGGCGCCGTAGGTCGGATCCCAGCCGGCCTCGACGAGCGCCTCCTTGGCCGCGTCCGTGAGCTCGATCGAGATCCCGCGCTCGGCGAGGCGCACGCGCACCCGCTCGAGCTGCAGCTCGACGATCTCCGCCAGCTGCTCGCGCGAGAGCGGCTGGAACTCGATGATCTCGTCGATCCGGTTCAGGAACTCGGGGCGGAAGACGTCGCGCAGCGCATCGGGCGAGCGGAGGTTCGAGGTCATGATGATCACTGTGTTGCGGAAGTCGACCGTGCGGCCCTGGCCGTCGGTCAGCCGGCCGTCGTCGAGGATCTGCAGCAGCACGTCGAAGACCTCGTTGTGCGCCTTCTCGATCTCGTCGAGCAGGACGACGGAGTACGGGCGCCGCCGCACCGCTTCGGTCAGCTGGCCGCCCTCCTCGTAGCCCACGTAGCCCGGCGGAGCGCCGACGAGCCGTGCGACCGTGTGCCGCTCCTGGTACTCGGACATGTCCAGGCGAACCATGGCCCGCTCGTCGTCGAACATGAACTCGGCCAGCGCGCGGGCGAGCTCGGTCTTGCCGACCCCGGTCGGGCCGAGGAAGACGAAGGAGCCGATGGGCCGGTTCGGATCCTGCAGGCCTGACCGCGCGCGCCGAAGTGCGTTTGCAACCGCCTCGACCGCCTCGTCCTGGCCGACGACGCGCTCGTGCAGCCGTTCCTCCATGTGGATGAGCTTCTCCGTCTCGCCCTCGAGCAGCCGGTCGACCGGGATCCCGGTCCAGCGCGCCACGACGGCGGCGACGTCGTCCTCGTCCACCTCCTCCTTGACCATCGGCTCGCTGGTCGGAACGGCGCCGTCCCGCTCGCTGAGCTCCTTCTCGAGCTCGGGCAGCTCGCCGTAGCGGATCTCGGCGACGCGCTGGAGATCGCCCTGCCGCTCGGCGCGCTCGGCCTCCATCCGCAGCGAGTCGATGCGGGCCATGATCTCCTTGACCCGCTCGAGCGCCTCCTTCTCCGTCGACCACCGGGCCGCGAGCTCGCCGCGCCGCTCCTTCGCCTCCGCGAGCTCGCGCTCGAGGGGCTCCTTGACGTCCTTCGACTCCTTCGCCATCGCCGCGAGCTCGATCTCGAGCTGGCGCACGCGCCGCTCGGCTTCGTCCAGCTCGAGCGGCGACGAGTCGATCTCCATCCGCAGCCGCGACGCGGCCTCGTCGACGAGGTCGATCGCCTTGTCCGGCAAGAAGCGGTCGGCGATGTAGCGGTCGGAGAGCACGGCGGCCGCGACCAGCGCCGCGTCGCGAATACGCACGCCGTGGTGCGCCTCGTACCGCTCCGTGAGCCCGCGCAGGATCGCGATCGTGTCCGCCACGGAGGGCTCGCCGACGAAGATCGGCTGGAAGCGGCGTTCGAGCGCCGCGTCCTTCTCGACATGCTTACGGTACTCGTCGAGCGTCGTTGCGCCGACCGCGCGCAGCTCCCCGCGCGCGAGCATCGGCTTCATCATGTTCCCCGCGTCGACGGCGCCCTCGGCGGCGCCAGCGCCGACGATCGTGTGCAGCTCGTCGATGAACAGGATGATCTCGCCCTCGGCGCTCTTGATCTCCTGGAGCACGGCCTTCAGCCGCTCCTCGAACTCGCCGCGGTACTTCGAGCCGGCGAGCAGGGAGCCGATGTCGAGCGCCCAGACGCGCTTGCCCTTGAGCCCCTCCGGAACGTCGCCGGCGACGATCCGTTGGGCGAGCCCCTCGACGATTGCGGTCTTGCCCGTGCCGGGCTCGCCGATCAGCACCGGGTTGTTCTTCGTGCGGCGCGAGAGCACCTGGATCACGCGCCGGATCTCCTCGTCGCGACCGATGACCGGGTCGAGCTTGCCCTGCTCCGCGAGCTCCGTCAGGTCGCGGCCGAACTTCTCGAGCGCCTGGTACGTCTCTTCGGGATCCTGGGAGGTGACGCGCTGGCCGCCGCGGACGGCCTTGATCTTCGCCTCGAGCTGGTCGCGCGGGACGACGTCGAGCGCCAGCAGCAGATGCTCGGTTGAGACGTATTCGTCTTCCATCCGGCGCGCCTCGTCGAAGGCGCGGTCGAGCGCGTCGCTGAACGCCTTCGACACCGACGGCTGCTGCTGGGCGCCCTCGGTCGACGGCTTCGCGCGAAGCGCGGCCTCGGCCTGTGCCCGCAACTCGTCCGGGTTGGGAACGAGCTCGCGCGGCAGCTCCTGGTCGAGCAGCGCAAGTACCAGGTGCTCCGGGTAGAGCTCCGGGTTGCCCATCCGGCGCGCCAGCTCCTGCGCGGCCGCGACGGCTTCCTGACTTTTCAGCGTGAGCCTGTTGAAGTCCATCTCGGTGCGGGGAATCGGGGTTCTTCGTAGGGAACGAGGTCGCGCCGGTACTGCCGGTGCACCTCCTGAATCTCGTCGCGGAGCCGCTGCTGCAGCCGCTCGATTCGCTCGTGCGCCTTGCGGAGCTCGTCCTCGAGCCGGATCACGACCTCGACGCCCGCGAGGTTGAGCCCGAGCTCGTTCGTCAGCCGCTGGATCAGCTTCAGCCGGTCGAGGTCGGCTTCGGAGTACAGGCGCGTATTGCCTGCCGTGCGCTTCGGGCTGACGAGACCTTTGCTCTCGTAGATCCGCAGCGTCTGCGGGTGCATCCCGACGAGCTCGGCGGCGATCGAGATCATGTAGCGCGGCCGGTCGTCGATCACCCTTGCTCCTGCTCCTCGGGCTCGCCCCAGATCTTGTTCGTCATGGCTTCGGTCGCCTCGTACGCACTCAGCCCGAGCCGCCGGCGCGCGCGATAGGTGCGGAGATCGAGCATCGCCGACGAGCCGAGGAAGATCGCCACGATCAGCCAGAACACCGGCCGGCCGGGATCCGCGCCGAGCAGGATCAGCGCGGCGATCAGGCCCACGGTGTTGATCAGTGTCCCCACGGGCGAGAGCGCGTACGTGAGCAGATGGTTGAAGACCCTCCGCATCACGAGACCTTCCGCAGCTCTTCGAGCAGCTCGCGCTGCTTCTTGTTCAAGCGCTTCGGCACCTCGACCTTCACGCGCGCGAGGACGTCGCCCTTCCCGCCGCCCGTGAGCTTCGGCGCGCCGCGGCCGCGGATCCGCAGGAGCTTGCCGTCCTGGGTGCCCGGCTTCACCTTCAGCGAAACCGGGCCCTCCGGCGTCGGCACCTCGACGGTCGAGCCGAGCGCCGCGTCCGCGAACGGCACGGGCACGTCGACGACCAGATCGTTGCCCTTGCGGGTATAGGTCGGCGACTCGGCGACCCGCGTGACGACGTAGAGATCGCCCGCCTCGGCGCCGCCGTAGCCGGCCTCGCCCTTGCCCTTCAGGCGAATCCGCGTGCCGTCCTTGACGCCGGCCGGAATCTTGACTGTGTAGCGCTTCGTTCGGCGCTCCCGGCCCGTGCCGCGGCAGTTCGAGCACGGCTGCTCGATCACGGTGCCGTTGCCGCGGCAGCGCGGGCACGGCTGCGAAAGCGCGAAGAACCCCTGGCTCTCCGCGATCACTCCGCGCCCCTTGCACTCGGGGCAGACGATCGGCGCCGTCCCCGGCTGCGCTCCCGAGCCGCCGCACTCGCGGCAGGCGGTCTCGAGCTCGACCGGAATCTTGGTCTCGATCCCCTTGAGCGAGTCTTCGAACGAGAGGTTCACCTGCACCTCGACGTCGTTGCCCCGCCGGCCGCGCTCCTGCCGCTGGCGGCCCCGGCCGCCGAACATCCCGCCGAAGATGTCGCCGAGATCGACGTTTCCGAAGTCGAAGTCGGAGAAGTTGAAGTTACCGCCTTGGAAGCCCGCGCGCCCGTCGGCGGAGCCGAAGGCGTTGTACTGCTTGCGCTTCTCGGGATCCGAGAGGACGTCGTAGGCGCCCTGCACCTCCTTGAAGCGCGCCTCCGCCTCGGCGTCGCCCGGGTTCCGGTCGGGATGGAACTCGCGGGCGAGCTTGCGGTAGGCCTTCTTGATCTCGTCGGCCGACGCGTTTTTCGAGACGCCGAGGACGCCGTACAGGTCTTTAGGCGTTGTCGCCACTCGTCTCCTTGGGCGCGGCCACCACCACGCGGGCCGGCCGCAGCACGCGGTCGCCGAGCTTGTAGCCCTTCTGTAGCACCTCGATCACGGAGCCTTCCTCGGCGTCCGACGGCTGGGAGAGCAAGGCCTCGTGGACGTGCGGATCGAACTTGCCGTCGATCTCGACCTCGGCGAGCCCCTCGCGCTCGAGCGCTGCCTCCAGCGCCCGATGCACGAGCCGGACGCCCTCCTCCAGCTTCGCCTCCTCGTGCTGCTCGGCCGCCTCGAGCGGGCGCGCGAGGTCGTGGTGCACAGGCAGGAGCTCCTTGACCAGCCGCTCGTGGGGGCGCGCGACCAGCTCGCCTTTCTCACGCGCGGCCCGCTTGCGGTAGTTGTCGAACTCAGCGGCGAGGCGTTTTAGGTCGTCGAGATGCTCTTCGGCCTTTGCTTCCGCTTCAGCCAGACGATCCTCGACCGACTGTTCCTCGTCGCGGACCTCCTGCTCTTCGGTCACGGGCGATCTTCCTCTGAGGAGATCGTGCTCGCGAGCCGCGAGAAGCGAGCGTCGCAAGGACGCAGGGAGCGCGCGTAGCCGGAGGCTACGGGTGCGACCGAGGACGCAGCGAGGCGACGCTTCGCAGCCAGTTCGCGAGTGCGAGATGCGATGAGGGGGATCGACATTAAGTCTTGGCCTCCTCGTCGACAATCTCGGCGTCCTCGGCCTCGACGACCTCGTCGTCGGAGGCCGCGCCGTTACCGTCGCCACCCGAAGCCGCCGCCTGCTGCTGCGCGGTCGCCTGAGCGTAGACGGCCTCGGCGAGCTTCTGCGTCGCCTCCTGCAGCGCCTCGGTCTTGGCGCGGATCTCGCCCACGTCGTCGCTCTCGAGCACGCCGCGGAGCTCCATGATCCGACCTTCGATCGTCGAGGCGTCGGCCTCGTCGAGCTTGTCGCGGTGCTCCTTGAGCGTACGCTCGGTCTGGTAGGCGAGGTTCTCGGCCTGGTTACGGGCGTCGGCCAGCTCGCGCAGCCTGTGCGCCTCCTCCGCGTGCCCCTCGGCCTCGCGGATCATTTGCTGGACCTCTTCTTCTTTCAGGCCCGAGCCGCCCTCGATGCGGATGCGCTGCTCGTTGCCCGTGCCGAGATCCTTCGCGGACACGTGGATGATCCCGTCCGCGTCGATGTCGAAGGTGACCTCGATCTGCGGCATGCCGCGCGGCGCGGGGGGGATCCCGACCAGCTGGAACTTGCCCAGCGTCTTGTTGTAGAGCGCCATCTCGGACTCGCCCTGGAGGACGTGCACCTCGACGGAGGGCTGGTTGTCCTCGGCGGTCGAGAAGACCTCCGACTTCTTCGTCGGGATCGTGGTGTTCCGGTCGATCAGCTTGGTGAACACACCGCCCTTCGTCTCGATCCCGAGCGACAGCGGAGTGACGTCCAGGAGCAGCACGTCCTTGACCTCGCCCTTGAGGACGCCGGCCTGGATGGCCGCGCCGACGGCGACGACCTCGTCCGGGTTGACGCCCTTGTGCGGGTCCTTGCCGATCAGGTCCTTGACCTTGTCGACGACGGCCGGCATGCGGGTCATGCCGCCGACGAGGACGACGTGGTCGATCCCGGACGCCTGGATGCCGGCGTCCTCGAGCGCCTGCTTGGTCGGGCCAACCGTGCGCTCGAGCAGGTCGGCGGTCAGCT